>NZ_CAMLJP010000055.1 GCF_946480385.1 uncultured Azospirillum sp.
GCCGGCGCGACCGTCCGGGGCAAACGCGATCACGGACAAGCCGTGGAAAGTAGTGGTGGAAGGGGCTGGATTCGAACCAGCGTACGCGTACGCGGGCAGATTTACAGTCTGCTGCCTTTAACCACTCGGCCACCCTTCCAGTCCGCGGCTTGGCAGTGCCCGCCGCGGAGTTCGGCAATATGCGAATTTTTCAGACCTTGTCAACACGGGTTAAGCGGTTCACACCAGAAAAAATTCGGTCACAGTCCGCTGCGGCCCCCTCCCCTTCTTCGTGGGTATCATGACGCGCTCCAGACATCCCGGCTCCGGCCCCGCTTCCAGCCGCTCTTCCGACCGCAATGCCGACCGCGGCGCCGAGCGTTCCGGCGCCAAGGCACAGCACGGGGCATCGCCGCGGCAGGACCAGACGGACGACTCCGGTCGGTCCGGACGGCGGCCGACGAAGGGTGGGCGTCCGCCGGCCGCGCGCGGCGTTCTTCTCTATGGCCTGCACCCGGTCGCCGCTGCCTGGACGAACCCGGAGCGGCGCATCCACCGGCTGCTGGCGACCGACTCGGGCCGGGCGGCGCTGGAGCCGGCCTTCGCGGCGGCGCGCGCTCTGGGGCTGCAACGGCCGGAGGCCTCGCCGGTCGACCGCCTGGAGCTTGACCGGATGCTGCCGCAGGGAGCCGTCCACCAGGGCATCGTCGTTGACGCCTCTCCCCTGCCGGAGTTGGGCATCGAGGATTTGTGCAACGAGTTGGAAGCCGAAAAATCGGCGGTCATCGTCGCGCTCGACCAAGTGACGGACCCGCACAATGTCGGCGCCATCCTGCGGTCCGCCGCCGCCTTCGGCGCCCGCGCCGTGGTGGTGACCGAACGTCATGCGCCGGAAACCACAGGCGTGCTGGCAAAGAGTGCGTCGGGCGCGCTGGAAGCGGTGCCGCTGGTCCGCGTCACCAACCTCGCGCGAGCGCTGACCGATCTGCAGCAGAACGGCTTCTGGTTGGTCGGGTTGGCCGAATCGGGGCAATCGACCCTGGCGAAGCTGGATCTCACCGGCAAGACCGTGCTGGTGATGGGAGCGGAGGGCAGCGGGCTGCGCCGGCTGACCATGGAGCGCTGCGACGCCATCGCCCGCCTGCCGACCGGCGGCCCGGTGGGCAGTCTCAACGTTTCCAATGCCGCCGCGGTGGCGCTCTACGAGGTCGCCCGCCTGCGCGAGTGACGGGGAAGCGGATCCGGTGCGGCCAAGTGCTTGTTTGCGCGGAAAAGGGGCGCTAAGGTGTGCCTCCGCCGAGCGATGGGCGCGCCGGATTAGCTCAGCTGGTAGAGCAGCTGATTTGTAATCAGAAGGTCACGGGTTCGATTCCTGTATCCGGCACCACCGCGCACTGGGGGCGGTCCCGCTCCGCGCCATAGTTCCGACAGAGCGGCCTGCGTTCAAGGCCCGGGCGGCCCCGATGCCCCACTGACGGTATCGTAACCACGGAACCGTTGGAAGGCAGCACGGTTGGAGGAGGCATTGGAATGCCCCCTGACACCAGCTTGTGCGAAAGGCCGATCATGACAAAGCCCCAGCGTCCCGAGTCGGGCGGTAACACGCCCACCACT
This sequence comes from uncultured Azospirillum sp., assembly GCF_946480385.1. The sequence goes on from NZ_CAMLJP010000055.1 coordinate 1,594, forward strand.
CCCAGTGCGGAGGCTCATCGGATGCGCGCGGACATCGACCGCGGGCTGACTGGCGACAAGGTTCCGGCCACGGATCCCGCCGCGGCTCCGCTCGGCACCGACGACGAGGCGGCCGGCACCACGCCGCCGCACGGCATGTCGCGCGATCCCATCGTTCCCAAAGACCAGCGCATCCCACCGGGCCAGAAGAAGGGCGGCGATACGCTCGATACCTGACCGCCTGATTGGAAGGCGTCCAGAACGGCAAAAAGCCCGGCCGGGGATCTCCGGTCGGGCTTTTTGCTGTCAGGCATTCTGCCGTCGGCCTTCGGAAACCTGGGCTCAAAAATAGCGCTCCGGCACGCGGACAACGTCGTCCGGCATCACCGAGGTGGTGATCGGAGCCTTGCGGATTTCCTTCTTGGGATCGGCACCGCGGGTGATGAGGACGTAATCCTCCTTGGCGCGGTAGGTGTAGCCGCCGGCCATCGCCACCGCCGACAGGGCGGTCATGCCGTTGACATACTGATATTGGCCGGGGTTGCGCACCTCGCCCAGGATGAAGAAAGGCCGGTGGTTCAGCACCTCGACGCTGACCTTCGGGTCCTTCACATAGCCCGCGGAGAGACGGGTGGTGATTTCCTTTTCAAGGTCGCGGGTGCTGCGGTCCTTGGCAGAGACCTCGCCGATCAGCGGCATGGCGACCTTGCCGGTGCCGTCCACGCGGAACTCTCCGGACAGCTGCTCCTCGCCGAACACGATGACGCGCAAGGCGTCGCCCGGGCCGAGATGGTACTCGCCGATCTGACCGGCGCTGGCGGTCTCCATCGGCGCGTCGTTGCCGGCACAGCCGACCATGGCAACGGCGAGCGCGGCCAACCCGATCCCCTGGCCCAGCGCACGGAACATATGACGTCGATTCATCCCTAAACCCTTTCCCTGGCTGGTGGATGCCTGCCGCAGCGCCGGTCCGGTCCTGATCACCGGTCCGGTTGGCCCGGACGGATGGAACGGCTCCCTGGAACCACCCATCCGCCGGCCGCCTTGCAGCGGCGCCCTTTGGTCACGCACCTGAATTCGGGTGGAGACTAGCAACTCGCAAGCGCTTGGGAAAAAGTGGAGAGGAATTACCGCCTTCGGATCCCCCCAATACATCGCTCCCGGCCATAAAAGCAGGCATAAGAAAAGGGCGCCCGTCATAGGTCGGACGCCCTGCCCTGTTCAGCAAAACCTTTAGGACCTTCGGCCGGGACTTTCCCGGACGGCCGATCCGGATTCGGCGGATTACAGCCTGGATTACATCTGAGCGCCGAGTCGCAGGTAGATCAGGTTGTCACTGTACTCGGCCGCACTCAGGTTGGAGTTGCGCTTTTCATAGGTGTAGCCGCTGGTCAGATACAGGTAGCGGTTCATCTGATAGGTGCCGCCGATGCTGGCCGTATAGACCTTGTCGTTGCGGTCGTTTCCGTTGAAGTCGTCCTGGCGGTACTGCAGCCGGGCGTTCAGCATCAGCGAGCGGAGCAGTTCGTGATCGACGCCCAGGGCGAACAGGGTGCGGGTGTAGCTGGAAGCGGTGCCGAAGCCCGGGCTCGCCGACGTCTCGCGCACCTGACGGCTGGCGGTGGCGCTGATGCCGGTCAGCTGGGTGACCGCCCAGTTCAGGCGCCCGCCGAAGGACAGGCCGCTGAAGTCCTCCAGCCGCGAATCCTTGTAGTTGCGGACGAGGTAGCCGGCGAAGATCTCGCCGGTGATCAGGCCGGTCAGTTCGCTGGCAACGCCGCCCACCACCTCGTAGCCGTCCGAATCGCGGTCAAGGCCGAAGGCGTCGCGGTCGTTCTTGTGGCGGGTCCAGGAATAGGTGCCCTGGACGAAGGCCTCATAGCCCTCGATGAACTCGTAGCCGACGCGGCCGACCGTCGCATATTCCCAGCGGTCGCGGTCGCCCTGGCGGGCGACGCCGCCGCCGATCAGGTCGACGTCGTCATAGGAGATGTACTGGGCCGACCCCGACACGCGGGCGCGCAGGCGGTTGAAACGCTGGCTATAGCCGGCCTCGCCGCCGCTGGTGAAATACTTCACCGGCTCGGCATAACCCTGCAGGCTGTTGATGTCGCCGCGGCCTTCGTGGTTGCGGCGGTGGAACAGCCGGGCGTCCAGCGCACCGCCCTTGTTCACGTCGTAACGCCCATCGGCCTGCGCGGCATAATCCGTGTAGTTCTCGCCCGAATGGTCGCTGTAGCGGCCGGTATCGGCGGAGGCGGAGAAGTTCAGCGCATGGGCCGCGAAGTCGGACTTGATGTCGACCCGCGGACGGACGGTCCAGATGACGTCGTCCTCGTGGTTGTCGCGGGTGGCGTAGACGTTGGTTTCATAGGTGGCGCCGGCCTCCACCCGCGGCAGGAACAGGAACGAGCCGGCACGGACGCCAAGCTGCTCCAGCTCCGGCCGGCGACGCTCCAGCACGGTTTCGCCACGCTGCAGGTCGTCCTGGGCGGCGGCGGGAAGCGACGTCAGCCCGGTCGAGGCGAGAGCGAGGGCGAGGAGGGAAAGGGTGCTGGTCTTCATGGAGTCACCGCGCTTGGCTGGGTTCGGTCGGCTCTGGGTTCGGTCGGCTCTTCGGGCCGGGGGCCGGCCCCTTGGTGGGATACGGCCGGTCACCGCCTTCCGACAGGAACCGATGCGGACGCATCCTCGGCAAAGACACAACAAACCGTGCTCCCCCCGCAACAGTGAAGCCCGACCATCGCCGCTTTTGCCGGGTCCTGTGGTGTGGCCGCAACAAATCGCCGGCAATGGGATGAGAGCGGCGGTGCCAATGATTCGCTTGATTCCAGTCTCTTTTCAAATGGTCGTAAGATGAAGGTCATAGCCACGGGCCGGCAGAACTGGCGAAGCTCCCCCACCCCTGCCCCGCTCCTACTTGGAACCGTCCGCCCCGCACCGGGTTGTTCATGACGATTCCTGACCAGGAAAGGTGCCGTATGACACGCCGACTCGACACCCCGCCGCCTCCGCCCTCGACCAAGCGCCCGCCGGACGCCACCACCCCGCCCTATACGCCGGGCGGGGTGACACCCCCCGACGGTGAGGGTGCGGCCAGTCCTGCCGAGAAGACCGCTCCGCCCAACAGCTATCCGCCCAAGCGGAAACCTTGACGAAGAACAGGTGGTGAGAAGCGGCGACAGCTGAAGCGTATCGTAGCGACGGCGTCATGAATCGGCGATCGGGATCGCCGGAATTGCGGCAGAAGCGACACTCCCCTTGTTTTCGAACTCGCACAGCTTCTTTTGTTGCGCCGCCGATGACGTTTGCATTCCTGTGGCTCTATGACGCATCTGCGAAGGTTGCACTGCGGCCATTGTGTTTTCTACCCTTTCCATGAGGAACGCATAATGGACGCATCGGGTGGCGACAGGCGGCAAACGCCGGGCCACCCCTGCCCACGCAGCCGGGAGCGGCGGTCCGTGCCCGCCCCAGCCTTCGCCCCGGACCGAAGGCGGGCGCGAACCACGGGCCCGTTGCCATGGACGACTTCGGACGACTGCCTCCCGACGACTACCAGTTGGCCGGCCAGGTTCACCACCGCCTCCGCCGCGCTCATCAGCGTGCGTCGGCGATCTTCATCGACCTGATCGGCGATTCGCTGCTGACCCCCACCCAATGGGCGGCGCTGGCCACCCTGTATGCCGAGGGCCCGCTGTCGCAGAACCAGCTCGGCCGGCTGACCTACATGGATCCGGCGACCACGCAGGGGGTGATCCTGCGGCTGGTGGAGCGCAATCTGGTCGAACGCCAGCCCGACCCGCAGGACCGCCGCCGCACCAGCGTCCGGCTGACGCGGATCGGCCAGGCGCTGGTCGTCGACCTGATGGCGAATGCCGCCGCCGCCCATGAACGCACGCTGGAGCCGCTGTCGGAGGAAGAGCGGGTGCAGTTCATGGCCCTGCTGGCCCGCCTGATGTAGGAGGCATAGCCTGCCGGTTGGGAAAGGCCGAACGGGAAAACCCCGATCAGGCGGTGACTTTTGCGCGGGGTTTGCTATGAACGCGGTGTGTTGCGTCGCACCGCGACCCGGACACGCCGCTGGTCTCTTACGAACCGGGGTCCCCGCAGGATGAAGCACCGCCACCCGACCGCCTCGCCGACGGCGAAGTCCCGTCTTTCCGCCGCTCTGTTCGCCGCGATCTCTGTCGCCGCCCTCGCCACCGGTCCCGCCGCCGCCCAATCCGCGAAGGAGCCGGTGAAGTTCAGCGGCGCGCCGGTCCGGGTGGGCGAGATCAACAGCTACACCGGGCTGCCCGCCTTCACCATCCCCTACCGCCAGGGCTGGCAGCTGGCGCTGGAGGAGATCAACGCCCAGGGCGGCGTGATCGGCTGCTGCGAGCTGCAGGTCGTCTCGCGCGACGACGCCGGCAAGCCCGACGACGCGGTGCGCGTCGCGCAGGAGCTGGTGACGAACGAGGCGGTGGACGTGCTGGCCGGCACCTATTTCTCCCACATCGGGCTGGCCGTCGCCGATTTCGCCGCGCGCAACAAGGTGCCCTTCGTCGCGGCGGAGCCGCTGACCGATGCCATCACCTGGGCCAAGGGCAACCGCTACACCTTCCGCCTGCGCCCCAGCACCTACATGCAGGCGGCCATGCTGGTGGAGGAGGCGGCGAAGCTGCCGGCCAAACGCTGGGCCACCGTCGCGCCCAACTACGAATACGGCCAGTCGGCGGTTTCGTGGTTCAAGCAGCTGCTGAAGGAAAAGCGCCCGGACGTGGAGTTCGTGGCGGAGCAGTGGCCGGCCCAGGGCAAGCTGGAGGCCGGCCCGACCGTGCAGGCGCTGGCCGCGGCCAAGCCCGACGCGATCTTCAACGTCACCTTCGGCGCCGACCTCGCCAAGTTCGTGCGCGAGGGCGAGGGGCGCGGCCTGTTCCGCAACCGCAAGGTCGTCAGCCTGCTGACCGGCGAGCCGGAATACCTTGAGCCGATGAAGGACGAGGCGCCGGAAGGCTGGATCGTCACCGGCTATCCCTGGGACCAGATCGACACGCCCGCCCACAAGGCCTTCGTCGCCGCCTATACCGCGCGCTTCAAGGAATCGCCCAAGGCGGGTTCCATCGTCGGCTACACCACCATGAAGGCGGTCGCCGCCGCGATCACCAAGGCCAAATCCAGCAACGCCGAGCCGATCGTCGACGCGCTGGCCGGCCTGACCATCGGCAGCCCGGTCGGCCCGGTGACCTTCCGCGCGTCCGACCATCAGGCCACCATGGGCACCTATGTCGGCGTCACCACCGTCAAGGACGGCCGCGGCACCATGAAGGACTGGCACTACGCCGACGGCGCCAACTACCTGCCGCCCGACGACGTGGCGCGCAAGATGCGGCCGGCGGAGTAAGGCGCCGGGCTTCCGGCGCCTCACCCCATGTCCTTCCTCCTCGTCCAGGCCCTCAGCGGCCTTGCGACCGCGGCGACGCTGTTCCTGGTGTCGTCGGGGCTGACCATCGTGTTCGGCGTGACGCGGATCGTGAATTTCGCGCACGGCTCCTTCTACATGGTCGGTGCCTATGTCGGCTGGTCGCTGATCGAGCGGTTCGGCGGCACGCCCGCCGGCTTCTGGGGGTCGGTCGCCGCCGCGGCGCTGGCGATGGGCGTTCTCGGCGCGGCGATGGAGATCGGGCTGCTGCGCCGGCTCTACCGCTCGCCGGAGCTGTTCCAACTGCTGGGCACCTTCGGCGTCGTGCTGGTGGTGCAGGACCTGACCGCCTGGGCCTGGGGGCCGGAGGATCTGCTGGGTCGCCGGGCACCGGGGCTGAAGGGCTCCATCGACATCCTCGACCAGCCCTTCCCGCTCTACGACCTCGTGCTGATCGGGCTCGGGCCGCTGGTGCTCGGGTTGTTGTGGCTGCTGTTCAACCGCACCCGCTGGGGCACGCTGGTGCGCGCGGCGACGCAGGACCGCGAGATGACCAGCGCGCTGGGTGTCGATCCGGCGCGGCTGTTCACCGGCGTGCTGTTCCTCGGCTGCGCCCTGGCCGGGCTGGGCGGCGCGCTGCAGGTCCCGCGCGAGGCGGTGACCCTGCAGATGGACATGGCCATCGTGGTGGAGGCCTTCGTCGTCGTCGTGGTCGGCGGCATGGGCAGCCTGACCGGTGCCTTCCTCGCCTCGCTGCTGATCGGGCAGTTGCAGGCCTTCGGCATCCTGATCTTCCCGCAGATCACGCTGGTGATCGTCTTCCTGTTCATGGCGGTGGTGCTGGTGCTGCGCCCGCATGGTCTGCTCGGCCGGGCCGACGAGGTGCCGCCGACCGCCCCGGCCACGGTGACCGTGCCGCTGTCGGCCGGACGCCATGCCGGGGCCTGGGCGCTCGCCCTGCTGGCGGTCATGGCCGCAGCACCGCTGGGCGCCGGCGATTACGCGCTGATCCTGCTGACCGAGGTCGTCATTCTCGCCCTGTTCGCCGCCAGCCTGCATCTGCTGATCGGGCTGGGCGGGCTGGTGTCCTTCGGCCATGCGGCGTGGTTCGGGCTGGGCGCCTACGGCTCGGCCCTGCTGGTCAAGCATCTGGACGCGCCGATGCCGCTGGCACTGGCCGGCGCGCCGGTTCTGGCCGGGCTGGGAGCGCTGGTGGCGGGCTGGTTCTGCGTCCGGCGGTCGGGGCTGTATTTCGCCATGTTGACGCTGGCCTTCGCGCAGATCGTCTGGTCGATCGCCTTCCAATGGTATGCGGTGACAGGCGGCGACAACGGCATCCTCGGCGTCTGGCCGTCGGCCTGGGCGACGGGCAAGGCGGCCTATTACTGGCTGACGCTGGCTCTGTGCGGCGGAGCGTTGTGGCTGCTGCGCCGGGCGGCCTTCGCCCCCTTCGGCTATGCGTTGCGAGCCGGCCGCGACTCGGGTTTGCGCGCCGAGTCGGTGGGCATCGACGTGCGCCGCTTCCAGTGGATGGCCTTCGTGCTGGCCGGCGCCGCGGCGGGTCTGGCCGGCGGTCTTTACGCCTTCGCCAAGGGCAGCGTCTTCCCGACCCTGCTGGCGGTGCCGCAGTCGGTCGACGCGCTGGTGATGGTGCTGATGGGCGGCATCCAGACCGTCGCCGGGCCGCTGGCCGGTGCCGCGGCCTTCCACCTGCTCGAATCCGAGGTGATGAGCATGACCGACTGGTGGCGGCTGGTGCTGGGTCTCATCATCGTCGCGCTGGTGCTGGTCTTTCCCAAGGGCATCGTCGGTTTCCTGTCCGGCCTGCGTTCGAATTTCGGGCGGAGGCGGGCATGAGCGAGTTGGTGGTGCACGACCTGCAACGCTCCTTCGGTGGAGTGCAGGCGGTGGGCGGCGTGTCCTTCACCCTGCGCTCCGGCGACCTGCTGGCGCTGATCGGCCCGAACGGGGCGGGCAAGAGCACCTGCTTCAACCTACTGAACGGGCAGCTGCGGCCCGATTCGGGCTCGGTCAGGCTCGACGGCACCGAACTGGTCGGGCTGCCGCCGCGGCGCATCTGGGCGCTGGGGGTCGGCCGCACCTTCCAGATCACCGCGACCTTCGCCTCGATGACGGTGGCGGAGAATGTGCAGATGGTGCTGCTGTCGCGTGCCCGCCGGCTGTTCGGGCTATGGCGCCCGGCCGCCGAGCAGTTCCGCGAGCCGGCGCTGGCCCTGCTGGACCGCGTCGGCATGGCAGGGCAAGCCGACCGCCCCTGCGGCGTGCTGGCCTATGGCGACGTCAAGCGGGTCGAGCTGGCGATGGCCTTGGCGAGCGAGCCGACCGTCCTGCTGATGGACGAGCCGACCGCCGGCATGGCCCCGGCGGAGCGCCTCGCCCTGATGGCGCTGACGGCGGAGCTGGTGCGCGAGCGCGGACTCGCCGTGCTGTTCACCGAGCATGACATGGACGCCGTCTTCGGCCACGCCAACCGCGTGCTGGTGCTCGACCGCGGCCGGCTGATCGCGGAAGGCTCGCCGGATGCAGTGCGCGCGGATCCGCGCGTGCAGTCCGTCTATCTGGGAGGCGAAGCGTGAGCGAAGCTCTGCTGACGGTGGACGGCCTCCAGGCTTGGTACGGCCGCGCCCACATCCTCGACGGCGTCGCCCTGACGGTGGGGCGGGGCGAGGTGGTGGCGTTGATGGGCCGCAACGGTGCCGGCAAGACCACAACGCTGAAGGCAATCATGGGGCTGGTGGACCGCCGCGCCGCGACCCTGCGCTTCGACGGCCACGACCTGTCGGCCCTGCCCGCCCACCGCATCGCCCGGCTCGGCGTCGGTTATGTGCCGGAGGACCGTCGCATCTTCGCCGACCTGACGGTGGAGGAGAATCTGGAGGTCGGCCGCCAGCCGCCCCGCCCCGGCGCGCCCGCCTGGACGCCGGAGAAGCTGTTCGCCCTGTTCCCCAACCTCGCGGAGATGCGCAGCCGCCGCGGCACCCGGATGAGCGGCGGCGAACAGCAGATGCTGACCTTGGCCCGCACGCTGATGGGCAACCCGTCGCTGCTGCTGCTCGACGAACCGTCGGAAGGGCTGGCGCCGCTGATCGTGAAGCAGATGGCGGACGCGGTGCGGCGACTGAAGGCGGAGGGGCTGTCGGTGCTGCTGTCCGAACAGAGCCTGTCCTTCGCCTCGGCGGTCGCCGACCGCGCCTGCGTCATCGAAACCGGCCGCCTGCGCTGGACCGGTACGATGGCGGAGCTTATGGCCGATGATGGGGTGAGGGCGGCGTATCTGGCGGTGTGACCGCCCCCTCCCCTCTTAACCTCACTCCCCGGCGACGCTGAGATCCATCACCGATTTCGGGTCCAGCGACTTGTCGACCTGGCCTTCCGACTGCCAGAACTTCACCTGATTGACCACGTCGTCCACCAACAGGCGGGCCTGCGGGTCGACATAGGGCAGGCCGGCGGCGACGATCTCCGGCTTCTGCTTGGTGGCGTCGGCGATGATGCCCAGCAGTTCGTCATAGCCGGGGCCCTTCACCATCTTGCCCGAGGCGTCCTTGCCGTTGAAGGCGGCGTGGTATTCGGCCAGCGCGGTCTTGTAGGCGCGCATGAACTTCTCCACCAGCGGACGGCGGTCCTTCATCGTCTGCGGCGCGGTGAACAGGGCGCCCAGTTGCCAGGGCGTCTCGTCGCCGACCCAGCCCAGGATCTTGCCGGCGCCGTCGGTCGCCAGCTGCCGCGACACGGTGGACGGCGCGATGATGGCGTCGACCTGCCCGCCCTTGAAGGCGGCGACCATCTTCGGCACGTCCTGCAGCGGCACCATGGTCACGTCCTTGACCGTGAACCCATGCTTATGCGCCAGCAGCCCGATCATGTAATGGAAGGTCGAGCCGACGGTGGTGATGGCGATGCGCTTGCCCTTCAGGTCTGCCGGCGTCTTCAGCCCGGCGTCATAGGCGGCGTTGGTCGCCATATAGGCGCTCAAGGGAAAACCCGGCTCGTCGCGGCTCTGCGCGGCGATGATGGTGACAGCCCCCTTGGAGGCGAGATTGTAGAAGCCGGCGGTCAGGCCGGTGACGCCGAAATCGACGTCGCCCGAGGCCACCGCGACCGGCACCTGCTGGGCCGAGGTGAACATCTTCACATCGACGTCCAGCCCTTCCTTCTCGAAATAGCCCTTGGCCTTGGCGATGAAGATCGGCCCAGAGGAGGACAGCGCCAGCGCGCCGACCGTCGCCTTCTTCAGCGGCTGCGCCAGAGCGGCGGACATCAAGGTGCCGGCGGCGAATGCTGCGCCGGCAGTGGCGATCACGGCGCGCCGGGTGAAGCGGGCGAGGGACATGGACGGAAATCCTCCCGATGGGTGGTTCAGGTTTCTTGTGAAGAGGTTCGGTCAGCGCCAGTTCAGCAGGCGCCGCTCAAGCTGCGACAGAACCGTGCCGATGGCGAGCCCCAGCAGCGACAGCACCAGCACGCCGGCCAGCAGCGTGTCTGTCTGCATCAGGTTGCCGGCCATCAGCACGAAGGCGCCGATGCCGTATTCCGCCCCAATCATCTCGGCCGCCACCACCAGGATCAGCGCGATCGACGCGGTGATGCGGAAGCCGGCCAGGATGCCCGGCAGCGCGCCCGGCAACACGATGGAGCGCAGGATCGATCCCCAGGGCAGGCCGAAGCTCTGCGCCATGCGGATCAGGTTGCGCGGCACTTGGTCGATGGCGCTGTAGGTGGCGATGACGGTGGGAAAGAAGACGCCGAAGCCGATGGTGGCGAATTTCGACGGCTCGCCGATGCCGAACCACAGGATGAACAGCGGCAGCAGCGCGATCTTCGGGATCGGGAAGAAGGCCGATACCAGCGGCACCCCCACCGCGCGGGCGGTGGAGAAGATGCCCATGGCGAAGCCGACCAGCATGCCGCCCAGCGTGCCCATCACCCAGCCGACGGCGATGCGCGCCAGCGACGCCTTCAGGTTCAGCCAGAGCGAGCCGTCCGTCACCATGCCGCCCAGCGCGTGGCCGACGGCGCTCGGCGGCGGCAGGAACAGCGGGCTGGCGAGGCCGAGGCGGCTCGCCCCCTCCCACACCGAAATCAGCACGGCGAAGGCGGCCAGCGCCGCCCAGGGGTGACGTTTTACGGTAAAACCGCCGCCGCGGAAGCGGACCGGCTGGCCCATGGTGGCGGCGGTGGGAGTGGCGGCAGTCGGGTTCAGGCTGTCAGGCACGGGCGATCTCCCGGTCGGCCATCTGGGCTTCGGCCTTCATCAGGTGCCACAGCCGGTCGCGCACTTCGGCCAGATGGGCCTGGGCCGACGGCTCCTGCCGGCGCTCGCGCGGCTCCTCGATGGTGACCAGTTCGCGGATGCGGCCGGGACGGCGGCTCAGCACGCAGACGCGGTCGGCCAGCCGCAGCGCCTCGTCCAGATTGTGGGTGACATAGAGCGCGGTGGTCTTCTCCCGCCGCCACAGCTCGAGGAAATCGTCCATCAGCAGTTCGCGCGTCTGGGCGTCGAGCGCCGACAGCGGCTCGTCCAGCAACAGCATCGCCGGCCGTACCGCCAGCGCGCGGGCGATGCCGACGCGCTGGCGCATGCCGCCGGACAGCTGCTTGGGCAGGGCGTTGCGGAACTCCGACAGCCCCATGCGGCGCAGGCCGCTGTCGACGCGCTCGCGCCGCTCCGCGGTGGAGAGCGTGTGATGCTCCAGCACCAGGGCGATGTTGTCCTCCACCGTGCGCCAGGGCAGCAGGGCGAAGTCCTGGAAGATGAAGGTGATCGGGTTCAGACAGCCGTCGGGCACCTCCCCCTCCACCCGGATGCTGCCGGAGGTCGGGGCGACGATGCCGCCGGCGATCCCGAGCAGCGTCGATTTCCCGCAGCCGCTGGGGCCGATCACGGCCAGGATTTCGCCCTCCGCCAGCGTCAGGTCGATGCCGTCCAGGACGGTCAGATCGTCATAGCGGTGGGTCAGATCGGATACGAGAAGCCTCATCGCGCCCTTTTAATGCCCGCAGCCTTGTCGGTGGGGTCCGACTGTTCGTTGGGCCCGCCACTATAGCGCGGCGTTCCTCCACTGGAGAGGGGAAAGGCTTTCCGCATTCCAGCCATACGGCAGTATGGTAGTGGCCGGAAGGCGTCAAGGCGCTGTCGGCTTCGCGACAGGGTTCGTCAGGCGATGCCGCTGACGGGACCGGAGCCGGCCGGCAGCTCCAACGTCCGCAAGGCGCTGGCACAACGGCCGACCGCGGCCTCCGCCAGATCATGGCGCTCGCTCAAGCCCGCCTCGTCCAGTTCGTCGGGGGTCATCGCCTGCAACAGGACGCGCAGGGTGCGGACATAGGTGCGCAGAAGCGTGGCTTCCTCCGCATGGTTGCCAAGCAATCCCGCCTGACCGGCGGCGTGCAGGGCGGCAAGCTCGCCGTCCAGCGACGCCGCGGCCATTTCGATGGCCTGGAGCGCCCGCGTCAGGCGGACATGCTTCAGAACGACGACGACGGCCATGTCCACCTCCTCTGCCCGCTGGACCGGCAGGTTGAAAGCAACGGCCGTGCCAGAGTTGCTCAGCGCCGTCGCATCGACGGGTGCCACGCCGTCGTCAGCCGCTCCAGCAGCGCCAGCGCGCCATAGAGGCCGGAGCCGGTCAGTGCCGCCACCGCGATGGTCGCCCACACGATGTCCAGGTTCATCCGCGCTACTTCGGTGGAGATGCGGAAACCCATGCCGACCACCGGCGTGCCGAAGAATTCGGCAACGATGGCGCCGATCAGTGCCAGGGTGGAATTGATCTTCAACCCGTTGAACAGGAAGGGTAGCGCATTGGGCAGCCGCAGCTTCACCAGCGTCCGGCCATAGCCGGCGGCGTAGGACCGCATCAGGTCCAACTGGATGCGCTCCGAATTGCCGAGGCCGGCCAGCGTGTTGATCAGCATCGGGAAGAAGGTCATGACGACGATGACCGCCGCCTTCGACTGCCAATCGAAGCCGAACCACATCACCATGATCGGCGCGATGCCGACGACGGGAATGGCGCTGGCGAGATTGCCGAGCGGCAGCAATCCGCGGGCAAGAAACGGCACCCGGTCGGCAAGGATTGCCACCACGAAGCCGGCACCGCAGCCCATCACATAGCCGCGCAGGACGGAGGTCAGCACCGTCTGGCGGAAATCATCCCACAGCACCGGCGCGTTGGCCGCCAGCGCCGCGGCGATGCGGCTGGGCGGCGGCAGCAGGATCGCCGGCACCTGGAAGCCGCGGACCAGCACCTCCCACCCCACCAGCAGCCCCAGGCCGAACAGGCCGGGCACGATGACGGAGCGGGTCCAGCCTGGCACCCCGGCCAGCACCCCCATCACCCGCCACAGCAGCAGCGTTGCCGCCACCAGGAACAGCCACAGCCCCCAGCCGGCCGACAGGTCCAGCCCCTCTTTCAGCAAATGAAACGGCAGGAGCCAGGCCAGCGCCACGCCGGCCAGTTCCGCCCAGGCGCCCCAGACCCGCTTCGGCGCGGAGCGGCCGGCAATCACCGCCAGCACCACGCCGATCAGGAACAGCGGCGCCATGGTTCCGCCAAGCCAACCGACGGGGCTGCCGTTCAGCGACCCCAGCGGCAGGACCAGCGCCACCAGCGCCGGCAGGACCACGGCGACCAGCCCCCAATCGGCGGCGCTGCGCAGGCTGGTGCGGTAGGGGATCGTCATAGTCTCGCTCATCGCGCACCCGCCCGGCCCAGCAGGACCAGTTCCAGCCCGCGCACCACCCCGATCAACGCCACTGACAGCAGCGAGGCCATGATCAGCGCCGCCCAGATCTGCACGGTCTGGCCATAATAGGACCCGGACAGCAGCCGCGCGCCCAGCCCGGCCTGCCCGCCGGTCGGCAGTTCGCCGACGATGGCGCCGACCACGCTGATAGCGACCGACACCTTGAGGCTGGCGAACAGGAAGGGCATGGAGGCCGGAAGTCGCAGCGACCAGAAGGCGCGCATCCCGCTTGCCGAATAGGTTCGCATCAGATCGAGCCACAGCGGATCGGCGGAGCGCAGCCCCTTCACCATGCCCACCGTGATTGGGAAGAAGCACAGATACATGCAGATCACCGCCTTCGGCAGCAGCCCGGTCAGGCCGATGTTGCCGAGAATCACGACGATCATCGGCGCGATGGCCAGGATCGGGATGGTCTGCGACGCGATCACCCAGGGCAGCAGGCTGGCTTCCAGCGTGCGGGTGTAGACGATGCCGGCGGCCAGCAGGATGCCCAGAACCAGCCCCATCGCCAGCCCGGTCAGCGCCGCTTCCGTCGTCACCCAGGTGTGGAACAGAAGGTTGCGCGGGCTGGTCGGCGCATAGCCGGTCAGCGAGTTCCAAAGTTCCACGACCACCTGATCGGGGGTGGGCAGGATCGGCCGCTTCATCGCATAGGCCTGGGCCAGCACGTCACCGAAGGCCGTGGGCTTGCCGGCGCGGGCCAGCGTCTCCAACGCCTGCGGCCAGTTCAGCCACGCCGCCCCGACATACCACGCCGCCAGCAGGAGCAGCGTCATCACCGTCACGGGAAGCGCACGCTTAGTCATCGTAGCTGTGCCCCTCCTTCAGCCCCTCGCGCACGCGGTGGGCGATGGCGGCGAATTCCGGCGACTCCCGGATGTCCAGCGTGCGCTCGCGCGGCAGCGAACCGCAGTCGATGACGTCGAGGATACGGCCGGGGCGCGGACTCATGACAACGATGCGGGTGGAAAGGAACACCGCCTCGGCGATGGAATGGGTGACAAAGACGCAGGTCTTGCCGGTGGCCCGCCACAGCTGGGTCAGATGCAGGTTCAGATGGTCGCGCGTGATCTCGTCCAGCGCGCCGAACGGCTCGTCCATCAGCAGCAGGTCGGGCTGCAGGGCAAGGGCGCGGGCGATCGAGACGCGCTGCTGCATGCCGCCGGAGAGCTGCCAGGGAAACTTGCGCTCGAAGCCGACCAAGCCGACGCGCTCCAACTGTTCGCGGGCGCGCTGCTGCCGCTCGGCCTTGGGGAGCCCCATGATCTCCAGCGGCAGCATCACATTGCGCTCCACCGTACGCCAGGGATAGAGCGCCGGCGCTTGGAAGACATAGCCGTAGAGCCGCTTCAGCCGCGCCTGCTCCGGTGTCATGCCTTCGATGGCGACAAGGCCTGAGGTCGGGCGTTCCAGGTCGGCAATGACGCGCAACAAGGTGGTCTTGCCGCAGCCGCTGGGACCGATCAGCGAGACGAAATCGCCCCGGGAGATGGTCAGGTTGACTTCACTGAGCGCCGTGACCGGCTTGTCCGCCGTGGGATAGACCAGCGAAAGCTTGCGCGCCTCGACGACCACTGACGAAGCGGCCGGCGATATGGCCGGGTCCGAGCCTTGCCGGGCGGCGGTCGCCTCCCGGACATCGGGCGGATTTGGGAAGGTCACGGGCGGCGGTCCTTCACAACGCGGATTTTGGGGACCGATCCAATCGTATCGGCCGGAAATCATCCTGCCCGCAAGCTATCACCGCCCCGGTTGCCGCACCAGGGTTGCAAATGTCCGACCGTCGTGAGCCGGAGCCTCAAGACGCAACCAAACCGCAGTTTTCAAGGCAAATGCAATTGGCATGCACATGCGTGCACGGTATTCTCGCGCCGCCGGACACGCATAGTGCGTGAAGGGCAACCGAAAGGAGGTGACGCGAGTGAGAAAATTCCTGAAGTGGCTTGGCCGCTTCTGGTTCAAGCTGAAGTTCGAGTTCGAAGCCGGCTTCAACACGGACCAGGACAGGTAAGCCAAGGTTGGCGGGGCCGGGAAACCGGCCTCGTCATTCAGGAAAGCGCCTCGCGTCACCTCCTGCCCCGAGATTACCACGCCTCCCGCCATTTTCAAGGGAAGGGCGAGGGGCAACCCCTGCCCGACACGCCCCGCGGGTGCGGGCAAGCCATCGAAGGGCACTGGGCGAAAGAACTGGACGGGCGGCACTCCGCCGGAACAGGATCACGCCCCGTCCCCGCAACACCCTTGAGACATGCCCGCCGCCAAGCCGCCCCCCAGCCTTGAGATCACGCGCGAGGACGGCGCGGCCGGTGCCGTGTTCGTGGCGACGCCGGTGCTGACCCCGGTCATCCGCACGCGCTATCTGCTGATCGCGGGGCTTCTGGCCACCGGCTTCATCGCCGGGGCTGGGCTGGCGCCGGAGCAGCTGGCCGGCATGCTGCAATGGCTGGCGGTCTTCTGCGCGGTTCCGGTGCTGCTGCTGTGGGTGGTGATGCTGACCGAGACGGTCCAGTGCCGGGCCGTGCGCCTGGGCGTGACGGCGCGCGGGCTGACGGTGGACGGTTCACGCATCCATCCCCACGAATCGATCCGCGATCTGGCATTGTACCCAATGGTGGGCGGCAAGCCGCTGTTCGTCGCCTGGATCGACCCGGCGCACGATTACGGCCATAAGGCGGAGATGAACCTCGTCGCCGGCAACGTGGCACCCAACGACGCGGTGAAGGCGGAACTGAAGGCGGCGGGCAGCCGCAACGTGCGGCTGGTCATGCACCGGCGCGGCGGCCACAAGGCGATCGTGCTGGTGCGCGGCCTGACCCTGTCGGGCGGGCAGACCCTGCTGGCCGCCCTGGCGGCGGAGCTTCGCGCTCACAGCCGCTAGGACGTAGCAATTCAAAAACTGGAGATCAGCGGCGCGGAATGGCCGGCGGCTCCGGCAGGTCCTCTTCCAGGATGACGACGTTCAGGGCATAGGACACCTCGCCCTCGTCCTCGTCACGGTTCAGCGTGCCGAAGAACTCGCCATCCACCGTCACTTCGGCCGACTGGCCGGCCTTGGCCGGCGGCTCGATCACGATCTTCGGATTGCCCAGCGTCTTGCGCAGATACATCTGCACGCGGGCGATTTCGGTGTCGGACATCCGGACGACGGACGGCTTGGCGGGCGGCATGGCGAACCTCGTTGTCTGCGAAGGAGCGTCATATAGGCGGCTTCGCCGCGAAGGGAAAGCGATACCTCGCCGGATCCCCTCCCTCCCGCCAGGGACACGGCGCCTGCTCCGGCTCCGCCCATCGTCCACGCGGGGTAACGCCGGCACAGTCCGCCGCCCCGAAAGAGCGGGGTTCCCGAATGGTGGAAAAGGCTATGCTCCCGGCGGCGGTACGCAACCCGACAACGGGCGGCGCATAGGATCATGCCCGTGCCGGAGGCTGCCGCGCAGACGAAGGATGGAACGCCGTGACGAAGACCGCGACCCCGACCGCAAGCCATGCCAGCCGCCGGAAAACAGGAGGGTGGAGGCGCCGCCTTGAAGCGACCGTCCTCACGGCGGCGCTGCTGGCCGCCCTGCCCTTCGGCGGCGCGCTGGCGGACACTGGAAAGCGCGTGGCGCTGGTCATCGACAATGGCCGCTACACAGCGCTCGACAGCCGCTCGGACCAGGCCGCGGCCAATGCCTCGACCATGGCGTCGGCCCTGCGCAACGCCGGTTTTTCAGTAACGCGGGCTGACAATGTCGGTCGGGTCGCCATGGAATCGGCGCTGGAACGCTTCCGCGAGGCGCTGTCCGGTGCCGACCTCGGCTTCGTCTATTACACCGGCCTCGCCGTCGGGCTGGGGGAGCGGGAATTCCTGCTGCCGGCCGACGCCGCTCCCACCGGTGCGGAGGATCTGCCGCGCACCGCCCTGGACCTCGATACCCTGTTGAGCGACCTGCGGGACAGCGGGCGCAAGGCGGTGGTGGTGATCGACCCCAGCGTCGCCGAGTCGCTCGCTCAGCGGGTCGGCGGCGGCGCACTGGGCACGCCGATGGAGGCGGACGGCCTGTTCGTCGTCTACGCCCACCGCCCGGGCGTCCCACCGGCACCGCCCAAATCGGGCAAGGGGGCCGATCCCTTCACCGCCGCGCTGGCACGCGAGATGGTCAAGCCCGGCGTGCCCTTCCGCGATTCGCTGGCGGAGGTGGCGCGTGCCGTCGCCGAACGCAGCGACGGCCGGCAACTGCCCTGGCTGCAGGACCGGCTGGGCAGCAATCTGGTGCTGGTGCCGGCCATGGCATCGGCGCCCGCCAAACCGCCGGTCACCCCGCCGGCCGCGTCCACCACACCTCCGGCGAAGGAATCGCCCGTCAAGGAACCGCCGGCGGTGACCACCCCCAGCCTTCCGCCCGGCGAATACGAGATGGCGAAGTCGAGCACCCTGTTCGACCGGCCGGCCGTCGGTGCGCGCGGTGTCGCACAGCTGCCGGCCGGCAGCGTGGTGACGGTGTTGGAGGCTGTGCCGGAAGGAAGCTGGCTGCGCGTGCGCGATCCGGCCGGACGGACCGGCTACCTCACCGCCGGCGTGCTGGCCGCCCGCTGGGCCGATCCATCCCCGCTCGCCGCCCGCGCCCGTGGCCCGGTGGAGGCTGGCCCGTCCTTCGGTGACCCCGGAATTGAGCAGGGTGTCGAGCCGCCCGCCACCGGCAGTTCCGATCCGATCCGGACGGAGGAGCCGCGCAGCTTCCCGACCGCGCCGCCCGGCACCGGCTTCTCCGTTCCGGACAGCCCGGCGGTCGAGGCGGAACAGCAGGCGATGCGCGCGCTCGGCGACGCCCGCACCGCCGCGGAACGGGCGCGCAGCCGTCCCGACAGCCGATACTGGAGCTACGGCTTTTCCGGCGGCGACCGTTACGAGGGAACCTGGGCGCAACCGTCCTCCGGTTCGGGGCTCGGCCGGCCGATTCGGCAGGGGGCGGGTGTCTACCACTTCGCCAACGGCCAGACCTATGAAGGGGAATGGTCGGGCGATTTGATGTCAGGCTATGGGGTGATGACCTTCACCGACGGCAGCCGCTTCGCCGGACGTTTCCGCAACGGCCAGCCGGACGGGCCGGGCGTCTTCCACTACGCCAATGGCGGACAGAGCGCCGGCCTGTGGCGCGGCTCCGTCCGCCTGGACCAGTAAGACCAAGGCCGAGCGGGATCAGCGCGGCTTCAGCGCCTCCACCACCTGCAAATGCCCCTGCAGCGCGCCCAGCGTCAGGGCGGAGTTGCCGTTGGCGTCCATGCGGTAGGGATTGGCGCCACTGTCGAGCAACAGCTTGGCCACCGCCTCATGCCCGTTGTTGGCGGCGTACATCAGCGCCGACCAGCCATAGGCGGTGGTGCGGTCGACCATCACCCCGTGCTGGATCAGCGTGCGCGCCACATCCTGATGGCCGCGGGCAGCGGCAGCCATCAGCGCGGTCTTGCCGTCGCTGTTGGTGGTGTCGAGATCGGCGCCGCCGTCGGCCAGCGCGCGGACCACTGCGTCGTGACCGCCCCAGGCGGCATACATCACCGCCGTGGCACCGTCGGAGGTGCGCAGATCGGTGCGGGCATGACGGTCCAGCAGCACCCGGACCGCGTCGGTCAGCCCCTGTTCGGCGGCGATCATCAGCAGGGTCTTGCCATTCTCCAGCCGGCTATCCGGACTGGCCCCCGCCTGCAGCGTGCGCGACAGCTCCGCCGGATTGCGCAGCAGGGCCAGCACCGATTCGCGGTCGCCCAGTCCCGGAGTCGCCTTCACCGGCGCCGCGGAGCTTCCGCCGCCGGTCCCTGACGCGGTGCCGGTGGAAGGGCCGTTGGAGGGGCCGGCATAGGCCCGCTGCTCGCTGGCGGCACGGATGCGTTCGGCAAGATCGGGGCTGGCGGGCGAGATCATCTGCGCCCGCTCGTAGAAGCGCTTCGTCTCCGACCAGTCGCCGTCGCGCTCCGCCAGCATCGCCCAGCGACGATAGGTGTCCTCCATGGTGGTCAGCAGTTCCGCCACCTCGGGCGCCGACGGCGCGATCTGGCGGATGCGCTGCACCGTCTCGAAAGCGTTGTCGCCGGGCGGGGTGGTCAGGCGCTTGCCGGCGATCTGACGGCGGGCCTGATCGACCATGCTGCGCACGCGCTGGGCCGTGTCGGCGTCGGGAACGGCGACCTGCGGCACGGCGGGAACGGCAGGCGTGGCCGATGGGTCCTCCAGCGGCGGCAGCGACGCCACGCCCGGCGCCGCCTCCGCATTGCCCGCCGGGGCGGAGGGCTTGGCGACGGCGGACGGCTGTGATGACGGCTGTGACTGGGCCGACGGCAGCGCTGCGGTCTCGACCGATGCCGCCGCAGACGAAGTGGCGGTCGAGGCGGGCGCCGCAGACTTCGCCACCGTCTGGGTGCCGCTCGCAGGCGGCTGCGCGCTCTGAGCCGTCTGGGCCGGCGTCTTCTGAACATCGGCCGTGGCGGCCGGACGCGGGGCGGGTGCCGTCGCGGCGGGCGGTGTCGACGTCGGGGAGGAAGCGGCGGGCGCCACAGGGACGGAGGCTGCCGGAACGGAGGTTGCCGGAACCGATGGGGTGGCACCGGACGTGGACGTGCCGGCATCGGCGGCGGCATGCTGGCTGGCGGCCGGAGCCTCGCCACCGGTCAGGCCCAGCACCGTCCGCTCGACCGCATCGCGGGCGCGGACCCACCCCTCCTCGACCATCGTCAGCGCCCGGTCGGGAAAGGCACCCGGCATCGCGGTGGCGATGGCGGCGCCGGCGGCACCCAGCAGCACCAGCGTGGTCAGCGCCGCTCCGGCATAGAGTCCGGTCCGCCGCGGCGCCTGCATCGCATGAGCTTGGCCGAAACCCGGATAGCTTCGGTCACGGTGGTCGGCGACCGGCCCCTCCGCTCCGGCCATCGGGATGGCATCGCGGTCGCTCCACTCCTGATCGCCCGACCAGCGGTGATCCTGCGACCGGTCCTCCTGCCGCTCACCCACCGACCAGTCGTTCGCGGGCGGAACCGCCGCCGACTGGGGCGGCGGCGCCAGGATCGGCACCGGACGCGGCGCCGGCGATACCGTGGCATCCTGCGATTCGTCGGCAAAACTCCCGCCGGGCGACATCCGGTAGATCACGCCCATGTCGCGCAGCACATCCGTCAGTCCGGCCCGCGCCAGGGTTCCTTCCAGTTCGGGCGTGCCGCAGAGCAGCACCTGCATGAAGCGGCCGGACGGCGTTTCCGCCCGCGTCAGCTCGACCAGATCGCTCAGCACCGGCGGCGCCAGCACGGCGGCATTGTCCACCGCCAGCAGCCCGGACCCGGCAAGCTCCAGCCTTTCCTCCAGCGCGGCGATCAGGGCGTCGAAGTC
Organism: uncultured Azospirillum sp.; assembly: GCF_946480385.1. Next base: position 22,104 of record NZ_CAMLJP010000055.1, read on the forward strand.
GACCTCGCCCCCCTCCTCCCCGGCGGCCAGATCGGGCAGCGCGCCGGTGCCGGCGGCGGCGACCAGATCCTCCAGCTCCGCGCCGAGCGACGCCGCGACCGGCAGCGCCATGGCGCCGTCCGCCTCGACATGCTCGACCAGTTGGCGGAACACCGCGGGACGGCCCGACCCGGCATCGCCCATCAGCACCAGCAGCCTCTTGCGAGCCAGAAAGGCGAGGACCAGTCCATCACGGATCTCGGCCGCCGTGGCGCCGGCGGATTCGGAAACGGGATCGTGGTGGCCCGGAGCGGCGCGCCGGGCGCGCGAGGAATGTTTCGGGGCAGAACGGTCCATGGACATCTCAAGACGCCGATCAGTGAAGGATGCGCTCATGAGACTCTAGTGATGCCCCCCGCAAGCCCCGACGGGGCAAAGGGCGGTTGCCCCCTCTCTTCCGGGGTGGGTGGACTGACCCTTCCGGCACGAAAGCATCCCTGGCCCGCCGATCGGGGGAGCGGTATAGGGTTGCCCCCGAAAATTGGTCATCTTCCACCATTCGGACGGCGGCAGGCATGCGACTCGGAATCGATTTGGGCGGCACCAAGATCGCCGCCGTGGCGCTGGACCGGGATGGGACGGAACTCGCCCGCCACCGCCGTCCGACCCCGCGCGGCTACGACGCCACGCTGGATGCGCTGGCCGAGACGGTGGCCGCCCTCATTCCTGCCGGTGACCCTGCCGGCGACACGCGTGGCGTCGGCATCAGCCTTCCCGGCGTGGTCGATTCCGCCGCCGGACGGGTGCGCGCGGTGAACCTGCCCTGGCTGGAGGGCCGTCCCTTCGCCGACGATGTGTCCCGCCGGATCGGCCGGCCGGTGCGGATCGCCAACGATGCCAACTGCTTCACCCTGTCCGAGTCAACGGACGGCGCAGCGACCGGGGGAGCCGTCGTGTTCGGCGTCATCCTCGGCACCGGGGTCGGCGGCGGCATCGTGATCGACGGCCGCATCCTGCCCGGCGCCAACGGGCTGGCCGGCGAATGGGGCCATGCCCCGCTTCCCTGGCGCGAGGAAGCCGACGGCCCGCCGGTCCCCTGCGGCTGCGGCAAGTTGGGTTGCCTGGAGACCGTGTTGTGCGGCGCCGGACTGACGCGCCTGCACCGTCACCTGACCGGCGAGACGCTCGACCCACCGGAGATCGCCGCCCGCGCCCTGGCCGGCGATGCCGACGCGGCCGGAACACTGGCCCGGCATGCCGACGCGCTGGCCCGGGCGCTGGCCCCGGTGCTGAATCTGCTCGACCCCGACATTGTGGTGATCGGCGGCGGCCTGTCCGCTCTGCCCGGCCTGTGCGAAGCGGTGACGCGGCGCTGGGGCGCCTGGATGCTGGCGGCCGAGCCGCGCACCCGGATGGCCGTCGCCCGCCATGGCGCTGAAAGCGGGATGCGCGGCGCCGCCCGTCTGTGGCCGGACTGAGCGTCACCACCTTCGCGACGGCAGCCGCAACCAACGGTCACGGAGTGGCACGGGACTTGCGCATTCTTTAGCCGGACCGAACGGGGGTACGCCCATGATGCGGAAAAAAGTGGGGACGCGGGCTGCGGGCAACAGCGTCCATTTGCATTTTGCAAACCGGAACGCGACGCGGGCCGGAAAACCGGCTGCGCGTTTGCATTCTGCAAATGACCCTGGTGCAATCCAGGGCACAGGACGCCATCTGGAGCATGCCTGCGCCAGCCTGCAGAATGCGGCTGTCGAATTGGAGACGGTGCTGGCGAGACTGCCCGGCGACGAGCAGGCCGACCTGCACGAGGCGATCGGATCGATCATGGAGACGCTGCAGTTGATCGCATCGACCCATGCCCGGCTGGAACCGCCGATCGCCGCCGACTGACCCGCCGGCAAACCGGCCGGCGACATGAAGGACGACATGAAAAAGGGCGGCCACGGGGGGCCGCCCTTTTCATTCGTCCAACGGCAGTGGCCTGCTCAATCGGAGATGGTCTGCCAGAAGAAGAAAGCGACGGCGAGGACCATGATGGCGATGTCCATGGGAACGACTCCTGTGGATGACGGCGGATGGGCGTTTCACGTCGATCTATACGACAGTTCGCCAGCCGGTGGCAGTGCTTCCGTTCCCCTGCGGCGGTTTTTCACCCCCCGGCGCGGCCTGACCGGCAATCTGCACAAAAAATTCCGCTGGGCGGACAGTGCGCATGGTCCGGACAACGCCAGAATCCGGGGCACTTCCACAGCCGCCAAACACGATGGTCAGGCTGGGACAGCTGCGGCGCGCCAGCGTAACTCTATGCAAACAAAAGATTTTTCCACTCAGACGAACCGCCGGCACCGATGGCGGGGCACGCCAGAGCGGCGGTCCATCCCTCTAAACTGCGGATTCCAGACGGAAAAACCGCAGCGCTATGACTTTTTTCAGGGGTTGCCTTACCAGGGGGCTTTCTGGCAAGAAAAAGGCCGCTGAAGTCAGCGGCCTTGAGTTTAGGGAGGAAACGCCCAAGAAGGGCGAAGCAGCAATCGCTTGCTGCACTGCAACAGTATCAGAACCCGGGGGTCCCGCAACCCTCAAAGCCGGCCCCTGCGTGGGGCCGCAGCTTTTGGCGGGATCTGTTGCTGATCGGCCACATTAAGCCCGCTCCGATCGTCGGGACTCTGGCCGTCTTCCCCTCCCGCCCGTTACTCACCTGCGGTGTGCCGGCTCCGGTCAGCCGCCGCATCCCGACAGGCAGCGGCGCGAGGAACCAGCATTGACCCACTTCCCCCCATCCGCCTTCACGGAATTTGACGCGTTCACCGCAGCATTGGACGGACGCACCCCCGCCCTGTTCCTCGACTATGACGGAACGCTGGCCGCCATCGCGCCGCGACCCGAATTGGCGGTGATGCCGGACGAGGCGCGCGCGGTGGTACAGCGGCTGTCGGCCCTCTGCCCGGTCGCCTTCGTCAGCGGGCGCGATCTCGATGACCTGACGGCGATGGTCGCGGTGGACGGGCTGGTCTATGCCGGCAGCCACGGCTTCGACCTGCGCGGACCGGACCTGCGCCGGCAGGTGGGGGTGGAGTATGTACCCGACCTCGACGCGGCCGAGCGGCTTCTGCGCGACCGGCTCGGCGGCATCGCCGGCGCTCTGGTGGAGCGCAAGCGCTTCGCCATCGCCATCCACACCCGTCAGGTCGCCTCACCCGACAAGCCCCAGGTCGGCGACGCCGTCCGCGCGGTGGCGGAGGCCCAGCCGCGCCTGCGCATGACCGGCGGCAAGGAACTGTTCGAGCTTCGCCCCAACCTGCCCTGGGACAAGGGCCGCGCCGTGGTCACCCTGCTGGAGACGCTGGGGCTGGAGGGAAACGGCACCCTGCCGATCTATCTCGGCGACGACGAGACGGACGAGGACGCCTTCCGCGCGCTGGCCGGCCGGGGCGTCGGCATCCGGGTGATGGAAAGCCCAGCGGAGACCGCGGCGACCTGGAGCCTGCATGATCCGGCGGAAGCCACGGCGTTCCTGGGGCGGCTGGCCGACTGGCTGGCGGAGGGGTAATGGCCGGTGGGGTGACTTCGCCCCATTCACCAACCCTAAACCGTCAGCCTGCTATCTTGCCCGTTCAACCAGCCGGACAGCGCGTCATGGACATCGGATCAGCCATCGGATCGGGCATCACCGCCACGCCCTCCCGGCCGCAGGCCAGCGCGCTCGACGGATTGCAGGACGCGCAGGCGCGGACGGAGGCGGCGTCGGAGCAGATCGCGGCGGGCAACCTGGACCCGGCGGTTGTGCTGGACCTGACCTCCGCTCAGGTGGATTTCGCCGCGAATGCCAAGGTGCTGCAGGCGACGCAGGAGAACAGCCGCCGCCTGCTCGACATGCTGGCCTGAGACCTGAACCCGGATCAGCGGGGCTTGTTCGGGCCGTAGATCCTGGGCTGGCTGAAGTTCAGATGGTCGAGAAGCCCCTGGGTGGCGCAGCCGTCCACCGGCAGTTTCGCCGCCCGCTGGTAGGAACGGATTGCAGTGCGGGTGCGCGAGCCCATTTTGCCGTCCACCGTCCCGGCGTTGAAGCCGTGCTCGTTCAGCGCCTCCTGTGCGCCGGAGATAAAGGCCTGACGCATCTCGTCCGGCAGATTGTCCGTCTCGCAAGCGGCGAAGGCCGGGGTCGCCAGGAACAGCGCGCCGCACAGCGCCGGAAGAAGAAGTCGGTTCATGGATCGATTGCTCCGCATGGATCGGTCGCTCCGAATGTTTAAGTCGACTGCCTGTAGAAACAGCCGAGCTTCGCCTTCCATTCCAAAAACGCGCGGAATCGAAAAGGGCGGCCGCAAGCGACCGCCCTTCCCAAACTCCGACCCGTCAGCCGCCGGCGGCGTGCGCGTCGTCGCTCTGCCCCTTGATCCGGGAGGCGAGCGCCGCCTCCAGGAAGGGATCGAGCGCACCGTCCAGCACCGCCTGGCTCTGCGAGGTTTCCACCTCCGTCCGCAGATCCTTCACCATCTGGTAGGGGTGCAGGACATAGGAGCGGATCTGGTGGCCCCAGCCGATGTCGGTCTTGGTGGCCTCCAGCGCGGCGGCAGCATCCTCGCGGATCTTCAGCTCGCGTTCGTACAGGCGGGCGCGCAGCATGTCCCACGCCTTGGCGCGGTTCTTGTGCTGCGACCGTTCCTGCTGACAGCTCACCACGATGTTCGTCGGGATGTGCGTGATGCGCACCGCCGAGTCGGTCTTGTTGATGTGCTGGCCGCCGGCGCCCGACGCACGGTAGGTGTCGATGCGGCAGTCCTTCTCGTTGATCTCGATGTCGATCTTGTCGTCGATCACCGGGGAAATCGAGACGGCGGCGAAGCTGGTCTGGCGCCGCGCCTGGCTGTCGAACGGGCTGATACGCACCAGACGGTGCACGCCGGCCTCGGTCTTCAGCCAGCCATAGGCGTTGTGGCCCTTGATCTGCACGGTGGCCGACTTGATGCCGGCCTCTTCACCCGGCGTCTCGTCCAGCCATTCGGTCTTGTAGCCGTGCTGCTCCGCCCAGCGGGTGTACATCCGCATCAGCATCAGCGCCCAGTCCTGGGCCTCCGTGCCGCCGGCGCCGGCATTCACCTCGACGAAGCAGTCGTTGGCATCGGCCTCGCCCGACAGCAGGCTTTCGATCTGCAGCTTGTTGGCGCGGTCGCGAAGGCCGTAGAGCTGGGCCTCGGCATCGGCGACGACGGTGGCGTCCCCTTCCGCCTCGCCCATCTCGATCAGTTCCAGGCTGTCGGACAGGTCACGCTCCAGCGCCCGATACCCGGCGACGGAGGTGTCGAGCTGGGTGCGCTCGCGCATGATGGTCTGAGCCCGCGTCGGGTCGTCCCAAAGCTTGGGATCCTCCGCGAGGTTGTTCAGTTCGTCGAGACGCCGCAGTGCATTGTCCCAGTCAAAGATGCCTCCTCAGCAGCGCCAGCGATTCTCTGATCTCGCCGGCGGCCGCTTCGATCTCGGCCCGCATGGCGGTGCCTCCTCGTCAGCCAGAGTTGAAAGGTTCGTCGGCTGCATATGTAGCCGCTCGTTCCCCACCTTGCACCCCCTTAATGACCGCGGGCGGGCCGACCGGACGCCCGAAATGGGAAGGCTTGCCACTTTCGTGTATGGCCCAGCCCCTGCTTGGAGGTCCTAACCGTTTGGGATCATCGGCCCGGCTCATTTCAGAGTACGTCCCAAATCCGGCGGCACAACCCTACCGCGGCGGCCGGGAATTCCCGAAATCGAGGTTATGGTCGGTGTCGTTCCGCGCCTTTTTTGCGCGTTTCCGCGCATGAGCATTCTTGCGCGGATGCAAGGACGCGCGACCACCTCTGCCGGGGGCACGATGAGCTTCACCAGCCTGAATTTCCTGCTGTTCATCACCGTGTTCAGCGCCGGCTTCATGGCGCTGGCCCGCACCCGCGCCTTCACGCCCTTCCTGCTGGTGGCGAGCTACGTCTTCTACGGCTATTGGGACTACCGGTTCTGCGGCCTGCTGGCGCTCAGCACCTTCATCGACTTCTATTGCGGGTTGAAGATCGCCGATTCGCCCGACCGCCAGACCAGGAAGCTGTTCCTGTTCATCAGCCTGGGCGCCAACCTGGGCATGCTGTTCTTCTTCAAATACTACAACTTCTTCGCCGACAGCGCCGAGGTGGCGCTCGCCTCGCTGGGGATCGAGATCGGGCGGCGGACGCTCGACATCCTGCTGCCGGTCGGCATCTCCTTCTACACCTTCCAGAACCTCAGCTATGGCATTGACCTGTATACGGGAGAGCTGAAGCAGCCGGAACGCTCGCTGGTGCGCTATGCCAGCTTCGTCGCCTTCTTCCCGCAGCTGGTGGCCGGCCCCATCGTGCGGGCACGCGACCTGCTGCCGCAAATCCAGCAGCGCCCGCGCGACATCCCGTTCGAGGAGCGCTTCGCCGGGCTGGAGAAGGTGATCTGGGGCTATTTCCTGAAGATCGGGCTGGCCGACAACGCCGCGGTGGTGGTCGACGCCCGCTTCCACCAGCCGGAGTTCTTCAACGCGCTTCAGCATGTGATCGGGCTGATCTGCTTCTCGCTGCAGATCTACGGTGATTTCGCCGGCTATTCGCTGATCGCCATCGGGCTGGCGCAGATCTTCGGCTACACCATGTGCCAGAACTTCGCCCGGCCCTATTTCGCAACCGGCATGCGCGATTTCTGGCGGCGCTGGCACATCTCGCTGTCCACCTGGTTCCGCGACTACGTCTATGTGCCGATGGGCGGCAGCCGTACGCGCTGGCTGCGCATCCGCAACGTCGTCATCACCATGCTGATCTCCGGCCTGTGGCACGGCGCCAACTGGACCTTCGTCCTGTGGGGGGCGCTGCATGGCGGGTTGATGCTGGTGGAGGACGGCGCCCGCCGGCTGGCCGTCCTCAGCCCGGTGCGGCTCAGCGGCCCGGTGCTGGCCGCCGGGCGGCTGGTGATGATCGGGTTGGTCTTCGCCGTGGTGACGCTGACCTGGCTGCCCTTCCGCGCCGACAGCCTGCACACGGTCTGGACCATCCTGGGCATCATCGCCGACGGCGACTTCGGGCTTCAGCAGGGCAACCAGCAGGCCAGCTCGCTTCTGCGCGTCGCCGTCACCGGCCTGATCGTGCTCATGGTCGACGCGCTGGTCGAGCGCGGCGCCGGCCGACGCTACGCCGGGATGAATGTGGTGGCGCGGTCGATGGCCTGCTCCGCCCTGATCCTGGTGATGCTGCTGTTCGGCAGCTTCGCCAACCACGCCTTCATCTACTTCCAGTTCTGACCGGACGGAGCCCCCTCCCATGTACCGCCTTCTGGCTTGCATCGTGCTGATCCTCGCCACCGTCACGGCGATGGACCGCGTCCTGGCTTCGGCGCTGGGCGGCCTGCTGCTGCGCTCCAGCGACCGCTTCATGGCGATCTACCGCCCGTTCGAACCGGAAGCCGAATTGCCGGGCATCAAGCCGCCTGCCAAGCAGCCGACCGGCGAGGGGCAGCAGCCGAGTCCCCTTCTGGTGAAGGCCGCCCTGAAGGCGGAGTCGCGCCCGGTTCGCGGGCCGGCCGACGTGCTGGTGCTCGGCAATTCACGGGCGGACAACCATTTCCCGGTCTCCGCCCTGCAGGACATGACCTGCGGCCGGGCGCTCAATCTGGGCATGGGCGGGGCGCCGACCGTGCTGTCGGCCCTGTTGTGGGAGGATTACGTCGAACGCCACGGCGCGCCGCGCCTGCTGGTTCTGGAGCCGACCGGCGTGGTCGACAACCCGCACGACCTCGCCGACCTGCCGCTGCTGGCCTACTACTCGCCGCGCATCGACGCCTTCGTCCGGCAGGAGAACGAGGAGCTGTGGATGGCCAACCACGCCTTCCACCTGATGACCTTCAACAACAACCAGACCATGCGGCTGGTCGGCGGCCTGCTGAAGCCCGCCGCCGACCGCACCCTGGTGGGCGCCATCCCCGAACCGATGAAGGCGCAGCTGGCCGCCGCGCCGGAAGAAGTGATGACCGCCGCCGACGCCAACTGGCAGGCGCTGGACCGCATCATCCGCAGCGCCCAGGCGCACGGCACCCGGGTGGCGGTGGTCATCACTCCCTATTTCCCGACCTACGCCGGCAAGCTGAGGAATTTCGACGCCTTCTTCGCCGAACTGAAGAGCCGCCTGCCCGCCGGCGTCACCGTGATCGACGCTCGCCGCGCGGTGGACAAGGACGAGCTGTTCATGGACGCCCTGCACGTCAACGAGGACGGCGTGCGCGCGATGTTCGCCGCACTGGAACCGGCGTTGCGCCCGCTCGGAACCTGCCCGGTGGACGCGCTGGCCTCGCTGTCGGCGGCGGGACATACGACGCACTGAGCGCGACAGCGTCGTCTCATAGCGACTGCAAAAAAGGGCGCCCGCTGTGGGCGCCCCTTTTCTTTTGGCTCAGTAGAGCCCGCCGGTTCCCAGCGTCGCCGCGGCCGGCGGGGCCGGTACGCCCGGCTGTTGCGAGCCGAAACCGCCGGTGGCGTTCGGATCGCCCATCATGGCGCCGGACGCCTGCGAGGAGCCGTCCAGCACCACCTGAGGCTGGTCGGGGTTGGGCTCGGTGCCCGGCAGGAAGGCTTCCCAGATGGCGCGGTTGTCGCCCGGCTGGGCCAGCTGGCCGTTGGCCGGGTTGACGCGGACGAGGCGCAGGCCGGGCGGCACGCGGAACGGCGTCGCCGGCTTGTCCTTCAGCGCCACCTGCATGACTTCCTTGAACACCGGCACCGCGGCCGAGCCGCCGGTCTCGTGGCCGCCCAGCGAGCGCGGCTGGTCGAAGCCGATGTAGGTGCCGACCACCAGATCGGGCGAGAAACCCATGAACCAGGCGTCGTGGCTGTCGTTGGTGGTGCCGGTCTTGCCGGCCAGCGGCTTGCCCAGCGAGCGCAGCGCGGCAGCGGTGCCGCGCTGGACCACGCCTTCCAGGATCGAGACGATCTGGTAGGTGGTGCGCGGGTCGTTCACCTGCTCGCGGGTATCGGGCACCCCCGGCACCGCCATCCCGTCCTTCCAGGCGACGTTGTTACAGCCCTCGCACGGGCGGTTGTCGTGGCGGAAGATGGTCTTGCCGTTGCGGTCCTGCACACGGTCGATGAAGGTCGGCACCACCCGCTTGCCGCCATTGTCCAGCATGGCGTAGGCGGTGGCGAGCCGCAGCACCGTCGTCTCCCCGGCGCCCAGCGCCATCGGCAGGTAGGGCTGCAGGTTGTCGACGATGCCGAACTTCTCGACCAGCGCCTTGACCTTGTCCATGCCGATCTGCTGGGCAAGGCGGACGGTCATGACGTTGCGCGACTTCTCGATGCCGACGCGCAGCGGGGTCGGGCCGTAGAATTCATGGCTGTAGTTCTCCGGCCGCCAGACCGGCTGTCCGCCGCCCGGGTCGAAGGAGAAGGGCGCATCCATCACCAGCGACGACGGGGTGAAGCCCTGGTTCAGCGCCGTCAGATAGACGAAGGGCTTGAAGGACGAACCGGGCTGGCGCAACGCCTGGGTGGCGCGGTTGAAGACGCTCATGGCGGGAGAGAAGCCGCCGACCATCGCCAGCACGCGGCCGGTGTGCGGATCGAGCGCCACGAGGCCGCCCTGCACCTGCGGAATCTGGCGCAGGCCGTAGCTGTTCGGCGGCAGCTCCTTGGCGGCCGACTTGTCGTTCTTCTTCGCCGGCTTCTCGTCGTCGTCCTTGGCCGGCGGGCCGCTGATCGGCTCGACCAGCAGGACGTCGCCCAGCTTGGCGACGTCGGACGGCTTGCGGATCGCCGGGCCGGAGACGTCACCATCCTTGGAGGCGCGGGCCCAGCGCAGTTCGGACAGCGGAATGCGGCCGCGGCTGCCGTCGGCAAGCCCGATGTCCAGCCCGTCCGCCTGGTCGTCCTTCAGCACGACCGCCAGCTTCCAGCCCTCCGACCCGGCGGGCGGCGGCATGGCGGCCAGCTTCTTCGGCCAGTTGTCGAAATTCTCCATCTTGGCGACGGGGCCGCGCCAGCCATGGCGGCGGTCGTAGGCGATCAGCCCGTCGCGCAGCGCCTTGGTCGCGGTCGCCTGCAGCGTCGGGTCCATCGAGGCGCGGACCGACAGCCCGCCCTCATACAGCGCCTGCTCGCCGTAGAGCTTCACCAGCTCGCGCCGGACCTCCTCGGAGAAATATTCGGCGGTCACCACCTCCTGCTCGTCGCGCTTGCGGGTGACCAGCGGCCGCCCTTGCGCGGCCTTCGCCTCTTCCGGCGTGATGTAGCCGTCTTCCGCCATGCGGCCGATCACCCAGTTGCGGCGGGCGATGGCGGCGTCGTGCTGGCGGTCCGGATTGTAGTTGGAGGGCGCCTTGGGCAAAGCCGCCAGGAAAGCGACCTCCTCGATGCTCAGCTCATCCAGCGCCTTGTTGAAATAGTTCAGCGCCGCCGCCGCCACGCCGTAGGAGCGGTTCCCCAGGAAGATCTCGTTCAGATACAGCTCGAGGATGCGGTCCTTGCTGAAGGTCCGCTCGATGCGGACCGCCAGGATCGCCTCCTTGATTTTGCGGGCGAAGGAGACCTCGTTGGTCAGCAGCATGTTCTTGGCGACCTGCTGCGTGATCGTGCTGGCACCGACCGGCCGGCGGTCGCGGCCGAAATTTTCGATGTTGGTCAGGATCGCGCGCAGGATGCCGATCGGATCGACGCCCTGGTGGCCATAGAAATTCTTGTCCTCGGCCGCCATGAAGGCGTTCATGACCTGACGCGGCATGGAGTCGATCGGCACGAAGATGCGCCGTTCCGACGCGAATTCCGCCATCAGGCGCCCGTCGCCGGCATAGATGCGCGTGGTCACCGGCGGCTCGTAGTTGGCCAGCTTGGTGTAGTCGGGCAGGTCGTGGTCGTAATGCTCGAACAGGAAGACCAGCCCCCCGGCACCGGCAAGAGCCAGCATCACGAAGGCCATCAGCAAGGACAGAAGAAGGCGCATGACCGATCCCGCAAGAAACGACGAACGGCGCGCCTGGACGCCGGTTCCGATGGAGCCGGATCGCAGGTGCGCCTGACAGGGCGGCGCATCCTACACCGCCGCGGTGCGAAGTGCCGCCCCCGTTCCCGTCATGTCAGGAAAATGTGACACGCAGAGGGCACCCGCAAGAAGGCGCCGGCGCAAAGGGGGTATTCGGGCCGTCAGTATCCGGCAGTCCGGCCCCGTTTCAGCTCCGCTGCGCGCCGTGCAGCCAGCGGAAATAGGCGTCGATGGTGCGGGCCAGCCCCTTGCCCAGACGCTCGCGGTGGCCGGTGGAGGTCAGGAGCTTGATATCCTGCCGGTTCGACAGGTATCCCATCTCGATCAGCGCCGACGGCACGTCGGGCGCGGTCAGCACGGCGAAGCCGGCCTGCCGGTGCGGCCGGTTGGGGATCAGCGGTACCTCGCGCCCGAGATTCTGCAGCGCCAGCGTGGCGAAGCGCTTGGAATGGTTCATGGCGTCGCGCTGGGCCAGATCGATCAGGATGTTGGCGACCAGCTTGTTCTCGCCCGACAGATCGAGCCCCACCAGGGCGTCGGCCCGGTTCTCCTTGGCCGCCAGCATTTCCGCCTCGCGGTCGGACGCCTTGTCGGACAAGGTATAGATCGACATGCCGCGCACGTCGCCGCTGCTGATGCTGTCGGCATGCAGCGAGATGAACAGGTCTGCGCCGGCCTCGCGCCCAATGGTGACGCGATCCCGCAGCCGGATGAACACATCGCTGTCGCGGGTCAGCTTCACCCGGTAGCGGCCGGTCGCCTCCAACTGGCGCTTCACCTCCTTGGCGGTGGCGAGCGTGATGTCCTTCTCATAGATGCCGCCGACGCCGATGGCGCCGGGATCCTGGCCGCCATGGCCGGGGTCGAGCACGATCAGCGGCTTTTCCGCCACCGTCGGCGGCTTGTTGTCCGGCAGCGGCGGGGCAACGGGCAGCGCAGCCGGGATCAGCTGCGCCGGCGGGATCGGCGGCAGCGGCGCAAAGGGCGGCGGAGCGGTGACGGCGGTGGAGGTCGACGACTCGGGAGCGGCCGGCTGAGGGGACGGCTGCGGCGCCGGAATTGCCATTGCAGATGCGACGATCGAACTCATCGTCAGCGGGCTTTTGGTCCCGAACTCTCCAACGGCGTCGTTCCCCGCCGTGGCCCCGGCAAGCTGCCGGAACTCCGCCGGAGTGGTCTTCTCCAGGTCGAGCACGAGGCGCGGCTGGTGGCCGTCCCGCGCCGGGATCATGTAGCCCTCGCGCAGCCGCGCCGGGCCGACCGTCTCGAAGGTCAGGCGCGTGCCGCGCGGGCCGCCCGCCGCATGCCGATAGCGCGCGACCACCCCCTTGCCCTCCACCGGCAGCGCGCCGCCAGGCCAGATCAGGTCGGGCAGATCGATGATGACGCGGTAGGGATCGGCGGCCATCGACACGGAGAAGGACACCGCGTCGCTCAGCTCCAACACGAAGCGGGTCTTGTCCGGATGGATGCCCAGTCGGGCATCGACCACCGCCGTGCGCGGCGGCGCCGACGGCAGAGCCGCGGTGGTCTGCGCTCTCGCCGCCCCGGTCGCAGCGAAACAGATCAGCCCCAACACCAGCAGCAGCGGCAGAACCAATCCGAGAACGCGCATCGCCAGCCAACGCGGCGAAGCGGCGGCCGGAGCGGTGGCTATGGTCGGGCTGGGCGGCCGTGGCATCGAGACTCCTCGGCGGCTGAAGGCGCACAAAGCAAGACAGTGGACGCTCAGCTATAGCCTAGCCAATTCAAGGCTCTCAACGCGGATCATCAGATCCCGAGTCAATTCCGGACGGGGGTGCCGTTCCTGCAACAGTGAGCGTGAGCGTGGCGGCGTACATGCCGGGGCGGGCTGCCACGGTGGAAGCACGCATCCCCGCTTCCCCGCGACGAACTTGTTCGCCGAATCGGCGCATTTCCGCGTTGTGCAAGAGGGATCGCTTGTCTATGGTATCTTTGCGACAGACCGCAATTCGCCAGATTCGGGTCGGACTCCCAAGGTGAGCGCCGATTCGCTGATGCCGGGATCAACCTCCCAGGATCAGCCGATCGCCGGTCACGGGGCCGACCAAGGGGCTGCGGCGTCGCCCCCGACACCGCCTGTCCGGCCATCCGCGCCGGAGGGACGTCGCGGGGTGGCGCGTTCGGATTGGCGGTGAGAGGACGAAACCTCGAAGCTGGCTGTGGCCGCAAGGCGGCAGCCCGGCGCGTGTCGACCGGGCCGTCCTGGCTGCTCTCGTCAGCGCCGTTCGGCGGTTCCGGTCCGTCGTGCCGTATGCTTCGCCCACAACAGACGCTGCGTCCAGGCGGCCCGACCGGTCGCGCGGGTTCCCTGGGTCGCGCCGTTGAGGACCGTATATGGCCAAGCGCATGCTGGTGGACGCCACGCACCCGGAGGAAACCCGGGTTGCCGTGGTCAATGGGAACCGGCTGGAAGAGCTCGACTTCGAGATCGCCAGCCGCAAGCAGCTGAAGGGCAACATCTACCTGGCGAAGGTGACGCGGGTCGAGCCTTCGCTTCAGGCGGCCTTCGTGGAATATGGCGGGAACCGCCACGGCTTCCTCGCCTTCTCCGAAATCCATCCCGACTACTACCGCATTCCCATCGCCGACCGCGAGGCGCTGCTGGCCGAGGAGCGCCGCCTGGAAGAGCAGGCGGAAGCCCGGGCCGAGGCCGCCGCCGACGGCGCCGTGATGGGCGAGCCGATCCGCCCCGAGCAGGTGGTCGAGGAATGGTCGCCGATGCCCTCCCCCATCGCGCCCGAGGCGTCGGATGAGGAAGGCGACGAGGACAACGGCGCCGAAGACGCCGAGTCCGGCGATGAGCAGACCGCCCCGTCGGAGGGCGCCGCCCAGGCCGGTGCCCAGGACGCCCCCGACACGCTCGGTGGCGACGAGGACGAGGAGGCGGAGACCCAGCGCCGCCGCTCGCGCCCGCTGCGTTCCTACAAGATCCAGGAAGTGGTCAAGCGCCGGCAGGTCATGCTGGTGCAGGTGACGAAGGAGGAGCGCGGCAACAAGGGTGCGGCGCTGACCACCTACCTGTCGCTGCCCGGCCGCTACTGCGTCCTGATGCCCAACACCGGCCGCGGTGGCGGGATTTCCCGCAAGATCACCAACCCGGCCGACCGCAAGCGCCTGAAGGAAATCCTGTCGGATCTCGACATTCCCGACGGCATGGCGGTCATCCTGCGCACCGCCGGGCTGGAGCGTTCCAAGCCCGAGATCAAGCGCGACCTGGAATATCTCCTGCGCCTGTGGGACGACATTCGCGAACAGACGCTGAAGTCGTCGGCGCCCTGCCTCATCTATGAAGAGGCGAACCTGATCAAGCGGTCGATCCGCGATCTTTATTCCAACGACATCGACGAGATCTGGGTCGAGGGCGAGGCCGGCTTCCGCACGGCGCGCGAGTTCATGGACATGCTGATGCCGGGCCATTCCCAGCGCGTCCAGCTGTACCGAGACAGCCAGATCCCGCTGTTCCACCGCTATCAGGTGGAAACGCAGATCGACGCCATCCACAGCCCGGTGGTGCAGCTGCGCTCCGGTGGCTACATCGTCATCAACCCGACCGAGGCGCTGGTCTCCATCGACGTCAACTCCGGCAAGTCGACCCGCGAGCGCAACATCGAGGAAACCGCCTACAAGACCAACCTGGAGGCTGCCGACGAGGTGGCACGCCAGCTGCGCCTGCGCGATCTGGCCGGCCTGATCGTCATCGACTTCATCGACATGGAGGAGCCGCGGAACAACGCCGCCGTCGAGCGCCGCATGAAGGAGGCGATGAAGAACGACCGGGCGCGCATCCAGCTCGGCCGCATCTCCGCCTTCGGCCTGCTGGAGCTGTCGCGCCAGCGTCTGCGTCCGTCTCTGCTGGAGACCAACTTCGAGCGCTGCCCGCACTGCTCGGGCACCGGCGTCGTCCGTTCGGTCGAATCCGCCTCGCTGCACGTCCTGCGCGCCATCGAGGAAGAAGGCATCCGCAAGCGGTCGGCCGAGATCACCATCTACGTCCCGACCTCCATCGCGCTCTACATCCTCAACCAGAAGCGTGGTGAGCTGGCCAAGATCGAAGAGCGTCACGCCTTCAGCGTCATG
Source organism: uncultured Azospirillum sp. (assembly GCF_946480385.1). The sequence goes on from NZ_CAMLJP010000055.1 coordinate 37,199, forward strand.
GTCCAGGCCGACGACACCCTGATTGCCCCGGACCACCGTCTGGAGCGCAACAAGGCCCGCCTGCCCGACGAGGAAGGCCCGCTGGTCAGTGCCGACCGCGTGATGGCCGAGACCGACCGCGCGCTCGCCGCCGAGCCGGTCCAGCCGGTGGAGGAGCCGGAGGCCGAGGTCGAAGCCGCCCAGGTCGAGGAGTCCGCCGAGCGTGCCGAGACCAACGGCGATGGCAATGGCGAGGACCGTCGTCGTCGTCGCCGCCGCCGTCGTGGCCGTGGCCGTGACCGCGAGGACGGCCGGGCCGAAGGCGACACCGCCGAGGGCGAGGGCGAGACGGACGAAGCCGGTCAGGAGACCGAGGACGCCGCTCTTCCGGTTGCCGCCGAGGCGATCCCCGGTGCCGCCATCTCCGAACCCGCCGCCGACTCGGCTGACGCCGAAGGCGACGACGAGGACGAGGACGGCGAGGACGAAACCGGCGCCGACGCCGGCGAGCGCAACGGCGAAGGCCGCAAGAAGCGTCGCCGCGGCAAGCGCGGTGGCCGTCGCCGGTCGCGCCGCGAGGGCGCGGAAGGCCTGGAGGGCGGCGAGGACGCCGTCTCCGAGCAGCCCGCCGCTCCGGCTCAGGCAACTCCGGCACCGGTCGAGGCGAGCGACCTCGACTGGATCCTGGCCGGCGATACCGCCCCGGCGGTCGAGCAAGCCCCGGTTCCGGTGCCCGCCACCGAGCCGCCGGTGACCGCTCCGGCCCCGGCCGAAGCCGCCGCGACGAAGGCTCCGACCAAGAAGGCGTCGCGCAAGCGCAAGGCCGCCGCCGAAGCTCCGGTGGAGGCTGCCCCCGTGGCCGCTCCGGCCGTTGCCGAGGCGCCGGCCAAGGGCCGCAAGCGCAAGGCCGCCGCTGCGGTCGAGGCGCCGGCGGAAGCCGCCGCCGAAGCCGCGCCGGCCAAGAAGGCGTCGCGCAAGCGCAAGGCTGCCGCCGAAGCCCCGGTGGAGGCTGCTCCCGTGGCCGCTCCGGCTGCTGCCGAAGCGCCGGCCAAGGGCCGCAAGCGCAAGGCCGCTGCCGCCGCCGAAGCCCCGGCAGAGGTCGCGACCGACAAGGCGCCGGCCAAAAAGGCGTCGCGCAAGCGCAAGGCCGCTGCGGAGGCTCCGGCCGAAGCCGCACCGGTTGCCGCCGCGCCGGCTCCGGTGCACCAGCCCGCTCCGGCCGCCGAGCCCGCCAACGAGCCGGCCCCCGCCGGTGACGAGGACGAGGCGAACGCCAAGCCGCGCCGCGGCTGGTGGAAGCGGTAAGCCCAACGGCCCAACCGGAACCTCTGGAACGGGAAAAGGCGCCGCAAGGCGCCTTTTCCTTTTCCCGGACGTTATCACCCCTGCCACAGGACAGGTCGGACCATGAGCAAGGCCTTCACCCGCGAGAACGACACGCCAGACGACGACGATCTCGACGAACCGGCACCGTTGCCGCAGGGCTTCAAGAACTACATGACCCCGCCCGGCTTCCAGCGCATGCAGGA
>NZ_CAMLJP010000056.1 GCF_946480385.1 uncultured Azospirillum sp.
CTAGGTCGTCGGCGATAGTCCGAAAATCGATATGGAAGCCGCCGCAGGCCGCCCCATATCAAATGTGACGCCAAGGAGTCATTCTCGCTGATGTCACTTGAAGAGCCCGCCTCACGGCGGGCTTTTTTTTGCCCGCCTCTCGGGCGGCCGGGCCGCCTGCCCTTACCGCCGCGCTTCCGGCGGGAATATCAGGCTGACCTTCAACCCCGGCTCATTGTCGCTCAACTCCAGCCGGGCGCCATGCAGCGTCGCCACCGCATCCACCAGACTGAGCCCCAGCCCGTTGCCGGGCGAGGCGCGCGAGGCGTCCAGCCGGACGAAGCGCTGCAGGACCTTGTCGCGCATCTCCGCCGGGATGCCGGGACCGTTGTCGGCGACCTCGATGCTGGCGGCGCGTCCGGGGGCCGGGCCGTCGAGCACCAGCGTGATGACGCCGCCCTCCGGCGTGTATTTGATGGCGTTGTCCAGCAGGTTCGACACCGCCTGCGCCAGAAGCTGGCCGTTGCCGCGGACGGTCGGCTTGCCGCGGACGGCGACCGACAGGCGCTGCCCGCGCTCGTCCGCCACCGGCTCGTAGAGGTCGGCGGCCAGTTCCACCACCTCGGCCAGTTCGACCGGGACGAAGTCCTGGCGCTTGGCGCCCGATTCCGCCTCGGCGATCGACAGCAGGGCGGTGAAGGTGGCGAGCAGCCGGTCGGCCTCGACGATGGTGTCCTGCAGGACGCCGCGATAGACCTCCGGGTCCTCCGTCTCGTGCAGCAGCGCCAGTTCGATGCGGGAGCGCAGGCGGGTCAGCGGCGTGCGCAGGTCGTGGGCGACGCTGTCGGTCACCTGCCGCATGCCGGTCATCAGCCGCTCGATGCGGTCCAGCATGGCGTTGAGGTTGCCGGCCAGCCGGTCCATCTCGTCGCCGCCGCCGAATCGCGGCACCCGGTCGCTCAGGTCGCCGCTCATGATCTGGCGGGTGGTGCGGTTGATCGCCTCGATCCGCCGCATGGCACCGCGGCTCATCAGCAGCCCGCCCCCCAGCCCAAGCAGGGCGGTGGAGCCCAGGATCCAGCCCAGCGAGCGGAACATGCGGTTGCGCAGCTGGTCGATCTCGCTCATGTCGCGGCCGACCAGCAGGCGGAACTGCCCCGGCAGCGTGAAGGTCACGGCCTGCGCCGTCGACGGGCGGTCGGTGACCCCGCCGTAATCGGCGACCTTGAAATGCGTCCAGCCGCTGGCATTGGGCACCGCCGCCGGCCAGCCCGACAGGTTGCCGGCCAGGATCGTCCCGGCCGGCGTGGTCAGCAGATAGATGGAGTTGTTGTTGGCGACCGCGCTGCGCGTCCGCACCACGTCGATGAGGCCGGACAGTCCATAATTGCGGTAATGGTCCTGCAGGCCAGCGACCTCCAGCGCGATGGTCTCGCCGATCTCCTGTTCGAGGAAGCCCGCCGTGGTGCGGTAGACGACGCCGAGGATCAGCCCGACCGACAGGACGAACATCGCCAGATAGAGCAGCGCCAGCCGGAACGCCGTGGCCCGCACCAGCCGAAAGCCCGCAGCCACGAAGCCGTGCAGGCCGGCGGCCGCGCCGTCATGTTTCATGGAGATGCACCGGGACTCACGCCTCCGCCGCGCGCAGGCTGTAGCCGGCGCCGCGCACGGTGTGGATCAGGGGGGTGGGAAAGTCCTTGTCGATCTTCTGGCGCAGACGGGCGATGTGCACGTCGATCACGTTGGTCTGCGGATCGAAGTGATAGTCCCACACATTCTCCAGCATCATGGTGCGGGTCACCACGCTGCCGGCGTTGCGCATCAGATATTCCAGCAGCGAGAACTCGCGCGGCAGCAGGTCGATGGCCTTGCCGGCGCGCTTGACGCTGCGCGACAGCAGGTCGAGTTCCAGGTCGCCGACGCTGAGCCTGGTCTGCGGCTGGCCGGCGCCGCGGCGGCGCACCAGCACCTCGATCCGGGCCAGCAGCTCGGAAAAGGCGAAGGGCTTGGTCAGGTAATCGTCGCCGCCGGCCTTCAGCCCCTTCACCCGGTCGTCGACGCTGCCGAGTGCCGACAGGAACAGCACCGGCGTGTCGTTGCCGGCCGCCCGCAGAACCTGGACCAGAGACAGGCCGTCACGGCCGGGCAGCATGCGATCGACGATCATCACGTCGTAATGCTCGGCCCCGGCCAGGAACAGGCCTTCCTTCCCGTCGTTGGCGACGTCCACCACATGGCCGGCCTCCTTCAGCCCCTTGGCAAGGTAGCTGGCGGCCTGGCGATCATCTTCGATGACGAGAATCTTCATGAGCACGAGTGTAGCCTCCCAAAACAGCCCGGCCAAGCACGAGGGTGTCGTGCCTGGCCGGACTTTCGTCACTCAAGCGGCGCTTCGCCTCACGCCTTCAGCTTCAGCGCGACGAAGGACTCGTTGCCCTGCCGGTTGATCAGCATCAGCAGCGCCTTCTGCCCCGCCTTCTCGGCCTCCGACACCTGATGGCGCACGTCGGCCGGGCTCTTCACCTCGGTGTCGCCGACCCGCTCGATCACGTCGCCGGGGCGGATCGGCACATCGACGCTGGAGGACAGGCCGGTGACCACCACGCCGTGGACGTTGTCGTCGATGCCCAGCCGCTTGCGCGCCGCCCGGTCGAGCGGGGCGAGCTTCAGCCCCTTCACCGGCGCGACCTCCTCCTGCGCGGCGGAGCCGTTGCCGGTGTCGGCCGAGGCGACCTGCGTCTGGTCGGACAGGCGGTCGATGCGCACCGGAACCGTCTTTTCGCGGCCCTCGCGCAGGATCTTCATCTCGACCGTATCACCGGCCTTGGTCTCCGCCACGTTGCGGGTCAGGTCGCGCAGGGTGTTGACCGGCTTGCCGGCATAGGACAGCACGACGTCGCCCTGGTGCAGGCCGGCGCGCTGGGCCGGGCTGTCGGCGGTGACGTCGGCCACCAGGGCGCCCTTGGCGCTGGGCAACCCCACACTATCGGCAATGTCCGGCGTCACCTCCTGGATCTTCACGCCCAGCCAGCCGCGCTCGACCTTGCCGCTCTCCTTCAGCTGGGCCACCACCTCCTTGGCGAGGTTGGAGGGAATGGCGAAGCCGATGCCGACCGAGCCGCCGTTGGGCGAGTAGATGGCGGTGTTGATGCCGATCACATGGCCGCTGAGGTCGAAGGTCGGGCCGCCCGAATTGCCGCGGTTGATGGCGGCGTCGAGCTGGAAATAATCGTCGTAGGGACCGCTGTGGATGTCGCGGCCGCGGGCCGACACGATGCCCTTGGTGACGGTGCCGCCGAGCCCGAACGGGTTGCCGACCGCCATCACCCAGTCGCCGACGCGGGTCTTGTCGCTGTCGGCCCAATCGACCGAGGGCAGCGGCTTGTCCGACTTCACCTTCAAGAGGGCGAGGTCGGTCTTGGCGTCGCGGCCGATCAACTTGGCCGGCATGGCGGTGCCGTCCTGCAGGGTGACGGTGATCTCGCTGGCGCCGTCGATGACGTGGTTGTTGGTCACGACATAGCCGGCCGGGTCGATGATGAAACCGGAACCGAGCGCCCCCATCTTACCGCGCGGCGCCTGCTCCTGGTCATCCTGACCGCCGCCGGGGCCGCCGCCAGGGCCGCCGTTTTGGCCCATCTGGTCCTGGAACTGGCGGAAGAACTCTTCGAACGGCGAGCCGGGCGGGAAGCCGGGGATCTGCGGGCCGCGCTGAGCCCGTGGTTCGGCCTTGGCCTCCTGGGTGGCGGCGATGTTGACGACGGCGGGGCTGACCTTGGCCGCAAGGTCGGCGAAGGTCGAGGGCGTGTCCTGCGTCATCGTGACTGCGGGCGGCGCGGCGCCGTTCTGCTCGGCCCGCGACACCGCCCAACCAGTCAGCGCCGGAGCCGTCAGCACGGTCGAACCCAGCAGCAGGGCGGCGACGGTCCGGCGCAGGCGGCCCGGACGCTGGGTCTGGTTCGGGGTCTGGCTCTGGGTGGGAGGAAGGGTGGTCATGACGGCGACACTCCAATCAGGCGATTCCGACTTCCGGGAGACGATGGCCGGCCTTCAGTCCGCCGCACCGCCTCACCGCTGTTGTCCAGAACATAGGGAACCGCCCTTCACCGCCGCCTTGCGACCGGATGAAAGATATTTCAGGCAAGGATGCGACTCAGTCCCCGATCAGGTGCAGCGCGATCTCCCGCCGGTGCGGCCGGGCGCGGTGCTCGAACAGGTAGATGCCCTGCCAGGTGCCCAGCGCCGGCTCCCCGTCCATCACCGGGATCGACAGGCTGACGCCGGTCAGGGCCGAGCGGATGTGAGCGGGCATGTCATCCGGCCCCTCGGTGGTGTGGGCGTAGAGCGACGGATCCTCCGCCACCAGACGGCGGAAGAAGCGCAGCAGGTCGGCCTGCACGTCGGGGTCGGCATTCTCCTGGATGGTCAGGGACGCCGAGGTGTGGCGGCAGAACACCGTCAGCAGCCCGGTGTCCATCCCCTGCTCCGCCACCCAGTGCCGCACCTGGGCGGTCACCTCGACCAGCCCGGCGCCGCGGGTGGGGACGGTCAGCGTCGTGGCGGCTTGTCGCATGGCTTTCGATCTCCGTCTTTTTCACTGGCTTGGCTCCGGGGCCAAGCAATACCAGATGTCTTCGCCCGAACGGATTTGCCGGGATGATTTGTGCCGGCAAAACTGTTGTACCGGGACGGCAAGGAAGGAAGAGCGCGCATGGACATCACCGGCACCCACAGCGTCCCCGGACCGCGCGACCGCGTGTTCGCGGCGCTATGCGATCCGGCGGTGCTGATGCGCTGCATCCCCGTCCTGGAAGAGATGGAGCGGCTGTCCGCCACCGACTATGCCGCGCGGGTGCGCACCACCCTTGGGCCGATGAAGGCGCGCTTCTCCGGCCGCCTGCGGCTGGAGCCGGAGGACGGCGCCCACCGCTACCGGCTGGTCGCCCAGGGCAACGGCGGGCTGGCCGGCGCGGTGAAGGGCGAGGCGCTGGTGGTGCTGGAGGAGGCGGACGGCCGCACCCTGCTGACCTACAGCCTGTCGGTGGCGCTGGGCGGCGCCGTCGGCCGGCTGGCGGTGAAGCTGGTGCAGGCCAAGACCGACCGTGTGCTCGCCGGCTTCTTCGAACGCTTCGCAGCGGAGATCACGGCGGAGATCACGGCGGAGATCGACGACCGCACCGGCTGATGCGGCGCAATGCCGCAGCGCCGACGGCAGAACAGCGCCTTTCGCAACTGCAGCATCATGGGTCAGGATAGCAGGCGTCGCGGGTGCTCTTTGCCGGTGGAGATGCCGAGTGGTCCTGTCCCAGCCCACTGCCCAAACCGCGGCCCAACCCCCTGCCCAAACCGCAACGCCCGATGACGCCGCCGCCGATCGCCTGATCTTCGGCCGCATCCTGGCTCTGGCCGCCGCCGATCCGGCCCGGACGATGACCCAGGCGCTGGCGCTGACCAAGGCGGACCTGACGGAGCTTGCCATTCGTCACGCCCCGCAATTCGCCGATACGGTCGCCGCCCTACCTGACGGAGACGGAGCCGGAGAGGACGCCATCGAGGAGGCCGACCTGCGCGCCTTCCTGGCCGAGCATGGCGCGCGAGGGGCCGACGAGGAGCGCTGGCTCGCCGCCATCCTGGCCCGCCGGTCGCTGGAGCCGAACCATCTTTGGCAGGACATGGGCTTCCACGACCGCGGCGAACTCAACCTCCTGTTCCGGCGGCATTTCCCGGCGCTGGTCGCGATGAATGCCGGCGACATGAAATGGAAGAAGTTCTTCTATCGCCAGCTTTGCGAGCGCGAGGGGCTGATGCTGTGCAAATCCCCCAACTGCGAGGTTTGCGACGACATGGAGGTCTGCTTCGGCGAGGAGGCCGGCGATCCGCTGTCCACCCTCTCCCGCCTTGCGCGCGGTGGATAATGTGGCTCAGCGCGGCTGCGCGCCCAGATCCTCGAAGGTCAGGCCCTTGTCGGTGCGGCGGAAGCGGCCCTTGCCGTTGACGGTCAGCGGCTGCTGCCCCGGCTGCGGCACGAAGGTGGCGGCGTAATAGCAGTCATATTGGCCGCTGTTGTCCTGCCCGCTTTTCAGCTTGGCGTCGACGCAGCCCTGCTTGCGGAATTCGTCGAAGGCGCGGAATCCGGCATTGCCCTGCCGCTCCAGCGTGCGGCGGGTGTGCGCCTCCACCAGCTTGCGCATGTCGCCCTCCGACGGCTCGCCCGAACAAGCGGCGAGCAGCAGCGTGGCGAGCAGGATGGTGGACCTCACCGCCCCCCCAGCAGCCGGTCCACCCGTTCCTTCAGCGCGGAGAAGGAGGGCGGCTTGACCACGAAGCCGTTGACGCCCAGCGCCATCGCCTGCTTCACGATCTCCGATTCGGTGTGGTTGGTCAGGAACACCACCGGCGCACGCGGGTTGGCGGCCTCGGTGCTGGCGCGCAGGCGGGCCAGGAACTGCAGGCCGGAGACCGGCTTCATATCGATGTCGCAGACGATCAGGTCGGGGTTGACGCGGATCGATTCCCGCATCGCCGTTTCGCCGTCCTCGGCCTCCGCCACGTCGCGAAAACCGATCTGGCCCAGGATCTGGACAATGGTGCGGCGGACGAAGGGCTGGTCCTCCACCACCAAAATACGGTGCTGGGAATAGTCGATCACCTGCATGTCCATCCCCAATCCTCCGGCCAGAGCACCGCTTTCCACTGATACCGTCCGAACCGGCGGCCGGCAACCGATGCTCGGTTACCATGGAGTGGAATATGATTTTGTTTCTGTAAAATTTTTGACAATTTGTACCGCGCGCCGCTATCCGCCGACCTGCACCCGGCCGGGGAACAGGCGCTCCAGCACCGCGCGCAGACGGTCCATGGCCAGCGGCTTGTGCAGGCAGTCGTCCATCCCGGCGTCGCGGCACTGCGCGTCGTCTTCGCCATCGGTGCCGGCGGTCAGCGCGACGATCGGCACGCGGCCGGCTTCGCCGGGCAGGGCGCGGATGGCGCGGGTGGCCTCGTGGCCGTCCATCACCGGCATCTGGATGTCCATCACGATCAGGTCGAAGCGCTTCTCCGTCGCGGCGGCCAGCCCCTGCGCCCCATCCTCCGCCGTCGTCACGCCATGGCCCAGCGCCTTGAAGAAGCCGGCGGCGACCAAGCGGCCGATCGGGTTGTCCTCCACCAGCAGCACCGACAGTGCGGCCGGCTGCTCCATCCGGCGGACGGGGATACGGATGACCATCCCCTCCCCCGCCTCGTTCGCCGGGCCATCGGACAGCAGCCGCCCCCGCAGTCGCCGCACCGCCGGCTGGATCGCCGCCAGCAGCAGCGGGCGCAGTCGCGCTTCGCCCCGGCGGCGTACCGACAGCTCCGCGCCATCGTCGGTCCGGCGCAATCCCAGCGACACCGAAGCCCCCGCCTCCGCCGTCAGCAAGGACAGCAGCGCCCGCAGCGCCGCGGCATCTCCGGTGAAGCACTCCTCCGCCCCGCTTTCCACCGTCACCGCCCTGGCGCCATCCGCCAGCGCCGCAATCGTCAGGCTTTCTTCCACAACCGCCTCGCGCCCGACCGGGCGCAGGGCCGACAGGGTCGCGCGCAGGGCACCCCCCGCCGTCTGGACCGCGATCAGCCGATCCTGCTGGCTTGGCAACAGCGGCGATTCCAGCGCGGCCGAGATCAGCGCCGTCATCGGGTCGAGCGCCGCCGCCACTGCATCCCCCGCAGCGTCGAGCAGAGAGTGGGCCTCTCCCCGCGCCCGCTCCGCCTCGGCCATCGCCAGCCGCAGCCGATTCTCCCGCATCTGCCGCCGGCGGGCGGCCGACACCGCGGCGCGCAGGCACTCGGCAGTGACGGCGCCGGCCGGCAAGACGTCCTGCGCCCCCGCAGCGATGAAGTCCGCGACGTCCTGTCCCCGTGCGTCATCCTGGCCGTCCGGCAGCAGCACCACCACCGCCGGTGCCGGATCCAGCCGGGCCAGCGCCTCGACCGCCGCGACGGCGGGGGCGTCCAGCAACACCACCGTCTCGCCCGACGCCGCACCGCCACCGCGCAGGCGGTCCAGCGCCGCGGCCATGGTTTCCACCCGCGCCAGCGCCCCGAAGACGGGAGCGTAGTGCCGGGCAAGCGCCGCCTGCGAGGACACCAGAAGAACCGGCTCCGGTGTCTCAGCCATTTCAGTCGTCCGCTGGGTCAAGGGTCTGTCGGTCCTTTTTCCTCGAACATGCCGTCAGCTCGCGATCAAGATGGGGCCGGACGCGGCGGCGAAGGCCGGACCCGGATAGCCGTCGCTGACGACGACGCGGTTGCGGCCCGCCGCCTTCGCCTCGTACAGCGCCCGGTCGGCGCGCCCCAGCGCGCGTTCGATGCTGGACTCCTCGTCGCTGCACATGGCGACGCCGATGCTGACGGTCATGCGCAGGCATCCCTGCCCATGGTCGCCGGAAACGATGGGCACGTCGGCCAGCGCCAGACGCTGGCGCAGCCGTTCCGCCACCTCGGCCGCCGAAGCCAGCGGGGTTTCCGGCAGGATGATCGCGAACTCCTCGCCGCCCAGCCGGCCGATATGGTCGGTGTCGCGCAGCTCGTCGCGGCAGACCTCCGCCAGCCTGACCAGGGCATGGTCGCCCACCGCATGGCCGTGGGTGTCGTTGATCGCCTTGAACCGGTCGATGTCCAGCATCAGCACCGACACCGCCCGGCCATAGCGGCGCAGCCGCGCCATCTCGACCTCCGCCAGTTCCATGAAGCGGCGGCGGTTGTTCAGCCCGGTCAGCGGATCGGTGGTCGCCATGCGGCGCAGTTCGCTTTCCACCCGCTTGCGTTCCGACACGTCGCGGATCACGGCGGTGAACAGCAGGCTATGGGCATGGTGCAGCTTGGCAATCGACACCTCCGCCGGGAATTCCCGACCGGCGGAGGTCTGGCCCAGAACCTCGCGGCGGCTGGTCATCACCCGGGCCTGGGTCTCCGACGCGCTGAAATCGGCAATGTGCGCGTCATGGTCCGGCCGGAAGCGTTCAGGGATCAGCAGCGACAGCGGACGGCCCAATATGTCGTCGGCGTCATAGCCGAACAGGCTTTCCGCCGCCCGGTTGAACAGGGTGATGTTCAGGTTGGCATCGGTGGTCAGGATCGCGTCCTGCGCCAGCCCGATGATGCCCTGCAGCCGCTCCTCCGACAGGCGCAGTTCCTCCTCCAGCCGCTTGCGGGCCATTGCGTGCTGGACGGCGCGCCACATCAGCGGCCCGTCGGTCTGTCCCTTGACCAGATAGTCCTGGGCACCGTGGGCCAGGATATCCAGCGCGAAATCCTCGTCGTCATATCCGGTCAGCACCACCAGCGGCAGCGACGGCGCGTCGGCGTGCAGGCGGGTCACCGTCTCCAGCCCGAAGCTGTCGGGCAGCGACAGGTCGAGAAGCACGACATCGCAGGCGTTGCGGTGCAGCCAGGCCCGCGCCTCCTTCAGCGAGGTGGCGCGGGCCACGCTGGCGCGGCAGGCATAGGGCGTCAGCGACCGGGTGACCAGCCGCGCGTCGGCATCGTCATCCTCGACCAGCAGGATGGCGGTGCGGCCGTCCTCCCGGTCGGAGGTGTCGGATAAGAGCGGCTTGCCGGATAAGGCGATGGACATGGCGGACCTCCCTCACCGTGGCAGCCGGATGACGCGGAACCAGTATTCCTCGATGCTCTTCACCGCATCGAAGAAGGCGTCCATGTCCATCGGCTTGGTGATGAAGCTGTTGGCGCCCAGCAGATAGCTGGCGTTCACGTCGCGGTCGACGTCGGATGTGGTGAGGATCACCACCGGAATGGTCTTCAGTTCCTCGTCCGCCTTCAATTCCTGCAGCACTTCGCGGCCGTCCATCCGCGGCATGTTGAGGTCGAGCAGGATCAGGTCCGGAAGGGCGGCGCCGGCGAAGGGGCCCTGGCGGCGCAGATACTCCATCGCCTCCACCCCGTCGCGGACATGGCCGACGTTGCACAGGATGCGCCCGTCGCGCAAAGCACGCTTGGCGAGGCCGGCGTCGGCCGGATCGTCCTCGACCAGCAGGATCTCGAAGGGGGTGGTCAGGTCCTGCATCACGGGAATCCTCGGAAGGCGGGGGTGGGCAGATGGATGGAGAAGACGCTGCCGATGCCGGGGCTGGAGACGACGGTGATGCGGCCGCCCAGCCGCTCCACCATCTTGCGGGCGATGGCCAGCCCCATTCCGGTGCCGGGATGCTCGCCCCGCGAATGCAGGCGCCGGAACACCTCGAAGATCTGGTCGCGGTAGCGCGGGTCGATGCCGATGCCGTTGTCGCGCACATCGATCACGTCATGGCCATTGACCCGGCGGTGGGAGACGTGAACCTCCGCCGCGCGGCCGGGATGACGGTATTCGATGGCGTTGCCGATCAGCACGATGAAGATCTCGCGCAGGCGCCGCTCGTCGCCCTGCACCTCCGGCAGGTCCGCCGCCGTCACGGTGGCCCCCGCTTCGGCGATGCGCCGCTTCAGCGCGGCAAGGGCGGCCTTCAACGCGTCGCCCGCCTGCACGACGCCGCCGCCCAGCGGCACCCGGTCCTCCGCCAGGAACAGCTGGACGTCGCGCAGCAGCATCTTCAGCCGTCCGGCGCCCTCGACGATCTCGCGGATGAAGCCCTCGCTCTCGTCGTCCAGCTTGCCCTTCTGCTGCTTCTCCAGAAGCTGGGCATAGCTGGCGATGGCGCGCAGCGGCTCCTGCAGGTCATGGGCGGCGGCATAGGTGAACTGTTCCAGCTCGTTCTTGGCGCGGCCAAGCTCGGCGGTGCGCAGGTCGACCTGCCGTTCCAGCGAATAGCGGCGGCTGACCGCCATGAAGGCGATCGCCTCGGTCAGCAGGGCCAGCAGCAGGAAGGCGGCCTGAAACCCGCGGAAGGCCGGGTCGGCATGGGCAAGCCCCTCCCAACTGCTGCGCGGAGCCAGCGCCAGATCCCACTGGCCTTCCGGCAGGTTGATCCGCTCGACCAGCGGGTCGTTCCTCATCACCAGGGCGTCGCCGGCCACCCGCTGCCCGGAGTCGGTCACCAGGGCGAAGGCCAGATGCGGCGGCACCCGCTCGAACCGCACCTCCTTCAGGATGGCATCGACATCGAACACCAGCCCGACCGCGCCCCAGGGCTTGGCCGAGCCCCCCTTATCCAGCCCATAGACGATCTGGCGCGCGATCAGCCCCCGCCCGCCCTGCAGCAGCCCGACCGGGCCGTGGATGGTCACGTCGCGGCTGACGATGGCGCGCTGCACCGTCTCCGCGAAGCCGGGACGGGCGTCCTTCAGCAGGTCGTTGCCCAGGACCTTCTCGTTGCCTTCGACCGGATAGACGATGCGGACGATGAAATCCGGCGCTGCGGAAATGTTGCGCACTCCCACCACCGAGCGCCGCAGGCTCTCCGCATAGCGCGGGAACTGGTCGGCGAGGTCGCCGGCACCGGATGCCACCTCGACGAAGGCGGTCAGGCCGCGGATCAGGGCGAGACGCTCGTTCAGCGCGCTGGACAGGGTGCTGGCCACCGCCTTGTTGACGCGGCGGATCACCCGGTCGCGGTCGACCAGAAGACCCCCCACCGGCGCGTTGTCGAGGATGGCGTCCAGTTGCAGCCGGCTTTCGGCCAGTTCCTCTTCGATCCGTTTGCGGGCGGTGATGTCGACATGGGTGCCGAGCATGCGGGACGGACGGCGCTCCACATCCCAGGTCACTACCCGGCCGCGGTCGAGAACCCAGAGCCACGCCCCCGACTTGGTGCGGACCCGGTGCTCGCATTCATAGACCGGGCGTTCGCCCGACAGATGCGCCGCCAGCGCCGCCTCGACCAGCCGCAGGTCCTCTGGATGCACACGGGAACGCCAGAAATCGACATGCGGCGGCACCTCGCCCGGCGTGAAGCCCAGCATCGTCTGCCAGCGCGGGCTCTACCACACCGCGCCGCTGGCCATGTCCCAATCCTACAGCCCGTCGCCGGCGGCGTCGGTCGCCTGATACAGGCGCGGAACCGCCGATGCCTGCCGGCCGCGCCGCCAGCGAAGCCGGGTGCGGAGCGTCCGTCCGGCCCCGGCGTGGCGTTCGACGGCCTGATATTCGATGGGACGGCGACCGGCTGGAGGCGTCCCGACTGCGAAGCGTCCTGCTCGGGACATTCCAACAGGGGGGACAAGGCTGTGGTGTTGACCATGGATGCGGCCGGCCCTCGATTCCGTGCACGCGGCGGGACGCGTGAACGAGCACAGAGTCCCGGCGACAATCCCAACAACACTCCTTCACTCCCTAAGGACTCCCTTGCGAAATTGTCACATGGGAGCATCACTCAACCCAGGAGTGGAGAAGGCGCGCAAAGTTCCGCGCCAAGCACTGTTGGCAGGGCATCGGATACGGCCGGAAATGTTCAGGCGGCCACGTCGATCGGCGGACGATCCTTGGTGGCGATTTCGACGGCCCGGACGAAGTCGCGCGACATCGTCTCGCCATCGAAGGCGAGGTGGATGCGGTTATGCTCCACCGCCTTGACCGCGACCGTCGCCTCGGCGCCGTAGCGGTCGAAGCGCAGCTTGCCGGTGGCGCCCGCCAGCGAACGGCCGTCGGTCGCCGTCACCGGGTCGATCATCGCGCCGCCGATCGACAGGTTGCGCACGGTCACCGCCAGACGGTCGCCGCCGATCAGCAGCGTCCCCGTCTCGTCCACCTGATAGCGCGGCTCGCGCCGGCGGTCGGCATCCCCGGTGGAGGTGCGGACGATGCGGACCAGCACCTTGCGCAGGCTCTCGATGGAGCGGGCGACGTCGCCGGAGCCGTGCTTGACCTGGGTCGCCTGCTCGCCGGTGCGGTCGGCCTCCTCCGACACGGCGGCGATGCGATACGAAACCTCCTGCGCCGCGGTGGAGGTCTCCACCACGTTGCGGCTGATCTCCTGGGTGGCGGCCGACTGCTCCTCCATCGCCGTGGCGACCGAGCCGGCGATGTGGTCGATCTCGGCGATGGTCCGGCCGATCTCCTCCACCGCCTGCACCGCCTGATCGGTCACCGACTGGATGGCGGTGATCTGGCGGGTGATCTCCTCGGTCGAGGCGGCGGTCTGGTTGGCGAGGTTCTTCACCTCCTGCGCCACCACGGCGAAGCCCTTGCCGGCCTCCCCCGCCCGCGCCGCCTCGATGGTCGCGTTCAGCGCCAGCAGGTTGGTCTGGCCGGCGATGGACTGGATCAGGTTCACCACCTCGCCCACCTTCGCCACCGTCTCCGACAGGGAGCGGATGGTGGCCTGGGTGTGGTGGCCGCTTTCCACCGCGCGGCGGGTGACCGCGCTGGAATGGGCGATCTGCGAGGAAATCTCGCGGATCGAGGCGGCCAGCTGCTCGCTGGCGGCGGCGACGGTCTGGGCGTTGGCCAGCGCCTGCCCCGCGGCCGACGCCACCGTCTGGGCGTTGATGCTGACCCGCTCGGCCGAGCCGGACATGCCTTCGGCGTCGTTGGCCATGGCGCCGGTGCGCTGGGCCACCTCCTCCACCGCGCGGCCGGCCTCGCGCTCCACGGTCGAGGCCATGGCCTCCAGCGCCCGGCGGCGCTCCTCGTCGGCATGGCGGGCGCGCTCGACGCGCTCCTGCACGGCGTAGCACAGCCGGGCCTTCAGCCCACGCAGCTGCCCGGCGATGGGATGGAATTCGACCGCCGCCGGCAGGTCGATGATATGGGCCTGTTCGTTGCGGGCGATGGCGTCGAAATCGGCCGAGAAGTCGGTAAGCGGCCGCCGCACGGTGCGCAGCAGCATGAAGCCGCAGAGCACGGCCGCCACCAGCACCGCCAGCCCGGCGGCCACCGCGAAGACCAGATGCCAGCGGAAATCCGCCAGCGCCCCCTCGTATTCGGTGCGGGCCACGGTCAGCTGCAGCTGCAGCAGATCCTTGTTGGTCTGGAAGGCGGCCTGGAACAGCGGATCGATGCGGTCGCGGACCAGCACCTCCAGCCGCAGCGAATCGCCCTGGCGCGCCAGCTCGACCGCCGGTTTCAGCCCTTCGTCGAGGAAGGCGGCGCGCTGTTTGGCGAAGCGCCCGGCCAGTTCCTTTTCCTCGGGCGTCAGATAGGTGGTGAGATAGTCCGCCCACAGCCGGTCGATGGTGGCGGCATTGGCGAAGATGCGCTGCTCGCGGCCGGCCATCACCTTGGGATCGGTGCCGTCGCGGGCGTCGATGATCAGGTGCTGCAGCGTCTGCACATTGTCGCGCATATGGTCCAGAATCTCGCCGATCTGCACGGCAGGAACCGTCCGGTCCTCATAGACGGTCTTCAGCGAGGCGTTGCTGTCGGACATGCCACGCAACGTGACGCCGCCCACCACCAGCATCGACAGGACCATGAAGGCGAAGATCAGGGTCAGGCGCCCGGTGATGCTCGTCGCCCAGCGCCGCAGCCCCGCAGCGCCGCCCCGCGCCACCGCCTGTCCGTCGCGCACCATCAGATGGCCGGCCCGTCCTTCGCGAATGTCGGCGTAGAGCCGTTCCGCCGCCTCCACCTGCTCCCGCGTGGGCTTGGTGCGGATGGAGATGAAGCCGGTCACCTCGCCGTCCTCGACCACCGGGGTGACGTTGGCGCGGACCCAGTAGAAGTCGCCGGACTTGGTCCGGTTCTTCACCAGCCCTTCCCACGGCCGCCCGTCCTTGATCGTCGCCCACAGGTCGGCGAAGGCCTCCTTCGGCATGTGGGGATGGCGGATCAGGTTGTGCGGAGCCCCGATCAGCTCCTCTTCGGCATAGCCGCTGATGTCGACGAAGGCCTTGTTGACGAAGGTTATGCAGCCGCCCGTGTCGGTTCGCGACACCAGCAGCACGCCGTCTTCCATCTCGATTTCGCGGTCGGTGATCGGTTCATTGAGACGCATGGACGGGACCTCGTCGGGCAAGGAGCAGGTTCGGCAGCGCAATGGAGGCGCAACCGGGATGCGGACCAGGGGAACACAACACCGCCGGAAGTAAGCGATGGTTCGATACAGCTAGCGGAATGGAGTTTCGTCTACCCTGGGTAGGCAACGCTCCGCACTGATGCAGATCAAGTGAGCAAGCGGTGTGCCATGTACGCGCCGCTGGCCGAAAAGCGGACTTCCGGGTAAACCCCTATGGCCGGCAACGCCGGGGGGATGGGGGATGTAGCCGCCCGGCGGCGGTCATATGCATTCAGCGTCGCAATTTGCGAGAAAAAGCGCGTTCGGGCCGCCGGATTGCCAGATTGCAAATGACCGCATTGCGGCCGGAGAATAGAGCCAACTTCATCAGCGAAATTTCATAAAAGAACAGCCCCTCGCTCGACTTGAGGGAGGGGCTTTCAACACTGCGGCAATTCGCCGCAGCATTTGCGAGTATGTAATATAGACGCGGCGTGCTCAGGACTTCGCCATCAGCTGTTCCAGCCAATGGATGTCGTAATTGCCGTCGATGAAGGCCTGCTGGGCGATGATGCGGTCATGCAACGGTAGCGTGGTCTGAATGCCGCCGATCACATACTCCTCGATGGAGCGGCGCAGGCGCATCAGGCACTCGTTGCGGGTGGTGCCGTGGACGACCAGCTTGGCGATCAGGCTGTCGTAATGCGGCGGCACCTTGTAGCCGTCATACAGCGCCGAATCGACACGCACGCCCAACCCGCCCGGCGCATGATAGCCGTCGATCTTGCCCGGCGACGGGATGAAGGTCTCCGGATTCTCGGCATTCACGCGGCATTCGATGGCATGGCCTTCGAAGCGGATGTCCGACTGGTCGTAGCCCAGCGGCGCGCCGGCGGCGACGCGGATCTGCTCGCGCACCAGATCGATGCCGGTGATCATCTCGGTGATGGTGTGCTCGACCTGCAGGCGGGTGTTCATTTCGATGAAATAGAACTGCCCGTCCTCGAACAGGAACTCCATCGTGCCGACGCCGCGATAGCCGATGGCCGCCGCGGTCTTCGCCGCCAGGGCGCCGATGAATTCGCGCTGCTCGGCGTTCAGGGCCGGGCTCGGCGCCTCCTCGATCACCTTCTGGTGCCGGCGCTGGACCGAGCAGTCGCGCTCGCCGAAATGCACGCAGGCGCCGTGGGTGTCGCCCAGGAGCTGGATCTCGATGTGCCGGGGACGGCCGAGATACTTCTCCAGATAGACCTCGTCATTGCCGAAGGCGGCGCGCGCCTCGCCACGGGCCAGCTGGTAGGCTTCCTTCAGCTGGTCGGGGTTGCGGGCGACCTTCATGCCCTTGCCGCCGCCACCGGCCGCCGCCTTGATCAGCACCGGATAGCCGGTCTCGTGGGCGATCTTCTCCGCCTCTTCCAGCGTCGACACTGGACCGTCGGAGCCGGGCACCACCGGCAGCCCCTGCTCCATCACCGTCTTCTTGGCGGTGACCTTGTCGCCCATGATCCGGATATGCTCCGGCGTCGGGCCGATGAAGGTGAAGCCGTGCTCCTCCACCATCTCCGCGAACTGGGCGTTTTCCGACAGGAAGCCGATGCCGGGATGGATGGCGTCGACATTGGTGATCGACGCCGCCGACAGGATGGCCGGAATGTTGAGGTAGCTGTCGCGCGCGGACGCCGGGCCGATGCACACGCTTTCGTCGGCGAGGCGGACGTGCATGGCGTCGGCGTCGGCGGTGGAATGCACCGCCACGGTCTGGATCCCCATCTCGCGGCAGGCGCGGTGGATGCGCAGAGCGATCTCACCACGGTTCGCGATCAGGACCTTTTCGAACATCGCCAAGGGAATGCCCCGCTTACTCGATGATGAGGAGAACTTCGCCGAACTCGACCGGCTGGGCGTCGGACACCAGCACCTCGGCGACGGTGCCGGCGCGCGGGGCCTTGATCGGGTTCATGACCTTCATCGCCTCTATGATCATGATGGTCTGGCCCGCCTTGACCACGTCGCCCGGACGAACGAAGGGCGTGCCGCCCGGCTCGGCCGCCAGATAGGCGGTGCCGACCATCGGCGAGGTCACGGCGCCCGGATGGCTCGCCGGCTTGGCCGAGCCCGGAGCCGCCGCGGCGGCGACCGGGGCGGCCGCCAGGACCGGGGCAGCCTGGACGGCGACCGTCTGGGCGGCGGTCGGGCGGGTGACGCGGATGCGCTTTTCGCCCTCGGCGAACTCGATCTCGCTCAAGCCCGTCTCACGCAGGAGGTCCGCCAGCTTGCGGACCAGATCGCCGTCGATGTCGAAGCTCGCCATGATGTCAGTCGTTCCCGTTTCCTTAATCGCGGTCGATGATGTTCGCGATGGCGTCCAGCGCCAGAAGATACCCGTGCGGCCCGAATCCGCAGATCATCCCCCTCGCCACCGGCGAGATATAGGAGTGATGACGGACCGGCTCGCGCTTGAAGATGTTCGACAGATGGACCTCGATCACCGGCAGCTCCGACAGGATCAGGCTGTCCATGATTGCGACCGAGGTGTGGGTGTAGGCGCCGGCGTTGATGACGATGCCGTCATTCTCCGTGCGCGCCTGCTGGATCCACGAGACCAGTTCGCCTTCGTGGTTGGACTGCCGGAAGTCCACGGTCAGACCCAGCGTGTCGGCACGCTCGTGGCAGGCGGCCTCCAGGTCGTCCAGGGTCATCGACCCGTAGATTTGCGGCTCCCGCACACCCAGCATGTTGAGGTTCGGCCCGTTGAGGACCAGAATCGACGCGTCGATGGCCACGGCCCGCGCCCCTTTTCCAATATCGAAACCGCGCGTTTATAGCACGAAGCACCGTCCTGTCCATGGCAACGGGGGCCTATGGCGCGGAAAAGCACGACATCGAACCGGAATATCGCCCCGGCCGCCGCAAAGACCGCGCAAAACCGAGGGAAATCTAGGGAGCCGAATGAACCGTGTGGGCGTCCAGCAGCCGGCTGTAAATCCCCTGCCGTTTCAGCGTCTTCAGCCCGTCGTTGAAGGCGGCGACCATCGCTTCCGCCCCCGGCGTGGCCCGCCCCACCACCAGATGCAGGGTCACCACGGCGAAGGGGCGCTCCGATACCCGGATCTCTTCGGCCAGACCGGCGCGGGCGATGGCTGCGGCGGCGCTGTATTCGTCGATCACCAGGGCGTCGGCCCGGCCGGCGGCCACCATCCGCACGCAGGCACCGAGGTCCGTCGGCGTGTGCCGGGTCAGTTGGCTCCGCTGCACCAGCGCCTCCAGTTCGGCCGGCAGGGCGTAGCCGACCGGCTGGCAGACCGCCCGCCCGAGGAAGCCCGTCACGCCGCCGGAGTTGGCACCAGCGTCACCGCCATGGAACTCCATTGTCGACCGTTTCGACAGATAGACGAACTGCCGCACCTCGACCACCGGGTCGGAAAACAGCACCTCGCGCTCCCGCTCCGGCGTGCGGACATAGGGGAAGGTGGCGAGGAAGCGGCCGGAGACCACGCCGTCATAACCGCGCTTCCACGGCATGAACCGCACATCATACCGGCGCCCGCCGACCGCGAAGGCCTGGCGGACCAAATCCGTCACCAGACCGCCGCCCGGCAGATCCTCGCCGGTGTAGGGGGCGTAATCGCCGCCGGTCACCAGATCCAGTCCGGTGTAGGGGGCCGGCGCCGGGGGCATGCCGGGTGCGGATCGCGCCTCCAGCGCCGATAGCCGGACCGGCGCCGCGCACAGCAGCAGCACGACCATGACGGCGCCCAGCACCGTCCGTCCTGTTCCGCCTGCCGCGCCGCCTGCCGATTCCCGCACGTTCACTGGCCGTCCACTGGTGAGTCCCGCGCCGCCGTCCGGCGGTCGAGCGCAGATCTAATGACCCATCCGTTGCGCTGTAAAGGGTGGCCGAGGTCCTATGCGGCCCGCGGTCAGTCCGCCGCGGCGGCCGGGCCGGGCGCGGCGTCCCTGGCACGGCGGCCGGCCGGATCGGTGTAGAGGTCGTTGACGCGCTGGACATGCACCGCCGTCGCCTCGCGGATGGCGAAGATCGCCCGGCGCGCCCGCCCGCCCCAGCCGGCCGGCTGCTTGGCGAAGATCGAACGGAAGAAGCGCGTGTTCTTCAGGAAGGCCGCCCGCAGGTCCAGGTCGACATCGCCGAAGCGGTCACTCAGGGACGCGGCGATGCGGCGGGCGAAGAACTGGCGGAGCTTGAAATGCCCGGCCAGGAACAGCCCGCCCAGCAGCAGGGCGGTGGCGATCAGGTGCAGCGGCAGCCCGCCGTCGGCATTCTCGAACAGCCAGCCGAGGAAGGCGCCGAAGCCGCCGCCAACCGTCTGCACCACCGTCCCCAGCAGGGCCAGCAGCAGCACGCCCCAAACCGCGTCGCCGGTCAGCACGCGGCGGCGCCACGTCGCCATCGCCTCGCGCAGCTTGGGCACCACCTCGCCCTCCAGCTCCTTGGTCAAGCTGTCGATCGAGCCGATGATGCGATAGGCGCGGGCGACCTCCACCTCATTGATGCGGGTGTGGATCTCGGCGAGGTCGTGGTCGCGGCGCGCCTCGTAGCGGGCGCGGCGGCCGTCATCCTCGATGTCGACGGCGGAGCGCTGGTCGTAGATGGCGTAGAAGCGGCCCGACACCAGCCCGGCCTGGGCGATGGCGCGCTGCCAGGCGCCGAACACCGCCTCCAGATTGTCCTCCTTGGCCGTGGTATCGACCTGATTGAGGATGTAGCAAACCTTGCGGGCGTCGGCGCGGTTGACCGTCTTGGCGACCAGATGGCGCAGCGTGTCCTGCATGGCGCCCGGTTCCGGATGGCGGGCGTCGAAGAACACCAGCACGAGGTCCGACAGCTCGACAATGTGGTCGACCAGCCGCAGGACCGAGCGGCGCTGGTCGTCGGCGTCGAAGCCGGGCGAATCGATGAAGATCTTGCCCTTGGTCCGCGGGCCGGCCAGCGTCTTCAGCTGCAGGTAATTGTCGATCCGCTTGCCCTCGCCGGCCGCTACCTTCTCGATCTCGTCGGCGATGCGGTAGAAGGGAAAGCGCGGGTCGGCGTTCAGTGCGGTGCCGGGCAGCGCCTCCTTGCGCGTCTCCGGCCCGTGGCAGATGACGGTGAACTTGTCGTCGACCGCCTGGTTTCCGGTGTTCTGCAGCACCTCGCCCAGATAGCCGTTGAGGAAGGTCGATTTGCCGGCCGAGAAGGTGCCAAGCACCGCGACCATCGGCCACCAGGGGATGCGGGTGGTGAGCGATTCATGGCGGTCGATCAGCCCAAGCCCGGCCAGGATGCGGTCGAAGGCGCGGAAGGTCGGAAGGACCGGCAGCAGGTTGGGGTTTTCCGCGCGCAGATGGGCATCCAAGGCCGCAAGGCGCTGCTGAAGGGCTTGCCGGGGGGTCATGGGCGGGCGAATTCCACTGTTGCACGGGCCGGGAAGGCGGGCCGGAGAGAGGACGGCGGCCCGAATAAGGACGGCCTTTCTCTAGCACGGGCGGGACCGGCACCGGACATGAAATCTCCCTCATCATCCATGCGGAGACTCCGGCCGGACCGTTCGCCAGGGTGTGGGAACATGGAGGGCGGCCTTCGCGTTCCCTCGCGATGGACGACACCGACGGCAACCGCGACAGCCCCTCCACCTCCGTGCCCGCCAGTTCGGAGCAGGAGCATCGGCTGACCGCGGAGGAACTGGCTTTCCTGCTGCGCGACCCGATGCTGCGGGCGCGCGAGGCGGAGCGCGCCGCCCGCTCCAACCGCAGCCGCACCGAACGTCGCGCCGCCGACCCGGCTTATGCCGAGCGGCTGCGCGCCGGCGATCGCGAACGCCAGCGGCGGCGGCGGCGGCGCGACTCCATCGGCCGTCCCGAACCACCGGAGCAGCCTGCCGTCGCCCTGCCCGACCTGACCCAGACGCAGGCGGTGGAGCGGCTGACCGACCACCTGAACCGCAGCGCCTCTGCCCAGGCGGTACAGCTGCGCGCGCGCCCCGACCGCATCCATCTCTATGCCGAGGCCTTCGTCGCCTACCGCACCCTGTCGGCCGACGGTGTCCGACCGACGCGCGGCGCGCTGGCCGCCCTGCTGAAGTCGCGCTTCGGCCGCAGCATCACACCGTCCCAGGTTCAGAAGCTGCGCGACCATGTGGAAGGGTTCGCCACCGCCGGTGGACCCTGGGCAGTGCCATCCCCGTCGCGAGCCGTTGCCCGGCCCGCCTCCGCCCAGACCGGGAGCGGCGGCAAGGCCGATATGGATGGTCACGCACCACGCCCTTCGCGGCCCTGAATCCTCCGCCGAGGGAGCCGATCGGCACCGCTCCAATATAGTTAATTATGTATTAATGATTGCCCGGCCAACGATACCAGCCCACGGCGGCCGGTCGCGGATGCGTGACGCGGTGTATCGGCCTGTGGAACAGAAAGTTATTCTGCAAGCGTTCGAATATTTACCACAACCAGAAGCTTTCTGATCACCATTTGTGGCGGTGCAAACCCTATCCGGTCACGATCGTCGAATTCCTGTAAACAAAAAGCTATCGATCCAACCATTGGGCGAGCCGGAAGATTCCGGGATTTCCGCAAAAGGGTTGAGTGCAGGGATCTGACAAGCCTTTCTGGCAATTGATCCTCATCGCCCGCGAAATAATACAAAGCTGTAACACGACAACTCTTGCGAATGCTGCCGCACCATCGATGCCTATCGGAATATGGCGGCCGCGCGTCAATATTCAAAAGTTTTCTCTTGAACATCCGCAAGGAATGTGTGAACAATCTTTTCATTCTCGCAAAGAGAGGCTGCGGAAGACTAGGCATCGGAGACCAATGGACATGAGTGAACCGACGGCGCGCAAAAGAGGACGACGCGGATCGCCGGAATCCTGGTCTGTGGACGCCCATGTCGGGCAGCGCGTGCGGATGCGCCGAACCCTTCTGGGAATGAGCCAGGAAAAACTTGGCGAGGCCATCGGCCTGACGTTTCAGCAGGTTCAGAAGTACGAACGCGGCTCCAACCGCATATCGGCCGGAACCCTGTACCGTCTTGGACAGGTGCTGGATGTTCCGGTCAGCTTCTTTTTCGACACCTACAGCGATGGCGACGGCCTGCGCCGGTCGCGCAGCGGCTTTCAGGAGTCGGACGACAGCGAGACCCAAATCAGCCGGCGCGAGGCGCGGCTCCTCCGCCTGTGGCGCGCCGCCCCCTCCCATGTGTCGGACGAGATGCTGTCTCTTCTCTCCGCGCTGTCACCGGAAATCAAAGAGCCGCCGGAAGGCTCAGACGAGGGCGAGGATGGCGACCCCGACTCCTCGACATCCCAGAACCCGACGCAGTCATCCGGCGGCGGCCTTCTCGCAAGCAGCGAAATCGTCGCCGCGGCTCCGGAGGGGGAAAGCGCCCGCAAGGCCGGCCGCACGGTTCGCAGCGATGCACCGCGGGTGAAGCCGGTGAAATCCGCCGACGACTCCAGCCAAAGCAAGGCACGCCGCCGTCATGGCGCGGTTTGGGACCCGACCGACATTCTGCGCGCGACCAAGCCCTCGCCGCGAAGCTGAAAGCGGCAGGACGACCGATAGGCAGCATGCACACATCCGCACATCAAAAAGGCTCCGCATCGGTCGATGCGGAGCCTTTTTGCATGGAATGACGCACCCAGGGTGCCGGCTGCTAAAGCCAACTGGCCGCTGACCCGCCGATCCGGTTTCTACCAGCTGCGAACCGGGCCGACGTCGAGATGGACGAAGCCGCTGCGCGGGTAGAAGCCGACGCCGCCCGACTGCATCGCCTTCGCCGTCTCAGAGATGGCGCGCAATTGGGTGTCGGGCAGGCGGATATCGATCGCCATGCCGCGAGTGTGATAGCTTTCCTTCGCCACCCCGCGCGACCGGCGCCGCGCCATCGCATTGGTGCGGCGGGAGCGGTAACCGCAGATCACTTCGAACGGATCGTCCGACCCGACACTCTGGTGAACGCGGGCGAGCAGGTCGAACAGGCGCGGATCGTAACGGCAGACCTGCTTGGCCCGATGGTCGCGCAAAAGCACGTCCAGCTTGCGTAGCGCATCCGGCTTGTAATGGCCGTCTGCCCAATAGACGCCGTCGAACCGCTCCTGCGTGTTGATGTTGTGCAGGCTGATGCGCCTGACACTGCCGGCAAGGGGAGCGGCCTCCGCGCTGCCCGACCCCAGCAGGACCGGCGCCGTCGCCACACTGGTGGCGACCCCCGTCATCAGTCCCGAAGCGGCCGGGAGGGACGACGTTACCGCCGCGGCGGCAAAACCCAGGAACCCGCGCCGCCCGATGGTCGGAGCGGCACGCTCATCATCCCCCAAATGCATCCCCGAACCTCGTCGTTTTACGTTTTTGGCCGTTCTACGCTGTGGCCGTTCGGCGTTTGGCGGGTCGCGTGGCGCCCGCGGGTGGTATAACCTTATGACCAACGCTGGTCCGAAGCGTCCCGTCTGGTGTGAATCGTCTCCGGACGGATATCCGTATAAGGAAGGTCATCGGCCGAGGCAACCAAAAAATTTTGCACTGTGACCTTCTTGCATAGGCTGGTCATAGGACGGCGGCAGGAAGATCACACCGGGAGAATGATCGACTGAATTTCGCGCCGCACGCCTCGCCTTCCATTATTGCGTTGCATAAATTGTTCGGAAGGGCGGCGGCTGCGCGTTCGTTCGTATGCGCGGCCAGCCCACTGTGACAGAGGGTATCCGACATGACCGTATCCGCCGACCTCCGCAAGCCCTGCAAGCTGGCCATGCTGGCGCTCGCCGCCGCATCGGCGCTGGCGCTGCTCGGCGTCGGGCCCGCGGACGCCCTGCCCTACCGCGACACCCTGACGCAATGGGCCGACCGGCTGGACGCCGCCGCCGTGGAGCTGGACCGCAACCCGGTGCAGCCGTCGACCCGAATCGGCGAAGGCGGCCTGTTGAAGCGGGGCAGCAGCGGCGAGCGCGTCGGCCGGCTGTCGCAGCGGCTGGTCGAACTCGGCCTGCTGCCGGCGGACAAGGCGTCGGACGTCTTCACCGCCGACGTCGACCTCGCGGTCAAGGCCTTCCAGCTCGCCCAGCGGATGAAGCAGGACGGGTTGGTGGGCGCCGGCACCCGTGCCGCCCTCGACCGCACGCCGGCCGAGGCAGCGGCGCTGATGCGGCAGAGCGCCGTCGCGATGCGCAGCTTCCGCGACACCGCCCCGGACAATGTCCTGGTGGTGAACCTGACCGACCAGACCACCACGCTGGTGCGCGGCGGGGAGGAGGAGCTGACGATGCGCGCCATCGTCGGCCGGCCGTCGCGCGAGACGCCGCTGCTGACCGACCGCATCACCCACGTCATCGTCAACCCGACCTGGACCGTGCCGCCCACCGTTCTGAAGGAAGACAAGCTGCCGATGCTGCGGGCCAAGGGCGTGCCTGGCATCCAGAACGCCATCGTCTATCTCGACGGGCAGGAGGTGGCGCCGGAAACGGTCGACTGGCACGACGTCACGCCCGGCCGGGTCCGCATCGTGCAGCAGCCGGGCGACCACAACGCGCTCGGCCGGTTCCGCTTCAACCTGACCAACCCCTACGACATCTACCTGCACGGCACCAACGAGCCGCGGCTGTTCGCGCGCGAACTGCGCTCCATCAGTTCCGGCTGCGTCCGGCTGGAGGATCCGCGCCGGCTGGCGGAGCTGCTGCTGCAGGGAACCAGCGTGACCCCGGCGCGAATCGACCGCATGCTGGACAAGCCGCAGCCGCAGTGGGTCAAGCTGCCGACGCCGATGCCGGTCCAGTTCGTCTATTGGATCGCCACGGTCGAGGCCGACGGTGCCGTCCGCCTGCATCCGGACATCTACGACCGCCTGGACGACGTGCCGGTCGGCGCTTCCGCCCCGGCGGTGGAGCCGGCGCCCGGTCCGCTCCCGGCCGTCGCACCCGCGACCGCCCCGACGACCACCCCTGCGGTGACGCCGGCCGACACCGGCCGCGCCGCCATGCCTGAGGGCAGGAGCGGCACGGCAGATGGCGCTGCGGGAGGTACGGTGGGCAACGCGGCGGACAAGTCCCGCGTCTGAGGGTCCTAGGCCCGACGGCGGGTCTTCTTGCTGCGGTTTGGCGGCACGGCAGTGGAAGCCGCCTCCTCCGGTGTCGGCCAGACCTCGCGATCGCCGCGCATCGGCATTCCCATTTCGTCGCCCTGGTCGGCGAGGCCGGGCTGCTCGCCCTGATTGGCGATGCTCAGCACCGGCTCCACCGGCTCTGTCCGCATCGCGGTCGCTTCCGGACCGCCGGCCGGGTTGGGTTTCAGCGTGTCGCGGTAATTGTCCTGGATCGCGATCTCCTCGCTGGCCAGCTCCCAATGAGCGGCGTCGCGGCCTTCCGGCCGGCCTTCGCGTTCCCAGATCTCATGCGCGCGCCGACGGATGCGGCTTTCCAAATCCTCGGCCATACGGGTCGTCTCCTTCACGGGTGGGCCTTCCAAAAGGGTCAGCGAAGAGGCCGGCGGCGCCTGTTCCGGCATCCGGCCCCTCCGCCTGTCCTCTAATGAACCCCGCCGCTCCCCCGCCGGTTCCGATCCCCCCTGCACACGCCTGTTCACCCCCCTCTGCCCGCCCCGTGAGCATGTCCGGTCCCCGCACCGTTTCCGAACGGCAACGCCCCTGTGAAAAGCGGCGAAGCCGCCACAATTTCGCCGCTTGTCGTTTGAATTAACCCCATCGGGATGATATTGCACCGCCATCAACCGGCGGTCCGCAGATAGTGGCTGGGCCAAGCAACGGGACCGATATGTTGCGCATTTCCTGGCCGAACGCTGCATCCCCCAGTTCCAGCCTCCGGATGGCCGACAGCCGCCGGGGCCTCGCGCTGGTCCTGCCGACGCGTGGCGGACTGCTCAAGGTCGCCCTGCTGGCCTGCGCGATCGCCCTGCCCGCGCTTCCCTCCCACGCCGCCGAACCACCGGCCAAACGCCACCCCGCCGCCAAGGTCGAGCAGAAGGCGCCCGCACCGGCTCCAGCCGCTGCCGATGGCCCGGTCCTGCAGTTGGGCATCTATTCCGGTGACGGCGACGCCTGGTGGAGCTGGAAGAACCTGCAGCGGCGCGAGCGCGACCTGACGGCCGGGATGACCGCCTCGGTCATGCTGCTGGACGGCAAGAGCGAGGCCGGCGGCGTGGCGCTCTACGCCCAGGTCGCCAAGGGCACCGATGCGCGGGCACTGTGCCGGCGGATCGTCGGCGCCGGCTTCGGCTGCCTTGTCGTCGACCGCCCGGCCCCGACCGCGACGCCGGCTCCCGTCACGCTGGCGAAGGCCGCTCCCGAAAAGACCGCGCCCGCTCCCGAAGTTGCCCCCGTTCAGGCGGCATCACCGGCAGAGCCGGCCTTCGTTCCGTCACCCGCGACCAAGCCGCCGGCCGTGACCGTGGCCGTCGCGCCGCCGCTGCCCGAAGCCAAGCCGCCGCAGCCGGCCGTCGAGCGCGAGACGGTGACGACGACGACCACTTCGGTCCTGGCGCCGATCGGCTCCGCCGTTGCCGCTCCGCTGCCGCCGCCGTCGGTCGCCGCTGCCTTGCCGCCAGCCGACGGTCTGGTGATCTACAACGAGGAAGATGCCCGCACCATGGCGGACATCGAGCAGCACAGCCGCCGCAAGGGCCGGCTGCGCTCGGTGATGCCGGATTCGCGCTATGACGTGATGCCGGCGACGCTGAAGCGGGAGAACTGGAACCTCTGCGCCCTGACCTTCGACGACGGGCCGCACCGCACGGTCACCCGCCAGGTTCTGGACATCCTGAACCGCGAGGGCGTGCGCGCCACCTATTTTCCGGTCGGCCGCATCGCCGAACGGCAGGGGGACCTGATCCGCGACTTCGTCGCCGGCGGGCATGAGATCGGCAACCACAGCCTGACCCATTCCGACCTGCGCAAGATGGACGCCGCCGGCGCCCGCTACGAGATCACGGAGACCAACCGCATCCTGCGCGAGTTCGGCGCCAACCCGGTGCTGTTCCGCCCGCCCTACGGCCGCTATTCGGACGAGTTGCTGACCATCGTGCGGGAGGAGCATATGGGCTCCGTCCTGTGGTCGGTGGACACGCGCGACTGGCAGGTGCGAAACGCCGACAAGATCGTCAGCCAGATCAAGCTGGGCGGCCTGCCGGGCAACGTCTTCCTGATGCACTCCACCTATGCCAGCACGGCGCAGGCGCTGCCCCGCGTGATCACGGAACTGCGGGCCAAGGGCTGCGAGTTCGTGACCCTGTCCGAATGGCTGGAGCGGGCGCGCGTCCTGGCGCTGCCGAAGATCGTCAATGCCGGCATGCCCTCGCCGGCGGCCGGAACGCCCACGGACCGCCAGTAACCGGCCGCCGGCAAAGGGGCTGCGCCCTTACCGGGCGGGCTTGCCGTCCAGCTTCTTGCGGTTCTGGGCGTACTGGCGGATCACCGCATCGACTTCCGTCGGCAGAATCGTCCAGGTGGCACCGATGGTGTCGCCCTTGATCTCCACCACCGCGACGGTCGCGTTGAAGGTGAACTTACCGGCGGGATCGTCGACTCGCACCGAGACCTTGGCGTTCTGACCGACGATCAGCGATCCGTCGAAGCCGCGGGCGACGAAGCCCTTCGGCGTCAGCGACACGATGGGAAAGCTCTTTCCGTCGCACTGGATGACGCTGACCGGCATGCGGCCGGCGGGCTTGGCCGCCTTATTGTCCTTCACCGCGATCTTCAGGAAATCGAAAAGCCCCATCCCGCGCCCCCGGAAAACCATCCCGGATCACCGGGAGGGAGGGCGAATGCCGCCCTCACCCGTGATTAAACGCGGGCACGCCGCGCGGAGCAACGGAATCCTTATCGGGAGTGATCCTATGAGAAGGTAGCCTCAGCGGCGAAAGGACTCCTGCATGGCGGCCCAGGCCCGCTGCGCCCGCCTGACGGACAGCAGCGCGAAAGGCAGCAAGGTCACCAGGACCACCGCCATCCCGACCATGACCGACAAGGCACCCAGCGCATCGGAGGCGGGAAGCCGGGCAACCAAACCGGCCAGAAGATGCAGAATCAGAGCCCCCAGCACAGACACCGCCAGCAGCGGACCGACGACGGCCGGCAACAGGCCAAGGGTGCCACGCCGCGAGCGCCCGGCAGTTCCGGTCGCGGCGGCATCCTCCGTCGCCCATCCCGACCTGGCCGCCGGGTACGGCATGCCGGCGACGCCCCGCACAACGCTCCGCATTGGCTCCTCCGCTCTGGCTGTCTCTCCGCACTCCGTACGGCCGCTTTTCGAAGGTCCGCCCGGGTTACCGCCAGTCGGGGTACCGAGAGAACCGGTGCGGGAACTATAGGATGCTTTCTTCGGCCTGGCTAAAATCCAATACGATTACCCCCTTGTGCAGAGTCCCACCTCTGCCTCGACCCAAAGCATGGGCATCGAAAGTATAGGTTTGACCGACAGGCACGACGGGAGGCATGGCCGCCGGCAAAGCCAACGGTCTCCACAGAGGCTGTGGATAACTGTGTGGGCAAGCCGTGGGCAGTCCCGATTCGCGCTAGGCGATTCAAGGGGGCTACGGTATTTGCCCAAAAATCAGGCAACTGGCGCAAGCGCCTGATTTATAAAAGAAAACCCTGTTTTTCTGCTTTCGGAGCCCTGGCCGCGTGTCAACCGAAATCTGTCACATTCCGCCTGACCCTTCGATTTCACACCCTGTTGTGCCCTGTTGACAACTGCTCCCTAGGGCATTCCACCATCGTTGCGGGTGGGGCGGCCCTCATCGACCGCCCTATGACCTTCGGAAAGGCAGGGTCTCCGCAACCGCCGAACCCCTCAACCCTCCGTCTTCGCCCAACAGCGCAGGACCTCCGCCACGCTCCAGGCCTGCGAGATGCAGCCGCGGGGGGTGAAGGGCGCCTCCGCATCGAAGATCTCGCTGATGGTGCCGATCCCGGCCTCGTCCAGATGGGGCAGGAAGCCCTCCAGCAAGCGCCGGGCCCCCGCCTTGTCCTCCGGATGCAGCTTCAGCCACGCATCGACGTAGGGGCCGATCAGCCATCCCCAGACGGTGCCCTGGTGATAGGCGGCGTCGCGCGCCCGCAGGTCGCCGAAATACTTCGCCTTGTAGTCGCGGCAGCCCGGCGCCAGCGACCTCAAGCCCACCGGGGTCAGCAGGCGGCTGCGCACCGTCTCCACCACCGGCTCCCACCGCTCGCGCTCCAGCACCGGATGGTCGAGCGAGATGGCGAAGATCTGGTTGGGCCGGCAGGCGATGTCGTCGCCATGCTCGCCATCCACGACGTCGAACAGGTGGCCGGCCGACGGGCACCAGAAACGTGCGTTAAAGGAGGCGTAAGCCTGATCGGCCAACTCGCTCAGCGGACGGGCGGCAGCCTCGCCGTCCTCCTCGCGCAGCCAGCCGGCCATCAGCCGCAGGGCGTTGTGCCACAGCGCGTTGATCTCCACCGACTTGCCCCGACGCGGCGTCACCACCCAGTCATCGACCTTGGCGTCCATCCAGGTCAGCTGGTAGCCCTCCTGCCCCTGGCGCAGCAGCCCGTCCTTTGGGTCGACGCCGATGCCGAACCGGGTGCCGCGGCGGTGGAAGTCGATCACCTCGCGCAGCTTGGGCAGCAGCAGGCGCAGCGTATCGCGGTCGCCGGTGGCGCCCAGATAGCGGTGCAGCGCGTGGAAGAACCACAGCGTCGCGTCGGCGGTGTGATACAGCCCGCGGTCCTTGCCGTCGGGGAACATGTTGGGGATCAACCCGTCGCGGATGTAATGGCCGAAGGTGTGCAGGATCCAGCCCGCCTCCAGATGGCGCCCGGTGGCCAGCGTCAGCCCTTCCAGCGCGATCATGGTGTCGCGGCCCCAGTCGGTGAACCAGTGATAGCCGGCGATCACCGTCCGCACCTCGTCGCCCTCCGCCCGCGCCCGCATCTGGTCGGCGACGCGGCCGGCCGGGACGAACAGGAAGCTGTCGGCGGACAGCACCAGCTCCGCCATCGCCCCGTCGCGCAGGGCGGGATGGGCGTTCTGGATGATGCGGCGGCGGCGTTCCGTCTCGAACACCAGCACGTCCGCCGGCGGCAGAGCCTCCAGCCGCCACCACTCCTCGGTCGCGGCGGCGAAGGTGATGCTCTGGCCGGGTCCGACCTCGCCGCTGAAGTAGCCGGGCGTCCACAGCGACCCGCGCGCCTGATAGCCGCGTTCGTCCTCCACCCGGTAATAGACGTCGCGCCGGATGCCGCCGTCGAGCGTCATCGGGAAATCGCCGCCCTCGATCGCCATGCGCAGCACCGGCAGGTCGGACCCGGCGGAGACCTCGTAGCGCTGCCCGGCCGCGGTGATGCGGTAGTCCCGGGCCAGCGGCCGATCGACCGCCGACTCCAACGTGCGGAAGGCCAGCACCGGCCGCAGGCGCAACTGCACCGGGGCCTTTGCCTCCATCACCCGGTAGGTGACATGGACGATGTTCTGGCCGTGCGGCAGGACGACCTGCTTTTCGATCACCGCCCCGCCGGCGCGGAAACGCCAGACCGGCAGACCTTCCTCCATGCGGAATTCCTGCAGGGCGGCGGTCTGTCCGTCTTCCCGCGAATCCCCATCATCCGCATCGCCGCCGGTATCGCGGCAGCTCAGGCGATAGCTGCGGCCGTCGGCGTCGATGACCACGTCGCTCAATTGGCTGAGCATCAGCACGCGGCCGAGCGGGGCCGGCAGCGCCGCGATCAGCAGCCCGTGATAGCGCCGCGTCACCGCCCCCGACACCGACCCGGAGGCATAGCCGCCGAGACCGTTGGCGACCAGCCATTCCCGGGTTTCCGCGCCGTTCGGACCGGTGTTCAGAACCTCGCGCGACAGGGTGCGGACGAAATCAGCCATGATGGACCTATGCTCAGCTAGCGGTTTCCGACCCTTGGGAAACCACGATGACCGGGGTTGTGTTGCCTCCGGCCCCATCACTTTTCATTGGGTCGCTTTTTGTCGGAGAATCGCGCGCGGGTCCCAGAACCAGCGCCGCATGGCCGGGCAGCCGCCACGCGCCGTCCGGCTGCTCCACCGCCGGCGTGCCGCAGCCGCCATAGACGGGCTCCTCGCTGGACCACAGCACCCGCCATGCGCCGTCGAGCGGGGGAGCCAGCAGCGGCTCCGCCAGCGCGCGGAGAGTCAGGTCGCGGCCCAGATTGACTAGGACCAGACGGTCGTCGCCCTCCGCCTCCCCGAAGAAGCGCAGGACGAAGGCCTCGTCGTCCAGCACCGCGCCGTCCAGCCCGCCGGTGCGCTGGGCGGCGAACACCGGGTCGTCCCGGCGCAGCCGCAGCAGGTCGCGGTGCATGGTCCAGACCTCGGCGTTGGCCTCCCGCTCCCGGTGGTCGAGCTTGCAGCGGGTGAAGCTGTCCTCCGCCTGCGGCTTGGGCAGCCCCGCACGCATTGCGGGTCCCGCGATGCTGGGGAACTGGGCAAGGAATTCCGCCCTGCCCCGCTCGACCAGCGCGGCGAGGTCGGGCTTGTGGTCGGCGAAATAGAGGAAGGGGGCGCTTGCGGCGAACTCCTGCCCCTGGAACAGCATCGGCGTGCCGGGACCCAGCAGGATCAGCGCGGTCATCGCCCGCAGCAGCCCCGGCGTGGCCAGGGCATGCAGCCTGGAGCCACGGGCGGAGTTGGCGATCTGGTCGTGGTTCTGCAGGAAGGTGACGAAGGCCGGCCGCGGCATGGCGAAGGCCGGCATGCCGCGCCGCTGGCCCTGCCAGCGATACCACTGCCCCTGATAGAGGAAGCCGTACTTCATCGCCGACACGAACTCCTGCGGGGTGCCGCGATAATCGGTGTAATAGGCCTCGTTCCGGCCGGTCAGCGCCACCATCGCCGAATGGTGCAGGTCGTCGTTCCAGATGGCGCACAGGCCGCAGCCGCCCTCGTCGGCCGGCTTCACCATGCTGGCATGCTGCGGCTCGTTCTCCCCCACCAGGATGGTGGCTCGCCCGCCGGCGGCCTTGCGCACGGCGCGGGAAATCTCGGTCAGGATGTGCGGCGTACCGGCGTCATGGATCGACTGGGTGGCGTCCAGCCGCAGCCCGTCCAGATGGTATTCCTCGATCCAGTAGGCGGCGTTGCACAGGAAGAACTCCCGCACCGGCTCCGAGTTGGCGCCGTCGAAGTTGATCGCCTCACCCCACTCGTTCCTGTAGCGGTCGGTGAAGTAATCGTCGGCGAAGCATTTCAGGTAATTGCCGTCCGGGCCGAAGTGGTTGTAGACGACGTCGAGGATGACGGCGAGCCCCAGCCGGTGCGCCCCGTCGACGAAGCGCCGCATGGCGTCGGGATCGCCATAGAGCCGCGTCGGCGCGAACAGGTTCACCCCGTCATAGCCCCAGCCGAAGCGGCCGGGAAACTCCGACACCGGCATCACCTCCAGCACCGTCACGCCGAGGTCGGCCAGCGCCGGCAACTCCCGCAGCGCGGCGTCCCAGGTGCCTTCCTGCGTGAAGGTGCCGATGTGCATCTCGTAGATCACTTGGCCCCGGATGGCGCGGCCTTGCCAGCCCTGGTCGGTCCAGGCGAAGCGGCGCGGATCGACCAGTTGGGAAGGCCCATGCGGCCCCTCCGGTT
Organism: uncultured Azospirillum sp.; assembly: GCF_946480385.1. The sequence goes on from NZ_CAMLJP010000056.1 coordinate 32,426, forward strand.
GGAAGCGCGACATCGGGTCGGGATAGAGCATGTCACCGCCGTCCAGCCGGAAGCGGTAGAGCCCGCCGGCTGCAAGCCCCGGCACGGCGCCGGAGAAATAGCCGTTCCCCTCGCGCTCCAGCGCCGTGGCCTGCCCGTCCGGTTCGGTGACAAGCTCCACCCGCCCGGCCTTCGGCGCCCAGACCCGCGCATGGGCGCCGCCGGGCAGCAACTCCACACCGATGGGCCAGCGGCGTTTGACGGTGGCCTGCGCCTGCTCGACAGGCGGTACGGCGGCGGTCATCTTCACGGCAACGGCCCCCTGGACGAGTGATGCGGACTTGCCTAGCGGGGATGGTCAACAGGGGTCGGGCGGCGTGGTCACGGATGGGCTGAAAATTGTTTCAGGGGCTATGGTTTTGTTTGGGGGGGTGTCGGCTTCGGATGCCCCCTCCCTCCCACGGCTTCGCCGCGGGTCCCTCCCTCCCCCGCTGTGCGGGAGAGGGTAAGTTTGCAATGCGGCGGAGTTCCCTCTCCCGCGAAGCGGGGGAGGGTTAGGGAGGGGGCAATCTCCGCCCCGCTCCCTCACACCCGCTCCCCGAAGCTCCGCGCCGCGGCGTCGATCACCAGCGGGTGCGCGCGCAGCGCGGTCAGCGCCGCTTCGACCTTGTCGTCGGTGACCTCCAGCGTCACCACCACGTCGGACCGGTCGCCGCGCTCGGCGTCCCGCTCCTCCCGTCCCCGCTGCACGACATGGCCGAAGCGGTCGCGCAGGCTGCCGACGATCTCGGCCTCCACACCCCGGCCGCGTTCGGCGGGATAGGCGTAGACCAGTTCCATGGCGGCTCTCCCTTCTCACTCTATCCTTGCTCACTCTATCCCTGTGGGGCGAAGACGACGCGCAGGCAGTCGTCGGCCTTCTCCTTGAACATGCGGTAGGCCTGCGGGCCGTGGTCCAGCGGCAGCCGGTGCGTCATCAGATATGAGGGGTCGAGGTCGCCGTTGCGGATGTGCTCGAACAGGCGCTCGGCATAGCGCTGGCCGTTCTGCTGGCCCATGCGGAAGGTCAGCGCCTTGTTCATCGCCGCCCCCATCGGGAACTTGTCGATCACCCCGCCATAGACGCCGACGATCGACAGGGTGCCGCCCTTGCGGCAGCTCTCGATCATCTGGCGCAGCACCGCCGGCCGGTCGGTCTGCAGCCCCACCGCCTGCTTGGCGCGGTCATACAGGTCCTCCACCGCATTGGACGCGCTGTCGGCCTCCATGCCGACGGCGTCGATGCAGACGTCGGGACCGCGCCCTCCGGTCATCGCCTGCAGCGCGTCGAAGACGTCGACCCGGCTGTAGTCCAGCGTCTCGGCCCCCACCTTCATCTGGGCGGCGCGCAGCCGGTCGGGAAAGCGGTCGATGCCGATCACCCGCTCCGCCCCCAGCAGATAGGCGCTGCGGATCGCCATCTGGCCGACGCCGCCGCAGCCCCACACCGCCACCACGTCGCCCGGCTTGATACCGGCCATGTCGGCGGCCATGTAGCCGGTCGGCACCGCGTCCGACACGAAGACCGCCTTCTCGTCGCTCACCCCCTCCGGCACGCGGAAGGCGTTGAAGTCGGCGTAGGGCACCCGGATGTATTCGGCGTGGCTGCCGGCATAGCCGCCGAAGGCGTGGCTGTAGCCGAAGATGCCGGCGCCGCAATGGCCGTAGGCGGTGCGGGCATAGTCCGGGTTCGGGTTGGAGTTGTCGCACAGCGAGCTTTCGCCGTGCTGGCAGTGCCCGCAATGGCCGCAGCCGATGATCGACACGGTGATGACCCGGTCGCCGCGGTTGAGATAGCGGACCTCCGGCCCCTTCTCCACGATCTCGCCGAGGAATTCGTGGCCGATGATGTCGCCCGGCCGCATGGTCGGCACATAGCCGTCGATCAGATGCAGGTCCGACCCGCAGACCGACGACAGCGCCACCTTGACGATCACGTCATGCGGATTGACCAGCACCGGGTCGGGCACCCGCTCCACCCGCAGGTCGTTGGTTCCGTTCCAGCAGAGCGCCTTCATTCCGTCGCCTCCCGGAAAGTACCCGATCCATTTCCGCGCGGCTGTCGCTCGATGGTCGACAGCTCACCGGTCTCCACCCGCTGCTTCAGCCGGCGCAGGGCCTCTTCCGCCTGCCCTTCCGGCGTCACGCCCAGAAGCGCCGCCACCTCGGTGGCCGGAACCCGGTAGACCAGCGTCAGCCGCACCTCCGTCCCACGGTCGCCCGGTGCCGGGCTCAGCATCAGCGAAGCGCGGTGCGGCAGCGCCGTCTCGCCCACCGTGTGCCAGGTCAGCAGCCGGTCCTCGTCGACGCGGTCGAGCACGCAGCGCCAGTTCGGCCCCTCGCCGCCCGAAACGGCTTTGGCGATCCAGCGGCTTTCGGTGGCCGACAGCACATCGACCCGCTCCAGCTGCGGCATCAGCTTCGGCAGGTTGGCGAAGTTGCGCCAGAAGCGGAAGACCGTCCCCGGTTCGGAGGCGATGGTGACGACCGCCTGCGTGCGCTCCGGCGTCAGCGACCGCCGGCGGGAGGCCGGGACATGGCTGCGCCAGGAGGCTGAGTTCGACGCGGCATGCAGGGACCGCTCACCCAGGGGCCGCAACCCAAGGGCGCCGACGGCGAACAGGCCGGCGCCGCCCAGCGCCAGCATCGCCCCGCCCCATCCCGACCGTCGCAACCCCATCACGCCCAGCGCGGTGCCGCCCATCATGGCAAGCCAGCGGCCGCCGGTCGCGGCCTCGCCCGCTCCCCTGCCCGATCCAAGGCCTGAAAGGAAAGAGTCCGGCTGCGACCAGCGGCCCCGCCCGGTCAAACTGTTCGACGCCATCGCCGCTCCTTTCCCGTCTGTGCAAAGTCCTCGGCCAAAGCCTTCGGACAGAGAACAGCCGGGTTGCGGCTTCGTTGCCTCGCCCGAACCGGTATGCGGCAACCGCGGGGCGTTCCCGCTGTTACCATCTGCAGCAGCTAAGATCGGAAGGGAGAATGGCCGTGCCGCTTCTGGACGCCACCATGGGCATCGCCGACGCCGAAGGCTTTCAGCCGGTGGCGCTGGAAACCGACCGTGGCCCGATCGAGGGCCGCTATTACCCGGTGCCGGGCGGGGATCTGGCGGTGCTGTGGGTCGGCGGGGTCGGCGGCGGGTTCGACACGCCGGCGCGCGGGCTCTATCCCCGGCTGGCCGCCGACCTGACCGCCGACGGCATCGCCTCGCTGCGCCTGCGCTTCCGCGACCCGCGCGACCTGGAGGAGGCGGTGTACGACCTGCTGTGCGGGCTGAGTTTCCTTGGCCGCCAGGGCATCCACCATGTGGCGCTGGTCGGCCACTCCTTCGGCGGCGCCGTGGTCATCCAGGCGGCGGCGTCGAACCGCGGCGCCGTCTGCACGGTGGTGACGCTGGCGACCCAAGGCTACGGCACCGACCCGGTGGCCGACCTGTCCTGCCCCATCCTGCTGATCCACGGCGAGGCGGACGAGATCCTGCCACCCAGCTGCTCCATCCATGTCCACCGCAAAGCGAGCGAGCCGAAGAAGCTGGTCCTGGTTCCCGGCACCGGCCACGCCCTGGATGAGGCATCGGAGGCGGTCTGCCGCGAAGTGCGCGACTGGCTGAAGGAGAATTTGTTGAAAAGGTAGAGGGGGCAGACGCCCCCTCAGCTTCCCTTCGCCTCAGCTTTCCTTTGCCTTTTGCGTGTCGCTGATCGGCTGCACGCCCGGCGGGTGTTCCTGCTGCGGTTGCGGCTGTTGCTGCTGGGGCTGCTGCTCCGGCGGCGGTTCGCGGCGCGGCGGGCCGGCCTTCACGTCCTGATACACCGCCTTGGCAATCTCCAGCAGTTCCTCCTTCGACAGGCGGCCGGCCAGCGCATAGGCCAGCGGACCCTCGACCCAATAGAAGGTCGCGACGTCGCCGTTCTGGGTGAAGCTGAAGTTGGACTGGTTGCCACCCTGGGGAGCGCCGACGAACAGGGTGATCCGCTTGTTGGCGTCGTTGGCATACATGTACTGGGCGCCGGCGCCGAGATCGGTCGGCAGCGAGCGGCCGCCGATCAGCCGATAGCCGACGCGGCCCAGGTCCGGACCGAACACGTCGCGGCCCATCCGCTTGGACAGCCAGCCGTTCAACTCGTCCTGGTTGTCGGCGCCAAGCTCCACCTGGAACCGTTCGTCCGAGGTGTAGAAACGGTGCGCCTGCGTCGCCTCCTGGGCGAAGGTGGCGAGCGTCTGGCGCTGCTGGGCGACAGGGGCGGCGGCCTGCTGGTCGGCGCCACGGCCCATCCAGCCGCCGGCGGCGCCGGCGACCACCAGCATCACCGCCGCGGCGAATCGCACCAGCGGGCGGGCATGCCAGGCCGGACGGTTGTCGTTGAGGGCGATGCGCCCCTTCAGCTTGTCGGACAGTTCCTGCACGGTGTCGCTCGGCGGCTCGCGCAGGACGGTGTCGAACATCTCGTGCAGCAGCAGCCCCTGGGCGCGGTAATCCTCCGCCCGGCGCGCCGCCTCCGGATCCTCGGCAAGCCATCGCTCCACCGCCAGGCGGCGGTTGCCGTCCAGCTGGCCATCCACATAGGCGTGGAGTTCGTCCTCCGTGACCCGTCCAGTCGCTTGATGCGCGTTCATCACTTCACCCGCCGGAGGGTGACGCCACCCTCGTTCGCCAGTTTCGCCCGCACCGCCTCGCGCGCCCTCGACAGGCGCGACATGACGGTCCCGATCGGTACGCCGAGCATGTCGGCGACCTCGTCATATTTCAGGCCCTCCAGCGCCACCAGAAGCAGCACCTTGCGCTGTTCCTCCGGCAACTCGTCGACTGCGCGCATCATCTCGCGCAACTCGACACGCTCTTCCTGCCGGGCCGGGCTGACCAGCTTCGATTCGACGTCGGCGACGTCGACCTCCTGCGGCCGGGCGGCCTTGGAACGGACCTGATTGACGTGGACGTTGTGCAGGATGGTGAAAAGCCATGCCCGCAGGTTCGTCCCCGCCTGGAAGCTGTCGGCGCGCGCCACCGCGCGCGTCAGCGCCTCCTGCACCAGATCCTCCGCATCCGCACCGTTGCGCAGCAACGCACGCGCGTAGCGCCGCAAGGACGCGATGTGGACTTCCAGATCGACCCCGAATTTGCTCAACCGCGCACCCGATCCTTACCGATCACGCCACGGCTCACGCCATGGCCTCCCCCTCCTCCCGAAAGGACGGACGGGACGACACGGCGCCGCAACTCCAAGGGCCGGGCCGGCCCATTCGGCCCTGCGGCCGATGGGAGACCCGATGCATATGGGTGCGAACGCGCGCCGCGCATCCTTTATTCCAGACTTTGTCGGGCTTGCAGCAAAATTTGTGCGGTACGGCCACGCTTGTGCCGAAAAGGCTTCAGGCCATCCGCTGGATGATCCCGGAAGATGATCCGGGGCACATCGACCACGCCATCGTCCCCGGGAGGCATATGCGATGCCCGGAATGGCCGATGCTTCAGGCGGAATGGAGGATTGGTGGGCCCGGCCGGATTCGAACCGACGACAACACCGTTATGAGCGGCGCGTTCTAACCGCTGAACTACAGGCCCTACCGCGGGGCGCACTTTGCGACAAAGCTTCAGGGAAATGCAACCCCTCGTTCATCGTTCCGACGCGGAAGTCGGAAAACGAAAACGGGGGCCAACCGGCCCCCGCTTCGTCCCGAACCGGAACGCTTCCGATCAGGTATCCCGATCAGGTATCCAGGAAGCTGCGCAGCTTGCGCGACCGCGAGGGGTGCTTCAGCTTGCGCAGCGCCTTCGCCTCGATCTGGCGGATACGCTCGCGGGTCACGTTGAACTGCTGGCCGACCTCTTCCAGCGTGTGGTCGGTGTTCATGCCGATGCCGAA
>NZ_CAMLJP010000057.1 GCF_946480385.1 uncultured Azospirillum sp.
TCCGAAGCTTGAATCACATCACGCTTTCAGCGCCAACACTTTTCAAACGGCCTCTGAGCGGTCTCCCTGCTTTGCGCTAGCTCGCTTTGAGTTGCAGATAACGTTTCATTCGATATCCTCAACTCTTCTGCCTGCATTGCAGTCGTATAAAGGACTGCAATGAAAGTTAGGAAATTCAACAGTGGAGCCGTGATTCCTCCCAGGAAATCGCCGGCCTCGTTCATCGTCTTGGCATCATTGCCCCACCCCCATCCCACCCGGTACAAGGTGTAGGCATTTAAGGCGAGGCAGACCACGGCACCCGCAGCACCGAGCAAAAACAGAATGGCTTTCGGCTTCAAAGATGCCCCCTAATACGCTCTTAAACGAGTGATCGGGCCGCATCTTATACAACCTGCATGAGATTTGCAGTTGGTTCGTTACGGTGGCAGGCCTGCCAGCTAAAGGGCAAGGTCAAGAATTATGGGCAAAGCACGTCTGTCTTATTCGACCCATTTACCCTCGGCTATCACGGTTGCTAGAAAAGTGTAGGAAGAGGTTCCACGACACAGGGAGGCCAAGGGGCGTTGCGCCTAGCTAATTTGCGCAAAGCCCTATATATCGGAAAAAAATCTTATATAATTCCGCGAATGCCACCTTTCCGCGGAGCCACGCCATGCCCCTCGACAGCCGCAGCTTCACCAACGATCAGTTCCCCCGCTGGGCCGAAGAGCCGCCGACCCCGTCCGACGGCTCTCTGGTCCCCGGATCGCAGTTCCACGAGGAACAATGGATCATGGCCGCCGGCATGCTGGCGCGCGGCAACAGTTTCCTTCAGGTCTCCCGCGCCATGGGCTGCAGCCGCACCACGCTCTGGCGGGCCTATTACGGTTCCAAGGATTTTCGTCACAGGGTCTGGTGGGAACGACAGGCGCTGAACCGCGAGGCCGAACTGCGCCTGTCGTCGCTGCGCATCCTGGTGGCCGAGCAGATCGAGCGGCTGGTCACCTCCGGCGATCCCACCACCGTCCGTTGGCTGGCCGAACGGCTCCGCCTAATCCCCGGTCTCGGGAGCGCCCGCAACGCCTCGCGGGATATCCCGGAGGTCAGGCCGGATGAAGGGGCGCGGGCGACCCGCCCCGAAGACCCGCCCGCCGTCACCGTCCCCGAACTGGATGACGACGACATCCCCGGCGCGCTGCGCGAACGCCGGCCGCCCAGTCCGGCCATGGTCGCCGCCGTCCTGGCCCAGCCGGAGGCGGCGGGGCCGAAGGGCGTCTTCCCCTGGACCCTCAACCAGTATGAAGAGTATCCCAATCTCAACCCCGGCCCGGTGAGCCGCCGGGCCGCCGGTGCCTTCTCCTGGCGCCCGTCATAACCCCGGCAGGTTGAAACAGCATCGGAAGCACCGTTCCACGCTGTTCCATCCCGCCGACGATCACGGAGACAATGCCCCGCTCAAACCCCGAAATTCGGCTTGCCGGCCAGGATGTTGGAGGTCACGTCCTTGATGTCGCGCAGCCCGCACATGGCCATGGTCACGTCCATCTCTTTGCGGATGATCTCCAGGCACTGAGCCACGCCGGCCTCGCCGCCGGCGCCCAGCCCATAGAGGAAGGCGCGGCCGATGAAGGTGCCCTTGGCGCCCAGCGCCAGAGCCTTGACCACGTCCTGGCCGGAGCGGATGCCGCCGTCCATCAGCACCTCGATGCGGTCGCCCACCGCCTCGACGATGGCCGGCAGCGCCGCGATGGAGGAAATCGCGCCGTCCAGCTGCCGCCCGCCATGGTTGGAGACGATCAGCGCGTCGGCACCGGTCTCCGCCGCCATCACCGCGTCCTCCGGATCGAGGATGCCCTTCAGGATCAGCTTGCCGCCCCAGCGGTCGCGGATGCGGCGCACGTCGTCCCAGTTCAGCGTCGGGTCGAACTGCTCCGCCGTCCAGGAGGACAGCGACGACAGGTTGCTCACTCCCGTCGCATGGCCGACGATGTTGCGGAAGGTGCGGCGATGGGTTCGCAGCATGTTGATCGACCAGCGCGGCTTGGTCGCCATGTCCAGGATGTTGCCGATGGTCAGCTTCGGCGGGGTGGACAGCCCGTTCTTAATGTCCTTGTGCCGCTGGCCGAGGATCTGCAGGTCCAGCGTCAGCACCAGCGCCGAGCAGCCCGCCGCCTTGGCCCGGTCGATCAGCTTGTCGATGAAGGCGCGGTCGCGCATGACGTAAAGCTGAAACCAGAAAGGCTTGTCGGTGTTCTCCGCCACGTCCTCGATGGAACAGATGCTCATCGTCGACAGGGTGAAGGGCACGCCGGCCTTGGCCGCGGCGCGGGCGGCCAGGATCTCGCCGTCGGCATGCTGCATGCCGGTCAGGCCGGTCGGGGCCAGCGCCACCGGCATCGCCACCGGCTGGCCGACCATCGTGCTGGCCAGCGTCCGGTTGGTCATGTCCACCGCCACGCGCTGGCGCAGTTTGATCCGGCCGAAGTCGGACTCGTTGGCGCGGTAGGTCGATTCGGTGTAGGAGCCGGAATCCGCGTAATCGTAGAACATCCGCGGCACGCGCCATTCCGCCAGCTGCCGCAGATCCTCGATGCAGGTGACGGGCCGGTCGGTGAACAGGTTCGCCCAGCGCGACGGCGGCCGCGACGAAGGCATGCGAACGGAGGTCATGGGGCGTGTCTCGAACGGTTGCGCGTGAAACGGAAGGGTGTGGATTTGGCCACTCCCTCCGCGCACCGTCAAGCCATGGCTGCGGCAACGCTGCCCCTTGCCCGGTTCACGCGTTCCGGTTCAGCGCGCCGGCTTGGATTTCCGCTTCGGCTTGGCGTGCCCGGACTTCGGCGGCGTCATCATGGCTTTGATCATCGCCGATTGGGCCGTCGCCTGGTTGCGTCTGGCCGCCGACATCGCGGCGGAGGTCCACATGCCGCTGGCGCGGTTGGCCCAGGAGAGCCACGCGCTCATGAAGGGGTTCTTGGTCATCATCGGGCGACTCCGGTACGGGGGACCTCCCAGACAAACAGCGGCGGCTCACCGATGTTGCACTGCACATCCTTGCGCCACCAATCCGCCCAAATTTCCGGCAAAGCCGCCGGAATCTTGGGCAGGAACCGCATGTCCGGTCAGTGCGAGGGCGTGTTCGGCGCTGGCATATCCATTGCGTACAGAGCCGTGGGGCAAGGCGATGCCGGGGGGAACGGGCCGCATGGAAATAGAGCAGCAGACCGGGAAATGTGGGGCGAAGAGCGGGGCGGGCGCCGCCGCGGCGCGGTTCCTCCGCACCGCCAAGCTGTGCCGCATCCGCGACGTCGAACAGCTTCTGGCGGTCAGCGCCCTGGTCCGCGATCTCAGCGCCCTGATCCACGCCCTGCAGAAGGAACGCGGCGCGTCCTCCATCTATCTGGGGTCCAGCGGCAGCCGCTTCGCCGACGACCGCGCCCGCTGGCAGGCCGACGCCAAGGCGCTGGAGGCGGTGCTGCGGGACCGGCTGGATCTGGTGGACGAACAGCTCGACCGCCTCAGTTCCGGCGCGCAGTTCTACAGCCGCGTCGCCATCGCGCTGCATGCGCTGGACGGGTTGCCGGCCCTGCGTGGTCAGGTGTCGTCCCTGGCGCTGGTGCCGCAGGATTCGGTGAAGGCCTTCACCGACATCATCGGCCATCTGCTGTCCGTGGTGTTCGAGGCGGCCGACATCGCCGCCGACCCGGCGATCTCCCGTGCCCTGGTCGCCCTGTTCAACATGGTCCAGGGCAAGGAATTCGCCGGGCAGGAGCGGGCGACCGCCAGCGCCGGCTTCTCGCGCGGGCGCTTCGACGGGGCGGAGCATGCCCGCCTCATCCATCTGATCGACGCCCAGAACCGTGCCTTCCGCATCTTCGCGGAGTTCGCCGATCCCGGCCACGCCGCCGCCTTCCGCACCGCCCTGGCCGACCCGGCGGTGGCGGAGGTGGAGCGGATGCGCGCGGTGGCGCTCTCCGACGATGCCCGCCACGGCGAGCTGTCAGGCATCACGCCGGAGGCCTGGTTCGAACGCTCCACCCGCCGCATGGATCTGCTGAAGACGGTGGAGGACCGGCTGACCGAGGATCTCCGCCACCTGTGCGAGGCGAAGCTGGCCCAGGCCCGCGCCGATCTGGAACAGGCGGACGGCCGCGCCCCCGACGCGGTGGTGCCGGTCGCCATGGTGCTTGTCGATGCCGATCCTGGTCTTTCCGGCCAGGACGCCACCGGCCTCTATGCCCCCGACGGGCTGCGGCCGAAGCTGATGCGCTCCGTCCTCGACGTCGTCCAGGCCCAGTCGCAACGCCTGCGCGACGTCAGCCTGGAACTGGAGACCGCCAAGGCGGCGCTCAACGAGCGCAAGGTGATCGACCGCGCCAAGGGCCTGCTGATGTCCACCCGCAACCTGTCGGAGGAGGAGGCCTACAAGCTGATCCGCAAGACGGCGATGAACCAGAACAAGCGCATCATCGAGGTGGCGGAGGCCATCCTCAGCATGTCCGACATCCTCCGGGGCGTCACGGCGGCAGGAGGAACCGCAGGGGGGTGAACCCGATTACTGCACCGTCCGTACCGGCGAGAAGGGCAGCCCCGCCTGATCCAGCGCCCGGTCGATCACCTCTTCGGACTTCTGGTCGAACAGCTGCAGCAGCAGGTCGTCGACCATCCAGTCGTTGGTGGGCGTGCAGGCGGTGAACAGCTCGCTGATGACCTCCGACTGGAAGTCCTCGCGCCGGTCGTCGCCGCCGTCATACTCCATCCGCTTGGCAACGCCGACCGCGACCTGGAACGGGTGGGTCAGGCCGGGGGCGACGGTCGCCTTCTTCATCAGCGCCGCCATGCCCAGCTCGCCGTCGTCCCAGGCCAGCCGGCGGGCATTCTCCTGCGGGATGCCGGCGCGCAGCGCCATGCCGGCGACGAACAGTTCGAGGTCGCCGGCGCACAGCGCTCTGAAAAGCAGGACCGGTGTCAGCCGGCGATTCGTGTGCAGCCACTGGATCACTGCGTCGATGTCCTCGGCCCCGCGCAGCACCGGGCGCAGCATGCGCATGGTCGCCGCCTCCCGCCCGCGCTCCACCAGCCGTTCGACCAGCTCGCGCGACAGGCCATGCGCCTGCATCAGCGTGGTGCGCATGCTGTCGGAGACGAAGGCGACCACCCGCTCCACCATCGCCAGCGACAGTCCGGGGCGGGTCGCCGCCGCCTCGCTGACCATGCGGACGCGGCCGAAGCGGTCGAGCGCGCGGCTCATCGCGCTGTCCGGCACCTCGGCGCCGTCGTTGCGCAGCAGCGCGGTCACCGCGATCACGTTGCCGCGCTCGGCGATCGCGCCGGAGACGCGAGCCGACACCTTGGACCGGCTGGCGACCGCCACATGCTTGCCGGCATCGGGATCGGACAGCACGTCCAGCAGCAGGTCGTCGGTCAGCCCGGCGGCATCGCGCAGGATGGGGAAGGCCACCCGCCCGACGTCGCGCACCAGGCGCTCCGCCAAGTCTTCGGTCAGCAGCGGGCTGTTGCGCAGCTGCCAGGCCACCGCCTCGCGCACCGCCACCTGGGCGTCGCCGGCAAAGCAATGCACCACCTCGATCGCCAGCGACCGTTCGGCCGGGCTGAGCGCGCCCGACTCCAGGTCGTGGAACAGCTTGTTCATCGTCTCGATCCGCGTTTCCGCGTTCGGCGCGACGAGCAGCCGCTCCACGTCCTTGGACGACAGGCCATTGGGGTGGGGGGCGTCGGGGTGGGCGGCGGCGTGTGGCATCATGGCACCCGGCTGCGGCATCGGAGAAAACCTTCGCTCAATCGAAGTCGAGGCAGGAATAACGGACCATGTCGCCCCAAAGCCGGTCGAGCCGGCGGAGCGTACGGTAGCTGGCCTTCAGGTCGCGGACCTCGGTCTCGTTGCGGACCAGCGCCTCGGCCTGCGCCTGTTCCATCCGCCGCAGCCCCTCCCACAGCTCCCGACCCTTGTCGGTCAGCTGGAGGCGGGCGGTGCGGCGGTCGCGCTGGTTGGCGGCCCGGTTGATGTATCCGGCATCGACCAGGATCTTCAGGCTGTAGGAGGCGTTGGAGCCCAGGTAGTAGCCGCGCTCCATCAGGTCGCGGACCGACAGCTCGTCCTCGCCGATCAGCATGATCATCAGCGCCTGCACCGGCCCGATGTCCTCGATGCCCTGCTTGGACAGCCCGACACGGACGACATCGAGATAGCGGCGGTGCATCCGCTCGATCAGGCGCGCCATGCCGTGGAAGTCGGCGAGGTCGAGAGCCTCGCCGGGCTTGCCGCCGGTGGATTTGTCGTCCGGTCCCGGTTCGGGCGCGTCGTCGTCGTCCCAGTTCAGGTTGCTCATCGCGTCCATGATCCCGGCTCTAGCATTGCCGTCGTCCTTCCTGCTGACTCACTCCGCCGCGGCGGCAAGGCCGCGGAAGCCGTTGGGGTGTGCGCTGCGCCACGCCCAAGCGCTGCCGATGATGCTGTCCAGCTCCGGAAAGCGCGGCTGCCAGCCGAGGTCGCGGCGGATGCGCTCCGACGAGGCGATCAGCACCGGCAGGTCGCCGGGGCGGCGCGGGCCGAGCTTCACGGGCACTTTGCGGCCGGTGATGCGCTCCACCGACGCGATCACCTCGCGCACGCTGTAGCCGGTGCCGTTGCCGAGGTTGTAGCGGACCGACCGCTCGTCCAGCACGTCCAGCACCCGCAGGTGGGCGTCGGCCAGATCGCAGACATGGATATAGTCGCGGATACAGGTTCCGTCGCGGGTCTGATAGTCGTCGCCGAAGATTTCGATGTGCGGGCGCTTGCCGGTGGCGGCGTCCATCACCAGCGGGATCAGATGCGTCTCCGGGCTGTGATCCTCGCCCAGCTTGCCATTCGGATGGGCACCGGCGGCGTTGAAGTAGCGCAGGCAGGCGGAGCGCAGACCATGGCAGCGGTCGGCCCAATGCAGGGCGCGCTCGATCATGAACTTCGATTCGCCATAGGGGCTGCCGGGATCGATCGCCTCGTCCTCGTCGATCGGGATGCGCTTGGGCGAGCCGAACAGGTTGGCGGTGGAGGAGAAGACCAGCTTCATCACCCCCGCCTTCACCGCGGCGCGGATCAGGTTCAGCGAGGTGACGGTGTTGCCGTGCAGGTAGGCGTGCGGGTCGCGCATCGATTCGCCGACCACCGACAATGCCGCGAAGTGGAACACCGCATCGAAACGCCATTGCCCGAACACGCGGGCCAGCGCCGCCTCGTCGGCCAGATCGGCCTGGACGAAGGTCGCCTCGGCCGGCACCGCCGCGGCATGGCCCTGGCGCAGATTGTCGAACACCACGACCCGGTGGTCGCGGTCGAGAAGCTCCGCCACGCAATGGCTGCCGACATAGCCGGCGCCGCCGGTAACGAGAATGGTTTTCGAGGTCGTCATGGAGAATGGGTTTCCTTGAACCGGTTTTCGGGCCGCAGCCTGAATCGGGCGGCCGGCATGGTGGAAGGAAAGCGGGGGGCGGTGCAGGGCAGGCTGGATGGGGGGATCGCGGCGCCTTGCGAAAAACTCATGCGGCGCAGCATGCACGATGTCGGATGCGTCTGACCAGATGGCTGCAAAAACTTCCACCAACGGCCTAAGACCTTCGGTAAGGCGCTGTTTTCTTGTTTCTTGTCAGCGGTTTACCTGGGCCTTGGTACCCCTTTTTCGGTTGCTGGAAAGGGGTGCGGGCCGAAACTTGTCACACGTCCCTAAAATGTCCTCGGTGTAAAGCTTAAGCGTGCCAAGTCCGCCGACGCCTCCCCCCGCGTCTGGATCTGTTCAACCATAGGCGACTGCCCGTTCCAGGGTCGGCCGCATCCGGCATTCCCCCCAGCCGGCTTCCTGTCCCGCGTGTCGTCGCCGCCGGCAGCTTTTTCCGTTTGTGCCCTTTTCCAGCGCCGCGCGAGCCGGCGAGTCCTCCATCAGGAAGGATCGACTATGAGTTCCGTGGATCGGCCCCTGCTGACCCAAGCCTACCGGAAGATCGGACAGGGCCTGCTGCTGGCCGGCATCCTCAGCCTGTTCGTGAATGTCCTGATGCTGGTGCTGCCGCTCTTCACCATGCAGGTCTACGACCGGGTGATGAGCAGCCGCAGCCTGGAAACGCTGACGATGCTGGCGATCATCGCGGTGGGGGCGCTGGCGCTGTACGGCGTGCTGGACTTCATCCGCGCCCGCGCCTTCCTGGTGACCAGCGCCGTGATCGCGCACCGCTTCAACGTCCCGGCGCTGGAGGCGTCCATCGTCGACGCGCTGTCGGGGGGCCCGCGCAATGCGGCGCAGACCATGCGCGACCTGAACGACCTGCGCAGCTTCATGACCAGCAGCGCGGTGACCGCCCCGCTGGAGCTGGCCTGGGCGCCGATCTTCCTGGCGATCCTGTTCCTGCTGCACCCGGTCTATGGCGTGCTCGCCATCATCTCGGCGCTGGTGCTGCTGGTGATGGGCGTGCTGACCGACATGCTGACCCGCCGGCCGATGGCCCAGGCGAACGAGGCCTCGGCCCGCGTCTTCGCCGACATCGCCGGCACCGTCCGCCATGCCGAAGCCATCGAGGCGATGGGCATGCTGCCGGCCCTGGCCCGGCGCTGGCAGGCGGCGCAGAGCGGATCGGCCGGAATGATCGACCGCGGCGCCACCCTGTCGCGCGGGCTGGCGGCGTCCTCCCGTTCCTTGCGGATGATCCTGCAGGTCGGCGTGATCGCGGCCGGCGCGACACTGGTGATCGACAATCTGGTGACCCCCGGCAGCATGATGGCCGCCGGCCTCATCACCGGGCGGCTGCTGCATCCCTTCGAACAGCTGGTGGACGGCTGGCGCCAGTGGGTGAAGGCGCTGGAGGCGCACCGCCGCATCCGCGACCTGCTGAACAACGGCGCCTCCGCCCGCTCCACCATGCCGCTGCCGCAACCCGCTGGCGCGCTGACCGTCGACCGCGTCACCCACGTGCCGGCCGGGCTGAACCGCCCGGTGCTGCGCAACGTCTCCTTCGCGATCGAGGCGGGGGAGGTGCTGGGCGTCATCGGCCCGTCGGGGGCCGGCAAATCGACGCTGGCCCGCCTGCTGGTCGGCGTCTGGCAGCCGACAGCCGGCGGCATCTATCTGGACGGCACCAGCACCTATCTTTGGGAGCGCGAAAGCTTCGGAAAGTACGTCGGCTACGTGCCGCAATCGGTTGCCCTGCTGGACGGCACCATCGGCGAGAACATTTCCCGCATGGCCAGCGCCGATCCGGCGGAGATCGTCCGCGCCGCCCGGCTGGCGGGGGTGCATGAGATGATCGGCCGCTTGCCCTTCGGCTACGACACGCCGGTGGGCGATAGCGCCTTTTCCCTGTCCGGCGGTCAGCGGCAGCGCATCGCGTTGGCCCGCGCCCTGTTCGGCCGTCCGCGCCTGCTGGTGCTGGACGAGCCCAACTCCAACCTCGACCATGAGGGCGAGCAGGCCCTGCTGAACGCCGTTCACAAGGTGAAGGCAGACGGCACGACGGTGGTGATGATCGCCCACCGCCCGTCCATCGTCGCCATCGCCGACAAGCTGGTGGTGATGAAGGAGGGCGCCGTCGAGCATTTCGGCGCCCGCAGCGACGTCCTGAAACTGGTGCAGCCGGGCGGCGTCCCCGCCGGCGTGACCCGCCTCGTCCGCAGCGGAGAACAGCGATGACCGGCGAAACGCCCCTTCTGTCGTCCCAGCCCGTCTGGACCGCGACCATCGACATGGCGCCGGCCGAACCGTCGCTGCGCGGCACCGCCCTGGCGGGTGCGCTGGCCGTGCTGGTGGGATTCGGCGGTTTCCTGACCTGGGGCTTCACCGCCAGCCTGGACAGCGCCGCACTGGCCGCCGGCACGGTGATGGTGGAAAGCCACCGCAAGACCGTCTCCCATCTGGAGGGTGGCATTCTGCGCGACCTGCTGGTCAAGGACGGCGACCTCGTGCAGGCCGGTCAGGTGCTGCTGCGGATGGATTCCACGCAAAGCCAGGCCGTGGTCGCGCAGTTGCAGGGGCAGTACTGGACCGCATTGGCAAAGATGGGCCGACTGCGTGCCGAACAGTCGGACGCGCCGAATCCCCTGTTCGCCGAGGAACTGGTTAAGGCCGCCCGCGACAACCCGGTGGCTGCCGAGGCAATGGCGGTGGAGGAACGGCTGTTCCGGTCCCGCCATGACAGCTACGAGGCCCAGCTGGGTATCCAGCGCAAGCAAATCTCCCAGCTGCGCGACGAGATCGTGGCGCTGGAGTCCCAGCGCGTCGCCACCGCCGACCGGCTGCGCTACACCCAGGACGAGTTGCGGGTGGTGCAGGGCCTGCTGGCGAAGGGATACGAGCGCAGGCCGCGGATGCTGGAACTTCAGCGGAATGTCGCCGACTCCGAAGGCCGGCTGGGCGAGCTGATGGCGAACAAGTCCAAGGCGGAACAGGCGATTGCCGCCGCCGAACTGACCATGATCAACATCGGCAACACCCGCCGATCCGAGGTCTCGACCGACCTGCAGGCGGCCCAGGCCAGCGTTTCCGACCTGTCGGAACGCCTGCGCAGCGCCGACGACGTGCTGTTGCGACAGGCGGTGACCGCACCGCAGGCCGGGCGCGTCACCGGACTGAAGTTCTTCACCTCCGGCGGCGTGATCCCTGCCGGCGCCGGCATCCTCGACATCGTGCCGCAGGACGACGCCATGATTGTGGAGGCGCGGGTTTCCCCGCACGACGTTCAAAATGTGGAAGTCGGCAGCAAGGCCATGGTGAAGCTGACCGGCTACCGCCAACGCGCCGTGCCGCCGGTGGCGGGACAGGTGGTGTCGCTGTCGGCCGACCAACTGGAGGACGAGCGCACCGGCGCCTATTACTTCGCGGCCCGGATCAGCATGGATGCGGCGGAGTTGAAAGCTTTGCCCAATGTCGAGCTGCATCCCGGCATGCCGGCCGAAGTGATGATCCATGGCCATGCCCGCCGCGCCATCGATTACTTCCTGACACCGCTGACCGACGGCCTGCAGAGGGCCTTCCGCGAGCGGTAAGCGGAACCGCGATCCCCCCGGCCCTCCCCCGTTCGGGCCGGTGTGGGCTGGGGTCCTTGCCTGGGCGTCCATCCCCTGACAAGCGGCCCCGTGGAAGGGCCGGCGTCCCCCACGCCGGCCCTTTTGCATGTCCGGGGCAGGAATTTTACGGATTTATTGAGACCGATTCGGCCGTCACTTGCATACCAGAGTACTGCCGCATGAATTTTGTGAGTTTTCGCCGAAGTCGTTCTTTATTCATTGGTCTACGCCTACATCCGCGATGTTGGCGGTGATCCGAAAGGGTTTTCCGCTGTGGCTTTGGATGGACCATCCGTTTTTAAAAACCTTCCTTTAACGATTTGGGATTTTTCCTGAGAATCCAGCCGGTCCGCGGCTTTTCTGTGGCGGAAAGGCGGGGCAGACCATCATTTTTTAAAACGGAAACTGCTTAGAAATTCGATGCAAATCAGACTAACTGTCTTTTTGAAAATATCGACAATGTGTTCTACTGAAAGAATCCGCTGTCTTGACTCAACTTTCTCTTCCATGTGCCCGAGTTTTATCACACTATCCCCTCGATAGATTTGGTTACACCGAAAGGCGAGCTCAGCCTTTCGAGCGAGGCCGAAAGACGGCCCAACAATCCCAATTACATCGCAAGGAGACACCTACGATGGCTACGGTTCCTGGGGGCAGCTACGACGTGCATGTCGGCACGAATCATGACGATCTGCTGGTTGGCGGGCAGGGGAACGACCTGGTGCTGGGGGGCAACGGGAACGACACTCTGCTCGGCGGTGATGGACATGACGCTCTGTTCGGGGGGAACGGTGCGGACGTGATCCATGGCGGTACCGCGGCGGACGTGCTGCTGGGGGGTAACGGCAACGACGTCATCGACGGCGGTTCGGGCGACGACATCATCCTGGGGGGGAGTGGTGATGACGTTCTGATCGGTGGCGCCGGTCGCGACGTGCTGGACGGCGGCAACGGCAATGACGTGCTGTCCGGGGGGGACGGCAACGACATTCTGACCGGCGGCAAGGGTGACGACATCCTGTCCGGCGGCGGCCACGACGACATCCTCGACGGCGGCAAGGGCAACGACATCCTGCATGGCGGCACCGGCAACGATATGCTGTCCGGCGGCGATGGCAACGACGTGCTGTTCGGCGACGACGGCAACGACATCCTGGACGGCGGCAAGGGCAACGACATCCTGTCCGGCGGCGCCGGCCACGACGTCTTCATCTTCTCCGGCGGCGGCGGCCAGGACGTGGTCCTGGACTTCAAGGCCGGCGAGGACGTCCTGCAGATTTCCCGCAACATCAATGGTTTGAAGGTGACCGACGCCGCCGATCTGGCCGCCCGCGTCACCGACCAGCATGGCGATGCCGTGATCGACCTCGGCCATGGCGACAGCATCACGTTGAAGGGTGTCTCTGCTGCGGACATCCACAACCATCCGAACGACTTCTTCGTCATCCACTAACAGTGTGCGGAAAAAGTCTCGTTGGAGGCCAAGAGCTACAATATGCGGTGTTCGCCTTTGTGGGTCGGCCACAACATAAAGGCCCCCCTACCTCCTTTGCCCGACTTTTTCCGCAGCCTGCTAACCGGGCACTGATCGAGCGACGCTTTTCAAGCGACGCCTGAGAAGGACGGACCGGTGGTGTCAAAGCCGCCGCCGGTCCCCCTTTGCCCGAAGTCCGCCTTTTCGAATTTCAAACCCATCGACGCTGCCGGAATCCCAATCAATGACCGTCATCGCCGTCCTGCCGAATTCGGTGTCGATCGCCCCCGCCCAACGTCTGGCGCTGGGCCGCCGCTTCCTCCTCGTCTCTTGGACGATGGATGGGACGATGGACGGCACGACCGATGCCGTCGGTTCGATCACGCCGAGCGTCGACGGCGAGCCGGTGCGTCCGCCCTTCACCACGCTGACCGTCGACACCGGCTGGGGCGGGCGGCGTGTTTTGTCGATCCTGCCGGCACCGCGCGACCCGCGGATGCCCATCCATTTCATCGCCAACAACCGTGTGATCGCCGAGCTTCGCACCGAATCCGGCGCCGCCGATCTGGACCCTGCCGGACTGCTGGGCAGCCTGGACGGTGCCGCCCGGCTGCGGGTGTTGCGCTTCCTGTTCGACTTCGCCTGCTCCACCCCGGCGCTTCGCCGCGATGCCGCCTTCGCCGCGCTGTGCCGCCGGCTGGTGCTGGACCGTGCGGCGGAGCCGGCCGATCTGGCGGTCCGCGCGACGGCGGGCGGTGGCCTTCTCCTGTGTGCCGGCGCGCTGTCCGGCCGCTTCGGCACCATTAGCGGTCTGGTGGTGCTGTCGCCGAACGCGGTGGCGCGGGCGCCCTTCGACGCCTGCATAGGACCCGATCCGGCGGGGAAAGGGCGCATCGTCTTCGACCTGCTGATCGACCGTGATCTGTGCGCGCCGGGCAACCTGCTGGTGGTGCTGGGCGCCAACGGCGTCGCCTGCCGCCGCTTCCCCGGCGAGCCGGTCGGCCTGCCGACCCTGACCGACCGGCTGAACGCCCGTCCCGACACCCCGGCCGCGCTTCGCCACTATCTGCTGACCTGCCTTGCCCAGCGTGGCCGTAGCGATGCGTCCGCCGCATCGGCGGTCAGCGAGTTGCAGGCGCTGGCCCCGCTGCCGCGCCGGCAGGCCGCCGATGCCAAGCGGCCAATCGGCGCCTCGCTCGACCTCGCGGTTCCCGCGTCGGACGGCGGGCTGTTCCTCGCCGGATGGCTGCACGATCCGCATGGGCTGGCGGCGGAACTGGTGGTGCGCACCCCCTTCGGCGGCGAGCGCCGGGTGGAACGCTTCGCCCACCGCTTCCCGCGCGAGGATGTCGCCAAGCTCTACGGCACGGCCGGCATCGACCGCAGCGGCTTCGTCTTGCACCTGCCGGGCCTGCCCGAACCGGCGGAAGCGCTTCAGGTGACGGCGGAGCTTCGGCTGGCATCGGGCGGTGCCCTGCGTCTCGTCCCGCCACCGCGTCCGCGCGCCCATGCCGACGCCCGCGCCGCCGTGCTGGGCAGCCTGCCGCCGCGTTTCGCCACACCGGAGTTGCTGGAGACCGTCATCGGCCCGGCCGTCGCCCCGCTGCACGCCGCCCATCTCGCCACCCGTGGTGAGCCGGAATTGGTCGTTTATGGCGAGCGCAAGGCCAAGCCCGCGGTGTCGGTCATCATCCCACTCTACCGCACGCTGGAATTCCTGCGCTTCCAGATCGCCTGCTTCGCCACCGATCCGACGATGGCCAATACCGAACTGGTATTCGTGCTCGACAGCCCGGAGCAGCGCGACGAGGTGGTGCATCTGCTGCGCGGCTTCCATGGCCTCTATGGCCTGCCGATGCTGCTGTTGGTGCAGAGCGCCAATTACGGATACTCCGCCGCCAACAACGCCGGCGTCGCGGTGGCCCGCGCCAACCGCCTGCTGTTCCTCAATTCCGATGTGGTGCCCGACCGCGCCGGCTGGCTGCCGCAGCTGGTTGCGGCGCTGGAGGAACGTCCCGGCATCGGTGCGGTGGGTCCGAAGCTGCTGTTCGATGACGACAGTCTCCAGCATGCCGGCCTTTATTTCGACCGCGACCTGCAGGGCGCTTGGTACAACCATCACTACTTCAAGGGACTGCCGCGTGACTTTGCCGCCGCCTGCCGGCCACGGTCGGTACCCGGCGTTACCGGCGCGTGCCTGCTGACCACGCGCGCCGCCTACAGCGCCGCCGGCGGCTTCTGCGAAGACTACATCATCGGCGACTTTGAGGATTCGGACCTCTGCCTGCGCATCCGCGGACAGGGTCTCGACATCCGCTATGCCCCGGCGGTGGAGCTGTACCATCTGGAACGCCGCTCCATCGGCCGGCACCAGGGCTACACCCGCGGAGTCGCCTCCGAATACAACCGCTGGCTCCATGGCCGCCGCTGGGCCGACCGCATGGCCGAGCTGATGGCGCGCGACTGGTACGCCGACGACGAGGTGCGGCCGTCCAACACCGGCCGCACCCGCAAGACAGCACAGGTGACCCGATGAATGCGATCGTGCCGACCCCGCAGCTTGCCGTCCTGCGCCGCCAGACCGATCCGCAGCTGGAATGGCTCTGCGCGCAGATCGCGCGCAACCGCTTCCTGCCGGTACCGCCGCCCGAGCTGCACTTCATCGGCGATGGCGATTTCCGCGCCATCGGGGCGGAGTTCCTGCGCCATTTCGTCCGTCTCGGCGGCCTGCGCCCCGACCACAAGGTGCTGGAGATCGGCTGCGGCGTCGGGCGCATGGCGCTGCCGCTGACCCAGTATCTGGACTCCTCCTACGACGGCATCGACATCGTGCTGGACGGCATCCGCTGGTGCGCGTCGACCATCACGCCGGCTTATCCGGAGTTCCGCTTCCACCATCTCGACGTCGCCAACGGCCTGTACAATCCCGATGGCCGGATCGAGGGGGAGACGGCGACGCTGCCCTTCAAGGCGGCGGCTTACGACTTCGTCATCCTGACCTCGGTCATCACCCATCTGCGCACGGCCGATACCGAGCGTTACGCGGCGGAGATCGCGCGGGTGCTGAAGTCGGGCGGGCGCTGCTTCCTCAGCCTGTTCCTGGCCGACGCCACCGCCCGCGCCGGCATCGCCAAGGGCACCGCGCGGCCGCCGTTCCGCGATGCGCCGGACATGGAGTTGCTGGCCGATCCGGAGCACCCCAACGCCGCCGTCGCCTATGACGAGGCGTTCCTGCTTGGCCGCTTCGCCGCCCATGGCCTGCGCCCGGCGCGTCCGGTGATGCGCGGGCATTGGAGTGGCCAGCGCGAGGCGGAGAATTTCCAGGACCTGCTGGTTCTGGAGAAGGGGAGCGTGCCATGAGCCGCCGCCGCCTTCCGCTTCTTCCCGCCAACCACCCCGGATTGGGTCACGCTGCCGCGCGACCCGCCCCGCGCCAGCCGGCGCGTCCGCTGGTTGCCGCCCGGCCGCCGCGGGTGCTGCTGATCGCGCACAACCATCCGAGCCTGCATCCCGGCGGCACCGAGATCTTCGCGCACGAGCTGTTCGGCGGCCTGAAGGCGGCGGGGGCGGAGTGCCTGTTCCTGGCCTGCACCAACGACACCCACCGTGCGCCGCGTCCCGGCACCGGCTTCCAGACGCTGGGCCGCAGCGCCGACGAGGTGCTGCTGTGGGCCGGCCATTTCGACCATTTCCACCAGAGCCAGATCGACCTGCACGGGCTGGTCCCCGACCTGTCCAACCTGCTGCGTGCCTTCCGGCCCGACATCGTGCATGTGCATCACACGCTGCTGCTGGGCGTGGAGATGCTGTTCCTGATCCGCCGTGTCTGCCCGGATGCGAAGATCGTTTATACCCTGCACGACTATTACCCGATCTGCGCCAACGACGGACAGATGGTCACCCCGCCGCGCGGCGAGGGTGGAGCGCGCGCTCTCTGCACCAAGGCGTCGCCGGATGCCTGCCACCGTTGTTTCCCCGACCGGCCGGCCGATCAGTTCCTGCTGCGCGAGAAGCACATCAAGGCGATGTTCGGGCTGGTCGACCACTTCCTGGCGCCCAGTCGCTTCCTACGCGACCGCTATGTCGCCTGGGGTCTCGATCCCAACCGGATCGAGGTGATGGCGAACAGCCGCCCGGCTGTTGAGCCGGCCCCGGCGCGCGACCTCGCCCCCGGTGCGGCGCGCGACTCTTTCGCCTATTTCGGCAACCTGAATCCGTTCAAGGGCGTCACCGTGGCGCTGGATGCCGTCGCCCGCATGGCGCGGCAGGGCCTGTCCCCGTCGCTGGCCGTGCATGGCGGCAGCCTCTATCAGGCACCGGAGTTCCGCCAGCGGGTGGCCGATGGCTTCGACGCGACGAACGGCCTCGCCACCGCGCATGGTCCCTATCGGCCGCAGGAGATGCCGGCGCTGATGGCCGCCGCCGACTGGGTGGTGATGCCGTCGATCTGGTGGGAAAACGCGCCGCTGGTGATCCAGGAGGCATTCCAGCACCGCCGGCCGGTCATCGTCAGCGGCATCGGCGGCATGGCGGAGGCGGTGCGCGACGGCGTCGACGGCCTGCATGTCCGCCCCAACGACCCCGCCGACCTCGCTCGCGTCATGACCCGCGCGATGACCGAACCCGATCTGTGGGAGCGGCTTTCGGCCAACATCCCCGTCGTCCGCCCGACGGAGGAGGCCGCCTCGCTCCACCTCGCGCTTTACGGCGAACTTCTGTCGCCCGCACCCGCCGCTCTTATCCAGGGGAATTGCACCCGATGAAGGACCGCAGCACCAAGGCCGACATCACCGCCGCCGTCCTGCTGGACGAGGACACGCTGATGCTGTTCGGCGCCATCGACCAGCCCCTGCCGGCCGACAGCGTCGTGATGCTGGACGGCATGATCGACGGGCGTTTCCGTGGTGGCTGCTGGGTCGACGGGGCGGGGGAGCGCTGGTTCCTGGGCGCCATCCGCGTCACCGGGCTGGCCCACATGCGCCCATCCCGCATCGAGATCGAGGACGCCCAGGGCAAGCACCTGCTGCTGCCGCGCCTGTCCAATGTCCGTACCAATCCGGCCCATCTGGTCGCGGCATTGCGCGAGGTGCAGCCGCAGTCGCTTGGTGTGGCGCTGGACGTCGCCGTGACCCTGCTGTCCGGCCCAGAGATGGGCGAGGGCGAGGCGGGGGATGGCGACCGACGCACCCGGCTGCTGTCGGGGCTCGCACATGAAGCCTCCCGCCCCGATGGCTTCGCCGAGGTGCTGGGCCGCTTCCGCGATGGCGCGCTGATGGTGCAGGGCTGGTCGCACGGCTTCCCGGCCGGTGCGTCCCATGTGCTGGTCGAGGCCGAGGATCTGCGCCCGCACGCCAGCGCCGCCGCCCCCTTCCACCGCCCGGACCTGCCGGACGACGCCTCCGGTCTGCTGACGGTTCTGGAAGGGCCGGTCGCCGCCCCGGACACCATCCGCCGCATCCATTTCCGTGCCGCCGACGGCTGGCGCCATCTGGCGATTTTCGAACACCGGCAGCTTCTGGCCGACGGCGTCGCCTCCGCCCATGCCCGCGACATGCTGGGTCAATTGCAGGGCGATGCCGCCCGCCGTGGTGTCGCCGCCGCCATCGCCGCCCGCTACAACGGGGTGGAGACGGTGTCGCAGATCCAGGCGCTGGTGCGCATGGGGTTGGACATGGCGGTAAGGGTTCCGGGCGCCGGGCTGTTCGTCTGCGGCTGGCTGCTCGATCCCACCCAGGCGGTCCGCGCGGTGACGGTGAAGGGTGCCGGCATGACGGCGCGTCTGGACACCGACTGGTCGCGGCTGGCCCGCAAGGACGTGTCCGAGGCATTCTCCTGTGATCCGCTGTTCGCCGGCCGCTTGGTTCCGGGCAATGACGCCCACGGCTTCACCGCCTTCGCCCGCGAGCCGGCCGGCATCGCTGCCAACGCCGAGTTCCATCTGGAACTGACGCTCGCCGACGGCATCGCCTTCCTGCCGCTGCCCTGCCAGCCGCCGAGCGGCGATTCGCTGCGCCGGATGCTGGGGGCGGTCAATCCGGACAGCCCCTCCATCGACCGCATCGTCGCCACCCACCTGGGGCCGATGCTGCGCACCGCGGCGTCCGGGCAGCCGGCCCCCTCCTCCGTCCTGCACCCG
This sequence comes from uncultured Azospirillum sp., assembly GCF_946480385.1. Next base: position 18,643 of record NZ_CAMLJP010000057.1, read on the forward strand.
ATGGGCCGCGCGTTGAAGAGCCCGCGCGTGTCGGTGGTTCTGCCGGTCTGCGACGGACGCGAGGATGTCGACCTGAACCTCGCCCGTATGGCCAACGACCCGGACTTCGCCGAGGCGGAAATCCTGGTGGTGGCCGGCACCGGCACGCATGAACGTCTGGCCGGCATGGTCCGACAGGCCGCCGGCTTCTACCGTCTCTCGGTCGGCTTCGTCGCGGCACCCATGGCCGCCGACCCGTTCGACGCGGTCGCCGCAGCCCTGCCGCATGCCCGCGCCGACCGCGTCCTGCTGCTCTCCCCGTCGGTGCTGCCGACCGAGCGTGGCTGGCTGTCGGCGCTGGAGCGTGCGATCCGCAAGCCGAACGCCGTCGGCTCCGCCGCGCTGGCGCCGGTGATGGCCAGCCCGACCCTGCTGTATGAGGATCATTCGGTCCGCTTTGCCGGCATCGTCGCGGTGGAAGGGCCGGGCGGCGGGGTCACCTACGAGCGCCGCTTTGCCGGCTACCCGCGCGACTGGCTGAAGGAGCAGGAGGCGTCGGCAGTCGATGCCGCCTCGGCCGACTGCGCACTGCTGCCGCGCGAACTTCTGGTGCGCGCGATGGCCGACGGCGGCCGCTATCTCGCGCCGGAGCCGAAGGGGCTGGACCTGTGCCTGCGGGTTCGGGCGGCCGGCGGGTCCTGCCTGTGGCTGCCGAAGATCCGGCTGGTGGCGGTCGACGAACAACCCCGCAATGCCCGCGATCCCCGGCTGGAGCGCATGAGCGCGCTGGTCGACGAATGGAACTTCGCCGAGCGCTGGAAGGCGTCCATCGCGGCCTAAGTTATTGCCCCTACTCAGTTTCTCACCACCCCCGCTTAGGACAAACGGTCACCCGATGAGCAAGACCAAGCGCGCGCTGATCATCAGCCATGGCCACCCCTCCTTCTCGCTGGGCGGGGGTGAGGTCGCCTCCTACAACCTGCACAACGGCCTGCATGACCTGCCGGGCTGGGAGAGCCATTATCTCGCCCGCGTGGCGCCGCCCATCGCCCAGCACCGCGGCTCCGCCCTGATGGCTCTGCGCCAGAAGGAGCGGGAGGTGCTGTATTACGCCAACGACTACGACCATTTCCGCCTGTCCAACCGCAACCTGCCGGGGCTGGAGAAGGATTTCGTCCGCTACGTCCGCGACCTTCAGCCGGACGTGGTGAACTTCCACCATTTCCTGGGGCTGGGGATCGAGACGATCCAGGCGGTGCGCCAGGCCCTGCCGCGCGTTCCCATCGTGGTGACGCTGCACGAATACCTGTCGATCTGCCACCACCACGGCCAGATGGTGAAGACCAGCCGCAACACGCTGTGCTACCGCGCCAGCCCGGCCGACTGCGCCGGCTGCTTCCCGCACATCGGCGAGGCGGAGTTCTTCAAGCGCGAGCTGTTCCTGAAGACCTTCCTGGAGCAGGCGGACTTCTACATCAGCCCGTCGAACTTCCTGATCGACCGCTATGTCGACTGGGGGCTGCCGCGCGAGAAGTTCCGCATGATCGAGAACGGCCTGACCATCGAGGGTATCGCCCCGCCGCGCCCGGTCACGCGCGCCGGCAAGCGCAACCGTTTCGCCTTCTTCGGCCAGCTGACCGAGTTCAAGGGCGCCCATCTGCTGGTGGAGGCGGTGTCCCGCATCTCCGACAAGGCTTGGGGCGAGGACGGCGCGCTGATGATCTTCGGCGGGAATCTGGAACGCCAGCCGGAGGCCTATCAGAAGCGCTTCAACGACGCAGTCGAGAAGGCCGGCGACCGGGTGCGCTTCTACGGCAGCTACCGGTCGGCCGAGCTGCCGGGCCTGATGAAGGACGTCGATTGGATGATCATCCCGTCGATCTGGTGGGAGAACTCCCCGGTCGTCATCCAGGAGGCCTTCCTGCATGGCCGCCCGATCATCGCCAGCAACATCGGCGGCATGGCGGAGAAGGTGACCCACGGCGTCGACGGCCTGCATTTCCGCAACGGCAGCGTCGAGGATCTGGTGGACCGCATGACGGAAGCGCTGACCACGCCCGATCTATGGGACCGTCTGCGCCTGCGCATCCGCCGCCCCATTGACCGCGCCGAATGCGCCCGTCAGCACTCGGAAGTGTTCGACGCGCTGCTGGCCGCAGGCGGTGCCGCGGCCTCGATGCCTGAGCGGGCGGTGGCGCAGCGGTCGTGATGAAGGAATGTTGTAATGCGCTGTGATATTTTCGAATACGCAGAATATTTTGTTCCGCATGAAGCCGAATAGATTGATAATGTTGGATAAAAATTCGCAGAACCTATAGAACAGGTCCTGTGTAGAGATTCGACTTTGCCCGGCGGTTATCCGGGCACCATCCGCTCCTATTGTCGCCCAACCCAGGGAGAGCCGCCGTGGCCAACATCCTCGTCATGATTCCGTCGGGCGAAGTCTACGATCACGACTGCGTGCGTTGGTACAGCTACCAGGACATTCAGCGCAGCATCGATCACTATCACAACATCGGTGACGCGTTCGTCTTCGACTCTTCGTTGAAGCTTCTGACCTACGACAAGCTGGACGTGCTGGAGATCCGCGAGTTCCGGCAGGAGGTGGTCGACCGGATCAACGCGGAATACGACTACGTCTTCCTGCGCGGCAGCAACTACATCCATGATTCGATGGACTGGCCGGCGGCGACCATCCAGGTGTTGGCGAAATTGCGCATTCCCGTCATCGCCTTCGGCGTCGGTGCCCAGGCGCCGGCCACCGGCAAGCTGACGCTGACCGAGGAAAGCAAGCGCATCTGGCGGATGATCGCCGACAAGTCGACGACGCTGGGCGTGCGCGGCACCTACACCGCCGAAGTGCTGTGGGACCTCGGCATCAAGAACACCCGCATCGTCGGCTGCCCGACCGCCTTCCGCAACCGCGACCCGGAACTCCGCATCGACCTGCCGGCGCTGGACAGCGTGCGCAAGGTCGGCATCACCATGCGCCGCGAAGTCTCCAAGCATTATTCGCCGGACGTCCGCAAGTATCTGGAGCGCCACCGCGACTTCGTGAAGGACATCTCCCGCCGGTTCGACACCGTCCTAATGATGCAGGGCGAGGTGGAGGAGAAGAAGCTGCTGTGGGGCACCGAGGAGCAGAAGGCAGAGGCCTGGACGCACTTGCATGACAGCGCCTGGCTGAAGCAGTGGTATTTCGACGACGAGATGGATGCGCTGTATCGCGAGCGGTTGTGGTATTCGGACGTCGTCGCCGACTATGAGAACCTCGTGCGGTCGAAGGATCTCGTTCTGGGCTACCGCCTGCACGGCAACCTGATGGCCCTGTCGAACGCCACGCCGTCGGTTTACTTCAGCTATGACAGCCGCACGGCGGAGTTCGCGGAGACCTTTGCGATCCCCTGCTACAACGTCTATTCGGAAAAGCCCTTCGTCCTCGAGGAATACTGGAACCAGAGCCTGTTCGAGAAGTTCAACCGCACCTACTACCAGCGTTATCGCGACATGCGGGAGTTCCTGGACGAGAACTACGTCCCCCACCGCATGCCCAGCCACACCCTGCGCCGCGCCACCGACCGCAAGGCGGCGTAAGCGCAAGCGCCTTCTCCAGCACAACAACCGGAAGCCGGTCCCATGTCCGCCACCGCCAAGATCGTCGAGCTTCGCGAGACCACCCCCGTGGCCGATCCCATCGACGCACCGCAAGCGGCGGCCATCGTCGGTCACATCGATGCCCTGCAGGGTGGCCGTGTGTTCGGCTGGGCGTGGGACGGCAACCATCCGGCCGACCGGCTGGAGGTTGAACTGCGGCTGGAGCGGGACGGCGGGCCGCCGGAAATGCTGGCGCGGGTGGCGGCCGACCGGCCACGGCCCGATCTGGCCGGCGGCGGCATTGGCGACGGTTCCCATGCCTTCGAAGCGGAGGTGATCCTGCCGGAGGGGGCGGACCCCTCGCGGGTGGTCGCGGTGGTGCGCTCGCCCTCCACCGGCGAGACGACGACCTTCGCCCAGCCGAACCCGGAGGACCAGCGGCTCGACCGCCTGCTGGCGCCGCATCTGCAGCGCATCGGCGAGCGGATCGACGCGGTCCGCCGCGACCAGCGCCAGCTTGCCGCCGCCCAGCAGACCATCGGTCGGCTGTTGCGCGATGCGGGCGAGGGGGTGACGGCTCTGCGGGCCGATGCTTCCCGTCTGGAAACCACTCAAGGCGAACGGTCCGACTCCCTTGCCGACTCCGTACGCGAATTGACGGAGCGGATCGGTGGGCTGGAGGTGTTCCTGATGCGGATGGACCAGAGCCTGCGCGGCCTGGACAGCGCATCGGCGGAAAAGACCGCCGGAGCGGGCTGGTCGCCGCTGCTGACCGTGCTGGGGTCGACGGCCGGCGCCTTCCTGGCGGTTCTGGTCGGCTGGCTGGTGCTGCACTGAACCGGAAAGTTCCGCTAGACTGAAGGGTAGGCAACCGCGGTAGGTTCGGCGGTGTTTAACCTCCGCAGCCCCGCCGTCCCTCCTCCCGAGGGATGCGCGGTGCCATCGAGCGGAGCCTGCCCACCATGTACGCCCATCATGCTTGACGGAGTTCCCGTCGCCGATCCGTCGCCCGACGCGCCGCCCCCGGTTCCGGCGTCGTCTCCCGCCACAGTATCCGTGCAAAGCGAAGGCGAACTGGCCGTCCGGTTGGCCGCGTTCGCCCGCCGTCCCGGCGGCGTCCTGCTGCTTGCCCGCAGCGACGCGCGCGCCACCCGGCTGGCACGGCTGGTGGGCGACCTGTTCCCCGATCTCGACACCGTCCTGCTGCCCATCGACGAGACGGCCGCCGGCGATCGTGCCGCGCCATCGCGGGCCGTGCTGGGGCGCCGCGCTGCCGGCCTGATGCGGCTTGCCGACGGGGGGAAGCCCACCGCCGGCCGGCTGGTGGTGGCCTCGGCCGATCTGGCTCTGCAATGGTTGCCGCCGCAAGACGCCTGGGCGGGCGGACGCTTCCGCCTGACGCGGGGCATGGCCTATGACGAGACGGCATGGCGCGGCTGGTTCGCCCGCACCGGCTATGTGCTGGACGACCGGGTGGACGAGCCCGGCGAGGTGGCGATCCGCGGCGCGGTGGTGGAGGTCTTCCCCGGTGACTGCGAGCGTCCGGTCCGCTGCGACATCGCCGATGGCGTCGTGCGCGAACTGCGCCTGTATGATCCAGTTTCCCAAAGGTCGGTGAAGGCGATCGACGGGATCACGCTGGGTCCGGTCACCGAGTTGATCGTCGGGCCGGAGATGCTCGACCGGCTGGCCGCCAGCCTTGCCCGACTTGGGGCCGCCCTGCCGGACAGTCTGCGCCGGCAGTTGGAGGAGGGCCGGCGACCCTACGGCTTCGACCTTCAACTCCCCAATGTCTTCGACGATTGCCCTTTGCTGCTCGACCTGCTGCCGGATGCGCTGGTTGTGCTGGATGCCGGCGCGCGCGACCGCATCGAGGCGCGGGCCGACGATCTGGCGGAAGCCGGACTGGATCGGCGCATTCGCCGCGACGATCCCTGTCTGCTGCCGATCCCGGCGCTCGAACGCCGGTTGATCGACGCCGATGCGCTGGAAGAAGAACTTTCCGCCCGGGCTGCCCTGCCGGTGGAGATGACGGCAGGCCACGTTGTGGAGCCGGTGCGGACCGAACGCACGCTGCTGCGGCGTGCTGCGGCCCTGGCCAGCGAGGGCAGGGCGGTATTGCTCGGTGTCCGCTCCGGCGCGGGTTCGGGCGAGGCTGATCGGCTGGCCGAGCGGGCATCTTCGGCGTTGGAACGCCCGGTGCCGCGTCTCGACCGCTGGCCTGAACCGCCGCTGGCGGCGGGCGATTGCGCCGTTCTGCCTCTGCGAACCGCCGACGGCTTTGTCTGCGACGGCATGACCGTTCTGGTGGCGCCGCGCCATGGCGAGGAGCGTGGCGGCGAGGCGCCGACCCGGCCGCCGCTGGCCCCGTCGGAACTGGCGACCGGCGATTTCGTCGTGCATCTCGATTATGGAATCGGCCGGCTGATCGGGCTGGAAACCATCGCCGCCGGGGACGGGGAGGAGTCGGCCGCCGATTTCCTGGTCCTTGATTACGCCCATGACGACCGGCTGCTGGTGCCGACCGCCGATTTCGACCGGCTGTGGCGCCATGGGTCCGCCGACACCGGCGCGAAGCTCGACAGCCTGAAGAACGCCCATTGGCTGGAACGCCGCGCCGTGCTGGAGGCGGAGATCGCCGAGACCGCCAAGGGCATTCTGCGCGAGGCTCGCCGCCGCGCCCGCGAAGTGGCTCCGGTCATCGACCCTCCCGCCGACCGCATGCGCCGCTTCGGCGCCCGCTTCGGCTTCGACCCCACCGAGGGGCAGCGGCGCGCCGTTCAGGCGGTGCTCGACGCCATGCGCCAGGGCCATCCGATGGACCATCTGGTCTGCGCCGATGTCGGGTACGGCAAGACGGAGGTGGCCTTGCGCGCCGCGGCGGCGGTGGTTTTTGCCGGCCATCAGGTGGCGGTGATGGCCCCGACCTCCGTCCTCGCCCGTCAGCATCTGGATGTGTTCCGCCGTCGCTTCGCCGGCTTCGGCGTGACGGTGGAGCCGCTGACCGGCGCCATGACCAAGGCCGAGGCCGACCGGGTGCGCGCCGGGCTGGCCGATGGCTCGGTTGACATCGTCATCGGCACCCATGCGTTGCTGTCCAAGGATGTCCGGTTCGACCGCCTCGGCCTGATGGTGGTGGATGAGGAACAGCGGTTCGGCGCCGCCCAGAAACAGGCGCTGAAACGGCGCACCAAGGGCGTCCACTGTCTGGCGCTCAGTGCCACGCCGATCCCGCGCACCCTGCAGGGCGCCTTGGCGGGCCTGCGCGGGCTCAGCATCATCGACACGCCGCCGGCGCGTCGGCGGCCGGTGCGCACCGCCGTCACCCCGCGCGATCCCGCCACCGCCCGCGCCGCCCTGCTGCGCGAATTGGGGCGCGGCGGGCAGGCCTTCTGCGTCGCTCCGCGCATCGCCGACCTCGGGGAACTGGAGGCGTGGATCCGCGAACTGGCGCCGTCGGCCCGCATCGCGGTGGCACATGGCCGGCTGGGGGCAGCGGCGCTGGACGATGCGGTGATGGGCTTCGTAGACGGCGAGAGCGACATCCTGCTGGCGACGCCGATCATCGAATCCGGCATCGACATCCCGCGCGCCAACACGCTGCTGCTGTTCCGTCCCGACCTGTTCGGGCTGGGCCAGCTGCACCAGCTGCGCGGCCGGGTCGGGCGGGGCGCTGTGCAGGGTTACGCCTATCTGCTGACCGATCCCGACCACCCGCTGGAGGAGCGGGCGGCCCGCCGGCTCGGCTCGCTGGAGGTGATCGAAAGCCTGGGCGGCGGCTTCGTGCTGAGCATGCTCGACCTCGACCAGCGCGGGGCGGGCGATCTGCTGGGCGAAGATCAGAGCGGCCATCTGCGCGCGGTGGGGACCGAACTCTATCAGCGCATCCTGGCCGATGCCCTGCGGGCGCTGCGCCGCCAGCCCGACGACCGCTGGGACCCGGAGGTGACGGTCGCGGTGCCGCACTGCATCCCGTCCGCCTACATCCCGGAGGAGGAACTGCGCATCGGCCTGCACCGCCGCATCGCCCGCACCCGCGAGGCCGGCGAACTGGACGCCCTGCGCGAGGAGATGGAGGACCGCTTCGGCCCACTGCCGGACCCGGTGGAGCGGCTGCTGGCCATCGCCGATCTGCGGTGCCGCTGCCGGGCGTTGGGCATCGCATCGCTCGGCTGCGGCCCGGCGGGCGTCGCCGTCACCCTGCGGGGCGAGCGCGCCGCGGCAAAGGTCGTGACGTTGGCTAAACGCTCCAAGGGCTTCCTGCGCGCCCAGGACGACCGGCTGTCCGCCGTGCTGGAGGCGCCGGACGCCGAGGGCCGGCTTGCCAACGCGGCCCGTATGCTCGACTGCATCGAGGCGATCGTCCGCAAGGCGCAGCGGCGCAAGCGGGGGTAGGCCCGGTCAGCCGCAGGCGCGCGCGATGACCCGCGGCAGGATGGCTGTCAGTGCCAGGGCGTCGAAGCAATGCTCCAGATACGCCGACCGCAGCCTCGCGCGGCGGCCGGCGTCGTCTGCCAGCGCGGAGAGCAGGCGTACGGCCTCGTCCTCGTCGGTGAAGGTCAGCTGATCCTCGGTTGGGCCGAATATCAGGGCGGTGTCGGCGTGGCGCCAACTCACCAGCAGCCCGTTCCGTTTGACGATCTCCAGCGTCCTCGGGAAGATCGCCGTGTCGTAGGCGAGGCTGCCGAAATCCAGGCAGGCCGCCGCGGTGGGGTAGGCATTGCGCGGGGCCGCCGATACCGGGCCGGCATCGAGGCCGAACCGCTCCCAGCCATTGCCCCACAGCGAGAATCCCTCGCCGAATCCACGGCGCAGCGCGCCGGCGAAGCGGCGCCGGTTCTCCACCGCGAAGGCAATGGTGAAGGCCCGGTTGAACTCAAGTGTCCAGGCCGGATCCGCCGACCGATCGGTCAGCCCGCAGCTATCCATGGCCTGCAGCCGGTGCAGCTTCGGCCGTTTCATCATCGCCGCGGCCACCTCCTCCGCATCGCGCTGGATCGCCGGTGACACCGGGTCACGTCCGGACTCCAGATGCTCCGGCCAGCCCTGCCCCAGATAGAGGAAGCGGTCGCCCACCGAAGCCTCGGCCCCGGCGTCCGAATGTCCCTTCATCGCGGCATAGGGGTGGCGCCGCAGTCCGGGCGTGTCCTGCGCCATCCAGCGCTTGTAGAGGTCCACCGACCCGTCCGCTGCCGGAGCGGTGCAGATCGAGCGATGAACCCCCAGCGGCTCGTGGAAGACCCGGCTCAGCCCCAGGCGTACGGCTTGCGCCGCCGACCCCTGGCACATGCACCACATGGACACGTCGTTGTCGGTCATCCAGCGGTCGGTCTCGCGGATTTCCTCCGCAGTGCCGGCGCCGATCTCCTCCAACGGGTGCTTCAGGCAGATGTGGACGATGGCCGGACTTGCACCAAACTGCGCGGTGTAGGCGCGCACCATCTCCACCGTCGGCCTGGGAATCTCAAACAGATTCAGCACGAACAGGACGTCGATGCGGCGGTCGATCACCTCCTGCGAGATGTCGGGCAGCGCCAGCACAGACTCGTGCCCCAGATCGATCAGCGCCGCGTGGATCGACCACAGGATTTCCGACGTGCCTTGTCCGCAAAGCAGGAAGCGCATGCGCTATCTCCGCGCCGCGAACAGGCCGGCCGCCTCGGCCATGTAGGCGGAGAGCTGTGCGTTGTCGGCGCCTTCCCGCTCCACCGCGGCGATGCGGGTGCGGGCCTCCTGCCGCGCTTCGGCCAGCAGCGCCGGATCGCCGGCCAGGGCGGCGGCGCGGGCGACATAGGCCGCGTCGTCGGCGACCAGGAAGGAGGGGCCGGCGACACTGGCGACGTCACCGCCGTCGAAGGACAGCACCGGCACGCCGCCCGCCATCGCCTGCGCCGCCCCCGCTCCGCCGCCGGTGCGGCGCGGGTTGACAAACAGGTCGCAGACCGACATCAGCGCCTCCATCCGGTCGACATGGCCGAGGCTGCGCAGCTGCCCGGCATGCCCGTCCGCGGCCAGCCGCCCGGGCAAAGCCTCCACCCCGCCGGCGAACAGCACCAGCGCCTGCGGGACGGCATCCAGAATCCGCCCCAGCAGTTCGAGGAATGCGCCGTCGGCCTCGGCATCCAGGCGGTTGCCGACCACGACACAGACGAACGCGGAGTCCGGCAGAGAGAATTCGGCGCGCGTCGCGGTATCGCCGGTGCGGCGCAGCGACAGGCCGAAGCGCGACGGACGCCAGGACCGGGCGAGCCGCCCATGGTCGGCCGGCGGCGCGTGGCCGCCGAAATCCAGCACGATGTCGGCAAGCGAGACGATCCGCCCGCTGGTCGTCGGGATGCACATCAGCGGACGCGCGCATTCGAGCAGGTCGGCGACGATCACCGAGCCGCCGAAGGCGATCGCCAGATCGGGATCGAACGCCTCCACCGCCGACAGAAAGCCGCCAAGCTTCTCCACGGTGATGCCGGGCGCGGTGGACGAAAGCATGCGGATCCGCTCGCCGCCGCAGCGGATCGTCTGCTCCCCCGACAGCCTCTCTTCCAGCGCGGCGGCGAAGGGCGGGACGAAGGGGCTGTAATAGCGGTCCGGCATCATGTTGGTGTTCAGCACCAGAACCGTTCGGCCAAGGTCGCGCTGCAGCCGGACCGCCAGCAGCAGCAGGTCGCGCGACGGCTGGTGTTCGGCGGACAGGAACTGGTTCGTCACGATGACGACCCGTCCGGTATCGGGCATCCCCGCCTGCCTTGCCGCCGGGGTCAGCCCCAGACGCAATGCGATCTGCCGCAGGAAGCGCTCGTAGAAGGCAAACAGGTGCTCCGTGACGAAATCGGGCACGGACGCCATGTCCATGCGCATCAGGAAAAGCTGGCGCTGCATGGACCAGTAGATCTGGTTGATCCCCTCCAGCGACGCCAGATCCAGCACGGCGTCCAGCATGCCCAGGATGCGCAGGTATCGCCGCAGGTCGCCGGACACAGCGGCAAGGGCCGATTCCCGCAGGATCGGGTCGAGGTTGGCCGTCTCAGCGTCCAGCGCTCTCATCGCCCCGGCATCGCTGCCCAGCCCTGCCGCCCTCGCGGCTTCGCAGCTTTCCGAAATCGCCTTCAAAGCCTCCCCGGTCCCGGCTGGACCGTGCAGTCGGGTGATCAGGTCGGTCAGTGTAGCGGCGTGGGGGTCGGAGGCTGGCATCGTTCGAACGGTCCCGGTTGGCACGACGACCGCCGGCGGCGCCTCGACGGGCGGGACTCGGTCAGCATCCGTTTCCACCCATAGGAGTGACGCCGCCGGGTGTCAACGCCATCATCCCGCGTCCTTCGGTGGCAAGGAGAATTGCCACCATCGCTCCTCGTATCGACGACGTTCGTCGGCTGCCGACGGGTCGCTGCCAGTGGCGAAGGTCCAATAGCCGATTTGGAAGGCGATGTAGCAGGGGATGCAGAAGGCCAGAAGCCTGCGGTCGAGCGGCACGGCCCCTTCGACCGCCCGGCACAGGGCCTCGGCCTGCGCGTCCGACAGGTCGAATTCTACGATCCCGCCAGCCACGTCCCAGGCGATGTCCTGGCAGCCGATCAGGTCATGGGCGAAGGCATGGTCCAGCGCATCGCTTTTCATCAGCCGTCCGTCCGGCAGCCGCAGCCATTCCCAGCGGTGCAGGCGGTTGTCGGTGACGACCCGGCGCAGGCCCGCCTCCAGTTCGGCCAGCCGGTCGGCCGTCCAGCCGTCCAGCGCCTTCGCGGCGCCGTCGCCCAGCGCCTCGCCAACATTCGTGCGCGCCATGGTCAACAGGTCCGCCAGGGCGGCGCCCGATCCGGACGGAGCGGGGAAGCGTTCGGCGCGGAAAGCCAGATAGCCGGCGAGGCGTTCCACGGCGTCCGGCGTCACCTCCGTCAGGGGGCGTGCGTCCTCCAGCCAGCGTTCCGCAAGGAAGCCGTGGCGCAGGATCGACGGCTCCGCTGTGAAGCCGGCGGCGTGAAGGGCGTGGGCACGCTCCAGCGCCTGTTCCCCCGCTCCGCCCAGCCCGGCGAACTTCAGCAGCCATGATCCCGTGGCCGTGCGCAGCAGGAATTTGCGGCGTTCCTGTTGCGGATTGGCAGGCAGGCCGCCGGAAGTGCCGTACAACCGCCGCCACCCGCCTCCCGACAGATCGTCCAGCGGTGCGACGGGCGGGCCGAGACTGTCCACGAACCATCGCTCCAGCGGCGAGAACGGCCTCTCTGTGGACCGGAACAGGTCGTCGAAGCCGACCACCGGGCGCACAGCCTCGGCCCATCGCCGCCGGTGGCGGTCGGAGGCCTGCGGGCCAAGCTCGCCGCCATGGCCGGGCAGGAAGGCGATCCGGTCCGCCGCCACTCCCTGTGCCTCCAGCCAGTCGGCCACGGCGCCGAAGGAACTGCCCGACAGCCCCGGCCCCTCGTCCACGACGACATAGGTCGCCTTGGGATCTGCCAGCAAGGCGGCGCGCAGTCTCTCCGACACCCGCAACTCCCGTCGGAAGGGATGGCCGATCGGCCGCAGGGTCACCGGTGTCGGCGCCTTCAGCGCAATCGCCGCCATGGCTGCCAGCCCGGTGCCGATGCTGCGCAGTCCGATCACCATCGGCGATTTGGCCAAGCTCGGCGGCAGACGCGCCGCCGCTTCCAGATAGGCTTCGGGGTAGAGGCTGTAGAAGGCATAGCCTTCGGCCCTGCGCATGCCGACCGTTTCGGGCAGTGGCAGGGCGGACAGCCGGTCGAGCGCGTCGAGAGAATGGGCAGTATCCGGTGGATCGGTCAACCGCCCGCCCAACCGCCAGGATGCGGCGACGCCGGCGGCAAGCTCCATCACCACCGCCATGGCTGCATCCTGCAAGGGAGTGCGGTCGTCCATGCCCGAGGCGTGGAATTCCCAATCGGCCAAACCCTGCGCCAGTTCTGCCGCTTCGATGAACAGCGTTACCAGAGCGCCATGCCGTTCCGGGCCGGAAGCGGCAGGGCCGCCGCCGGCAAGGCCGCACCGCAGCCTCGCGATCCGGCGGCGCGGATCCTCGCAAACCTCCTGGTCACCATAGACCAGCATCGCCGCCGGCCACCGTTACCAGGTCGGGAAGAACAGCAGCAGCAGGGCCAGAACCGCAAGGATGCCCAGAATGCCCCACATGGCGGGGCGCCCCATGCCCCGCGAGGTGCCGGCCTTCGGGAGTTCAGTGCCCACTTTCCGGAAAGGGCCAGCCATCGTGTTTGCTCCTGACAATGTCGATCTGTCGGTACTCAACAGGGCATGGCCGGCAAAGTTGCCGGTTCCGATCACGATCCCCCGTCAGGCATGAGAATGGCACGCGCCGTGCCGAACGGAGTTCCCCCAGCCACTTTTCGCCGTAACGCCAAGGGGTTGACGACAGCGCGCGGTTTTCCCGCATCCGAACGCAAAAAACCGCTTCCCAAGCACCACACCGGCATGCAAACTCTACGAAGCAGATAGAAAAAGAGCGCCGCATACCACGAAAGAGAATAGTGAAAATCGGCAGCCACCGAAGGAGGCTTTTGCCATGTCGCTTCGTCGTCTGACTCTTCTCGCCGCCGGCCTGACGCTGGCTTGGTTGGGTGTCGCCGCCGCGGATTCCAAGGATTCGCTGCTGAACGTGTCCTACGATCCCACCAGGGAATTCTACGTCGAGTTCAACAAGGCCTTCGCCAAGGCATGGCAGGCGGAAACCGGCCGCGTCCTGACGGTGCGGCAGTCGCATGGCGGATCGGGCAAGCAGGCCCGCTCGGTCATCGACGGCCTGGACGCCGACATCGTGACCCTTGCGCTGGGCTATGACATCGACGCCATCGCCGACGCCGGCCTGCTGGCCAAGGACTGGCAGAGCCGCCTGCCGAACAACAGCGCTCCCTACACCTCGACCATCGTGTTCCTGGTGAAGAAAGGCAACCCGAAGGGGATCAAGGACTGGAACGACCTGGTGAAGCCGGGCGTCCAGGTCATCACCCCCAACCCGAAGACCTCTGGCGGCGCGCGCTGGAACTATCTGGCCGCCTGGGCCTACGCCATGCAAGCCAACGGCAACGACGAGGCCAAGGCGAAGGAGTTCGTATCGCAGCTGCTGAAGAATGTCCCGGTGCTGGACAGCGGCGCCCGCGGCGCCACCGTGACCTTCACCCAGCGTGGAATCGGCGACGTCCTGCTGGCGTGGGAAAACGAAGCACATCTTTCGCTGCAGGAATTCGGCGCCGACAAGTTCGAGATCGTGACGCCCAACCTGTCCATCCTGGCCGAACCGCCGGTCGCCGTCGTGGACAAGGTCGTCGACCGCAAGGGAACCCGGAAGGTGGCAGAGGCTTACCTGCAGTTCCTCTACACCCGCGAAGGGCAGGAGATCGCGGTCAGAAACTTCTACCGCCCGCGGTCGCCGGAATTGGCGGCCCAGTATGCGGGACGCTTCGCCGATGTTAAGCTGGTCACCATCGACCAGTTCGGGGGCTGGCGTGCTGCGCAGGAGAAGCACTTCTCGGATGGCGGCGTCTTCGACCAGATCTTCCAGAAGGGGCGCTGACCCATGGTCGCCGCCGCCGGCAGCGGTGCCGTCCCCTCCGGACGGGAGAGCGCGGTGACCGTCCGCGCTTCCCTGCCCCTCTTCCGCAAGCCCAGCGTCCTTCCGGGCTTTGGACTGACGCTCGGCTTTACGCTCAGCTACCTCGGCATCATCGTGCTGCTGCCGCTGGCGGCTCTGATCCTCAAATCCAGCGCCCTCGGATGGAGCGGTTTCTTTGCGGCGGTGACAACGCCGCGCGTGCTGGCCGCCTTCCAGGTCAGTTTCGGGCTATCCTTCGCCGCCGCGCTGACCAACGCAATCTTCGGCTTTCTGGTCGCCTGGGTGCTGGTCCGCTACGACTTTCCCGGCAAGCGGCTGGTGGATGCGCTGGTCGACCTGCCCTTTGCCTTGCCGACGGCGGTGGCGGGCATCGCGCTCAGCGCGCTCTACGCCCCGAACGGCTGGATCGGCAAGCCGCTGGACGAACTGTTCGGCGTGAAGGTGGCCTTCACCCCGCTCGGCATCGCCATCGCCCTCACCTTCATCGAGCTTCCCTTCGTCGTACGCACCGTGCAGCCGATCCTCCAGGATCTGCCGCCGGAGGAGGAGGAGGCCGCGGCTTCGCTGGGCGCGTCGCGCCTGCAGACCTTCGGCGGCATCATCCTGCCTGCCATTCTGCCGGCGCTGGTGACCGGCTTCGCGCTGTCCTTCGCCCGCGGTGTCGGCGAATACGGGTCCGTCATCTTCATCGCCGGCAACATGCCTGGCCTGACGGAAATCCTGCCGCTGCTGATCGTCATCAAGCTGGAGCAGTACGACTATGCCGGCGCCGCTGCGGTCGGCACCGCGATGCTGGGGGTGTCCTTCGTCATGCTCCTGATCCTCAATCTCCTCCAGCAATGGATGAGGTCGCGCCATGCCCGCTGATACGGTCACCGGCACCAGCATCCCCGTTCCGCCGGTGCGCTCGGCGCTGAGCGAACCGGGCTGGGTCCGCAGCCTTCTCATTATCGGCGCCCTGCTGTTTCTGGCGCTGTTCCTGCTGCTGCCCCTGGTGGCGGTGTTCGCGGAGGCGCTGCGCCGCGGCTTCGACGCCTATTGGACGGCGCTTACCGAGCCGGACGCGGTCGCTGCCATCGAGCTGACGCTGATCGTCGCCGCCATCTCGGTTCCGGCCAATCTGCTGTTCGGCGTCGCCGCCTCGTGGTGCGTCGCCAAGTTCGACTTCCGCGGCAAGAACCTGCTGATCACGCTGATCGACCTGCCTTTCTCGGTGTCGCCGGTGATCTCCGGTCTGATCTATGTCCTGCTGTTCGGCCTGAACGGGCTGTTCGGCGCCCATCTGCGCGACATGGGCATCCAGATCATCTTCGCCGTGCCGGGACTGGTGCTCGCCACCATCTTCGTCACCTTCCCCTTCGTGGCGCGCGAGTTGATCCCGCTGATGCAGGAGCAGGGCTCCGACGAGGAGGAGGCCGCGCTGGTGCTGGGCGCGTCCGGCTGGCAGACCTTCTGGCGGGTGACCATTCCCAACATAAAATGGGGCCTGCTCTACGGCGTGCTGCTGTGCAACGCCCGCGCGATGGGCGAGTTCGGCGCGGTGTCGGTCGTCTCCGGCCATATCCGGGGCGAGACCAACACGATGCCGCTGCATGTCGAGATTCTCTACAACGAATACAACTTCATCGCCGCCTTCGCGGTCGCCTCGCTCCTGGCCATGCTGGCGCTGGTCACGCTGGTCGTGAAGACCGCGCTGGAGTGGCGCTTCGGGGACGAGCTGGCGGCGACCCGGCACTGATCGCCGGCAGGCAGAGGAAACGCAATCCATGGCGATCCAGGTTTCAGGCATCACCAAGCGCTTCAACGATTTCACCGCGCTCGACTCCGTCGATCTGGAGGTTAGGTCGGGGGAGCTTCTCGCCCTGCTCGGTCCCTCCGGTTCGGGCAAGACCACGCTGCTGCGCATCATGGCCGGGCTGGAAAGCCCCGATGCCGGCGGCCTGCTGCTGAATGGGGAGGAGGCGCTGGGGCTGAAGCCGCGCGACCGGCAGGTCGGCTTCGTCTTCCAGCATTATGCCCTGTTCCGCCACATGAGCGTGTTCGACAATGTCGCTTTCGGCCTGAAGGTCCGGCCGCGTGGCCAGCGACCAAGCTCGGGCGAGATCCGGCGGCGGGTGAGCGAACTGCTGGAACTGGTGCAACTGTCGCCCTTCGCCGGCCGCTATCCGGCGCAGCTGTCGGGCGGCCAGCGCCAGCGCGTCGCGCTCGCCCGCGCGCTCGCCATCGAGCCGAAGGTGCTGCTGCTCGACGAGCCCTTTGGCGCGCTCGACGCCAAGGTCCGCAAGGAGCTGCGGCGCTGGCTGCGCAAGCTGCACGACGACATCCACATCACCTCCGTCTTCGTCACCCACGACCAAGAGGAGGCGCTGGAACTCGCCGACCGCGTGGTGGTGATGAACCAGGGCCGGATCGAGCAGATCGGAACCCCGGCGGAGGTCTACGATCATCCGGCCTCAGCCTTCGTCTATGAATTCCTCGGGCAGGTGAACCGGCTCGACTGCACGGTGGAAGGCGGCGTCGCCCATGTCGGAGGCGGCGCACTCGCCATTGCGACCGATGGCGGGGTGCAGGGGCCGGCGGTGGCCTATGTCCGTCCGCATGATCTCGGCGTCACACCGGCCGCCGGCGGTCCGGCGCGCATCTCCGGCATTCATGTCGTCGGGCCGGACGCCCGCATCGACATCGACCTCGCCGGTCTGGCGCTGGAGGCCGAGATGGACCGCGAGCGTCTCGCCACGCTCGGCATCGTCGCCGGCGACCGCTGCGCCGTCCACATCGACCGGGCGCGGGTGTTCGCGCGCTAACCCGATCTAATCGGCCGCTTTCTGCTCAGCCAGGGCACGGTAGTTGCCGTCCCGATAGGATTTCAGGCTGAGGTCGATGGCAGCGGAATCGACTCCGGCGCTACGCAGGACGAGGCCGGCCAGTTGCAGGCTGGCCTCCATCGTCTCCGGCACGATGGCGCTGGCGCCGGCCCCTGCCAGGGTGGCGCTCTGCCCCAGATCATGGGCGCGGGCGATGATCGGCAGCTTCGGCGCCGTCGCGTGGATCGCCTCCACCGCACGGTGGGCGGCATCCGGCCGGTTCAAGGTGATGACGGCGGCCCGCGCCCGCTCGATCCCGGCGGCGCGCAACACGGTGCCCTGACTGGCGTCGCCGTAATAGACCGGCAACCCGTCATGGCGGGCGGCGGCGATCCGTTGCGGCTCCAGGTCGAGCGCCACATAGGCGATGTTGTGCTCGGTCAGCAGCCTGGCGACCGCCTTGCCGACGCGGCCATAGCCGCAGATCAGCACATGGCTCTTCAGATCGCTGGTCTCGATGCCGAAAGCCTCGGCACCCATCCGCGCCTCGATCAGTTGGGCGAGGCGCTGGGCGACCGCACCGATCGCCGGCGTCACCGCCATGCTGAGCGCCACCGATGAGGACAGCAGCAAGCCGGTATGGCCGTCCAGCACCGACAGACCCACCGCCTTGCCGATCAGCACGAAGGCGAACTCGCCGCCCTGCGACAGCAGCAGTCCGATCCTGAGCGAGGTCGCCAGCCCAAGCCCCGACAGCCGGCACAGCAGGAACAGCAGCAGACTCTTGCCGACCAGCAGCGCAGTGGTCAGCGCCGCGATGGTCTCCGCCTCCGCCGCCATGGCCGGCAGGTCCAGCGACATGCCCACCGTCATGAAGAACAGCCCGAGCAGCAGCCCGCGGAACGGCTCGATATCCGCCTCCACCTGATGGCGGTAAGCGGTATCAGCCAGCAGCATGCCGGCCAGGAAGGCGCCCAGCGCCATCGACATGCCGGCCTCGGCCGTCAGCCAGCCGACCGCCAGGACGACGAACAGGTTGGTGGCGGTGAACAGCTCAGGATTACCGGCCGACGCGATGAATCGATAGGCAGGCCGCACGACGAAGCGACCCAGCAGCATGATGACCAGGATCGCCGCCACCGCCTTTGCCGCGGCGAGCGCCAGCGCCAGCGGAATGCTGGCGTCCGGATCGGCCAGCAGCGGCAGCAGGGTCAGCAGCGGAACGACCGCGAGGTCCTGGAAGATCAGCACTGCGACGGAAATCCGGCCGAAACGGGCGACGGTCTCCCCCCGCTCGACCAGCAGTTTCAGCACCGTGGCGGTGGAGGAGAAGGCCAGCATGCCGCCGACGATCAGGGCGGCCTCCGGCGACAGCCCGAGCCACCAAGCGGCAAGGCCGATGGCGGCGCTGGTCAACCCGACCTGCATCAGCCCCAACCCGAAGATGTAATGCCGCATGGCGCGCAGGCGCGAGACCGGCAATTCCAGCCCGATGGCGAACAGCAGGAAGACGACGCCGAACTCCGACAACACCTGGGGCACCGCCAGATCGACCACCGGTCCTGGCGTGTGCGGACCCAGCATCGCGCCCGCCACGAGATAGCCCAGCACCGCTGGAATGCGCAGAGCCTGGAACAGTGGGACCACCAGGATCGCGGCCAACAGCAGGAACAGGACATCGAGCAGAAGGGTAGGGTCGTGCATGGCCGGATCGCGGAAGGGCAGGGGCGCCCTGTATCTGCTCCCACTCGCCTATCCTGCAAGTGTGATGGCACTGCACTGCGACGAATTGCGCTTATCCGGGCATCATCTGCGGCGGGCCAGGAGAGGTAGGGCAAAATTGCACCGGGGTTCATTTTGTCCTGGACGAGCCTCAAGCGGCTGCGTATATACCCGGCCCTCGACCGGCGGCGCCCTTGCGGAAGCGAAGACGCCGGTGGTTGAGGTCCCGATGGATTGGGGCAGGATCGTTTCCGCTCATTGCTCCGCCGACGCTTCGGTGGAGAGGCCGAAAAAAGGGCTTGACCCGATCGGCCGAGAGAGCTAGAAAAGATGCCTGCCAGCGCGAACCGGTCGGTTTGCGCTCCTCCGATCTCAAAATGACGATGCATTGATCCGGTTTGCCGGTCGATGGTCTGTCGCGATCGGGCTGGATCTTTGACATTGTAGATCGTGAAGTCGAGAAGGGATGCGCAGGCGGCGGCAGTTGGTAGCCGTTGCGGCCTTGGGGTGCTG
>NZ_CAMLJP010000058.1 GCF_946480385.1 uncultured Azospirillum sp.
GATGCCATCGACAGCGTGACGCCAAGCGATAGCCGTGCCTTCTTCACTGCCGCTGGTTACAAACCAGAATGATCGGAATCCGCTCTAGCCCGGAAGCACGGCTCGAGCACTTGGCGAATATGGGCGAGAATGTCGCCGCGATGCTCGCGATTGGCGATATGCGGACGGACGTGTGGACGCATGCCGACCCGGCGCTACGTGCGTCTGTCGAAGGATATGACTTCAGATTCTACACACCATTTCTTCGCCTCGCACCCTAAGAACCTATTCCCGTAGGGATCGAGCCGCGCCTGATCCGTTGGACTTCCATGCCTTTCGGTGCGAGGTTTCCATGGGCAAGTTGGTTCAAGATGACGGCTGCCGATTGCCGGGTGAGTTGTGGAAGCGCCTGGAGCCGCTGCTCCTGGAGCGTCCGCCACACCCGCTGGGCTGTCATAATCCGCGGGTCCCGGATCATGCGGCGATGGATGCCATCTTCTTTGTCCTGCGGACCGGCAGCCAGTGGCAGGCCCTGCGGGCGACCGGGATCTGTTCACCGCCTTCCGCTTATTGGCGCTTCCGCGAATGGATCGATGGTAAGCATCCGCTCAGTGCCGCGGTCAGGCAGCTTTCGTCTGCTCGCGGATTGCCTTCCATTCCCAGGGCAGAAGTTTCACTCAGGCAGGTTTGGGGCATGTCGTTGACACGCGCCAGCACGTTGGCGAGCCACGTCTGGGGATCGACGTCGTTGAGCTTTGCCGTGGTGATCAGGCCGTACATGATCGCCGCTCGCTGCCCGCCTCGATCAGATCCGCAGAACAGCCACGCTTTCCGGCCCAAAGCAATCCTGCGAGAGCACCGACGTGCCGGTGAAGGCTGCGGCGGCGGGGAGATGATGGGGGAGCGAAGGTGCTGGATGGGCGGGTAGTGGCCGAGGTGGTGAACGCGCCGCCCGGGCCGCTGGCCCGGATCCGGCCGCCTACGCCGCGCACTCGCTACGCTCGGGATTCCTCACCACCGGCGGGCGCGACAGCATCCCGCTCGACCTGCTGATGCAGCTGTCGTTCGCGGCGGCGCCCCGCCAGATTTTCCGGTGTGCCGCACCCCGCCGGCCCTCCACCGGTAAAATAGGGCAGGCGTTATGACAAGCCTGCCCTACGGGGTAGCGAAAGCTAGAGTGCGATCGGTTCAGACGGAATCGTCTGAAGCGTGAATCGCACGGAAAATCAAAAGGCTAGAGTCTGTCCGATGCTTATTGAAGCATCGGACAGACTCTAGATGTTTAGTTGAGGAGACGGTTCTCCCGCAGGCGCGCCACCGCCAGATCGATGAACGCCCTCACCTTCGCGGGGGCATGGCGCCCCTCGGGGTAGAGGATATGGATGGGCAATGGCGGTTCCTCGTAATCGCCGAGCACGATCCGCAGTTGCCCCTCAACGAGGGCCGGGCCGATCTGATAATGGAGAACCCGCGTCAGACCCCAGCCTTCCTTGGCGGTTGCGATCGCCGCTTCGTTTGTGTTGCATTGAAGGACAGGGTCGATCGTCACCCGCTGCCCCCCGGCAAACCGCCATTCCGGGGATGCCCATGCGCTGGTCGAAGCCGCGATCCGATGGTTCCTGAGGTCGGCTGTCGTCATCGGCACTCCATGGCGCTCGAAATAGGCCGGCGAACCGCAGATCACCCTCCTGACCATACCGACCTTGATGGCCGTGAAGCCCGAATCCGGCAGATGGCCGATGCGCACCGCGACGTCGATGCCCTCCTCGACGATGTTGACGGGGCGGTCGATGAAGAGCGTCCGCGTGCGCATCGTGGGATAGATATCCAGGAATTCGGTCACGATCGGCAGCACATGCATCTGTCCGAACAACGCGGATGCCGTGACGGCCAGCGTCCCGGCGGGTGTCGCGTAGGAGCCGCCCGCTGCGGCTTCCGCTTCGGCAATGTCCGAAAGGATTCGGCGGCAATCCTCGAAGTAGCGGGTGCCCGCCTCGGTCAACTTGACCGAACGCGTGGTGCGAACGAACAGCCGGGCGCCGATCACATCCTCGAGAGAAGCCACGGCACGGGTCACCGCGGGCGCACTCAGGTGCATGAGGCGGGCGGTCTCGGCAAAGCTTCCGGTCTCCGCCACCTTCGCGAAAACCCTCATCGCCTGCCAACGATCCATCTGCCGCCCCCTTCCCGTGCGATCAAAAGATTTTCATGAGCGATTCTGAACCGGCACCGGGATCCAGCTTCAGCAATTCCTCGTAATAGCCGGGCGATTGCCGGTCCGGCAATCGGAGTTCGAATGGATGCCGTAGGGGATGCAGCAGCGCGGCGATCGCCGCGACGGGCCGCAGGGCGGGAACTCCAGGGTCAGTATCCATGATGCCGGGCCTTTGTGGTTGAGCGTTTCATCAAGGCCGCTGCCAGATGTTCGATCTCCAGGCAGGCGGGGCCGTCGATCCCGGCCCTCGCCGCGCGCTCGCGCCGCGCCGCGCGATCCTCGTCGCCCGACGCCAGTGCGAGCGCGATCGCCTGCGAGATGGGAAAGTCGAAGCTGGATCCCTCTCTCGCCGCATCGACTTCCGCCCCGGTCAGGCCAAGTCTCCTCGCGTCGGCATCCTGCCGCCGCAACAGCGGTACGTCACCGCTGCCGGCAGTCAGAGCGAGTTCGATCGACAACCGCGCCCGCTCGTTGAGAGTGAATCCAGCCATGACGGCAATCCTCGTTCGGTGATGTCGGCGTCAGAAGCCGAAATGACTGAGACCGGGATGGTCGTCGGGCCGGCGGCCGAGCGGCCAGTGGAACTTGCGGTCCGCCTCCGCAATCGGGTGTTCGTTGATGCTGGCGTGCCGGGCGCGCATCAACCCGTCCTCGGCGAATTCCCAGTTCTCGTTGCCGTAGGCACGGAACCACTGGCCGCTGTCGTCGCGATACTCATAGGCGTAGCGCACCGCGATGCGGTTTCCCGCGAAGGCCCAGAGTTCCTTGATCAGCCGGTACTCGAGTTCCTTGTTCCATTTGCGGGTGAGGAAGGCCTGGACCTCGGCGCGGCCGGTCACGAATTCGGCGCGGTTGCGCCAGCGGCTGTCCTCGGTGTAGACGAGAGCGACCTTAGTGGGATCGCGGCTGTTCCAGCCATCCTCGGCGAGCCGGACCTTCTCGATCGCGGACTCTTCAGTGAAGGGCGGAAGCGGTGGACGGGACATGGCAGGCTCCTTGGTAAAGGCACAAAGGGGAGAGGGGCGGCAGGGAATCCGCCGCCCGTTCTTCAGGTTACGCGGTGAGGCCGTCAATGCGGGGGAAGTCGATCTCGGTTTCCAGCGCTTCATTCACGTAGTTGGTGAAGGTGTTGAGGGCGACATGCGCGATGATCTCGAGGATCTCCGCATCGCCGTAGCCGGCGGTGCGCACGGCGTCGATCGCCTGCGGCCCAACGGCGCCGCGGGCAACAGCCAGTGCCTTGGCGAACTCCACCGCCGCCGCAGCCTTGGGATCGTTCGAGCCTCCCCGGCGGTTGGCCGCGATTTCGCTGTCGTCGAGCTTCGCGAACTTGGCACCGGTAAAGGTGTGGGCGGACAGGCAATAGTCGCAGCCATTCACTTCGGCCATGGCGAGCGCGATCCGTTCGCGGGTCGCCAGTGGCAGCTTGCCCTTCCCGAGAGCGCCCTGGAAGGCGGTCCAGCCGCCCAACGCCGCCGGGCTGTTCGAGACCAGGCGGAAGATGTTCGGCACCCGGCCGAGCTGCTTCTGCACGCCTTCCAGGATCGGGCGCGATGCCTCAGGGGCATCTTCGATGGTCGCGGGGGTCGGAATGTAGGACATCGTCCTTTCTCCGGTTGTCGGGGGAAATTTGTGTCAGAGGGCGAGCTGGATGCGGTTCTCTTCGCCCGGTGCCGGCTCGGCCGGCACGGCGCTGCAGATCAGGACTTCGTCGTCGCCGACGCTGGCGGTCGGCTCGCGGATATAGGTCACGGCTCCCTTGAGCAGCTTGGTCCGGCAGGTTCCGCATGTTCCTTCGCGGCAGCTGTACTCCGGCTCCAGGCCGCGGGCTTCGGCCAGTTCCAGCAATGTGCCCGATGACGGCGTCCAGCGGTCCTCCTTCAGCGAGTTCATGAAGGCCACGGGGACCGGCTTGCTGGACGGCGGGGGACGGACCGGCGGGGCGGCGGCACCGGCATCCGCCGTGCGCTGCAATGAAGACGGCCCGAAGGCCTCGGCATGGATCCGCCCGTCGGCGATGTTGCGGCCCCGCAGCCCGTCATAGAGCGCCTGCGTGAAGGCGGGCGGGCCGCACAGGTAGAAATCGTAATCGTCGAACGGCAGGAAGCGCGTCAGCAGCGCCATGTCGATGCGCCCGGCCACGTCGTAATCGACGCCATCCTGGGCGGTGCCGGGATCGCTGAGCACCCGGATCCACCTGACCGTTCCCTGCGCGGCGTTCACGAGTTCGGCGATCTCCCGGTCGAAGGGACGGTCCGCGGTCGAGCGCGCGGCCTGGATCAGGATGGTCGGCCGCATCCGCTGCTTGCGCAGTCCCTCGTAGACGATGTGGCGCAGCATCGCCAGCAGCGGCGTGATCCCGATGCCGCCGGCGAGCAGGACCGCGGGCCGCGTGCCATAGGGGTCGATGGTGAAACCGCCGTCCGGTGCGCGCGCTTCGATGAAGTCGCCGGCGCGGATCGTGTCGTGGAGGTGACGCGATACCAGCCCGTCCCGCTTCACGCTGATGCGGTAGAGGCCGTCGGAGGGTGCGGCGGACAGGGTGTAGGTACGGACGACGGGCTTCTCCGCCCCGGGAACCGTCACGCGGATCGGCAGATGCTGACCGGCGGCGTGGGGAAGCAGGCCCGCCCCATCGGCCGGTTGCAGGTGGAAGGAGCGAATCTCCGGGGTCTCGTCGACGATCTTCGTCACCTGGTAGGGCCGCCAGCCCGTCGCCAAACCGGTCGCCTGCAAACGGGCTGCTGCCTGCGCCCAATCCCCGGTCATCAGGGAATTGGGCGACCAGCCGTCCTTGCGGAACGACCAGCGCAGAGCCAGGGCGCCGGCCCGGCGCAGGATACGGCGCGGCCGGAAGCTCCAGAGCCGCTCGGCACCCTGGAACGCGGCGATCTCCGGCGAGTCCAGGATCACCTCGGCATCGCCGGTCATCTGCAGCAGGTCTCCGCTCCCGTAATCGACGAAGACGAGTCCGGCCTTGCCGTTGAGGACGATGTTGCCGAGGGTGGAAAAGAAGAGGTTGCCGTTGAAGTCGGGCACCGTCAGGGTGCCGTCCCCGGCGACGCGGACGAAACCCACCTTGCCGCCGCGATGGGAGACGTCGACCTGCCGGCGCTCCGCACGGTCGGCGTAGGTCGCGACGAAGAAAGTGTCCGCCGCCCCGATCATGGCACGGGCCGCCGGGTCGAGTTCGGAAAGAACCTCCACCGCACCGGTGAACGGCTCCGCCGGATCCCTGGCTAAATCAAGATCGCGAAGCTGGATGTAGCGGGGGCAGTTGCCGAAGCTCTGGTCGACGTCGACGCGGAACCCGGATTCGGTAGCGGTGACGATGCCGTTCATGCGGTTGCGCCGCCGGGTGTGCATCTCGATCCCCAGAAGGCCGACGGGATCGCCGTCGCGCATGCCCTCGCCCGCCGGATCGCCGGGGTCGGCCTGGGCGGCGATGTCGAGCCTCGTCGGCGTCGGCGACGACAGGAAGCCCGGCCTGCCGACCAGGAGCGTGGCCCACGGATCCCCTGCGGGGTCAACGCTGCCCAGCACGATGACGGGAAGCTGGGCATAGAAATCCCGGTGCTGGTCGGGCATATGGTCGCGGATCACCCGCTGGCCGACGGTCGCCATCCGCTCGGCCACGCCCAGCTTCTCCTGGATGAACACCTCACCCTCATGCCAAGTCGGCAGCTTCGCCAGTGTCGCGGTCATCGTCGATGTCCCATCTGCTGAGGATTACGGGCATGCCGGCCGGCATGAGCCGATAGGGGGTCAGGCCGCAAGGCCGGCCGGCGTCCGGGCGAAGGGGACGAAGCCCGGCAGCTCCTCGACGCGGCGGAGGAAAGCCTGGACGGACGGGTAGCCCGAGAGGTCGACGTTGCCCTCCGGTGCAAGGGCGACATAGCTGTAGATGGCGACGTCGGCGATCGTCGGATGATCGCCGACCAGCCAGTCCTGCCCGCTCAGCCGGCTTTCGAGCCGCGCCAGGAGGACGTGCGCACGGCCGATGACCTCGTCGGCATTGAACTTCGCGCCGAACACGGTGATGAGCCGGGCCGCCGCCGGGCCGTAGGCCAGTTCGCCGGCTGCCACGGAAAGCCACCGCTGGACCGCGGCCGCACCGGCGGGGTCTTCCGGCAGCCAGTCGCCGCGGCCCGCCTTCTTGGCGAGATAGACCAGGATCGCGTTCGAGTCCGCGATGACGACGCCATCGTCATCCAGGACCGGCACCTGGCCGAAGGGGTTGAGCTTCAGGAATTCGGGGCTCTTGTGCCCGCTGGCCTTGAGGTCAACCTCGACCAACTCATGGGGCAGGCCGAGCAGTGAAACGAACAGACGCGCACGATGCGAGTGCCCTGACAGGGGATGGTGATAGAGCTTCATTTTCCAAGTCCCGCGATCTGTTGGACGGGTTCATTCCCGTTCCGCATCACCAGACTGCTGCATCCGCCCCTGGGTGAGAATGGACGGGTTCGGCACTTCATCATTGCGTGGAATGAAATGATCCCTTGGGGACGCGGGCCAGGATCTCCGGGGTCCAGCGTGGTGCATTGAGGCGAGCGGGAACGGCATGAGCCCATGTCCCCCGTCTTTTCACGCGACGGGGACATAGGTCGGGCGTGCAAAGCCGAACATACGGTTGAGCAGGGTGCTGGCGATGACGAGCTCGGTACGCCACCTCCGCCTTGGCCCGCGCGTTGTAGCCGGACGTTCGCTGCCAAGCCATGCGTCCTGTCTCGGCAATCGCCTGGATGTGACGGTCGTGCCGAGTGGGCGCGGTCTCGACGGTGGTGCTGAAGACGGCATCGGCGCGCGGTGGCGCGATCGCCTCCTCCTCCGGGTGGCGGGCCGCCACGGCCGCGTACACGGCGGTGCGGTCGTTCTTGGAGCCGTGCTTCTCAACCAGCCATTCGCCGGGCCCGCTGAGTTTCAGCCCCGTGCTGTCGACCAGCAGGGTCAGTGCCGTCTCGATAGCCACGGCCGAGTAGCGTGGTTGCCCGCCACGGGTGGTGCGTGGGGCGGCAAGCCAGGCATGCACCGCCGTTGCCGTCGCCAGCGACCAGATTGTCGGCACTGCTGGAAAAGGCGTTCTTCGTTCCGTCCGCGGAAATTGCGGGATTGGAACTGGGCCCATTGCCGGGGGGAGCCGTCCAGCGCCTGACTGACCAAAGTGGCTTTGCCCGTGGGCAGATCCGCGACGAAGATATTCCCGTATCCGTTCGTGTCACCAGTGACCAGATTGCTTGCCTGGCTGAGGAAAACGACCTTCGTGCCGTTGTCCGACATGGTCGCCGCGCTCAGCCATCCAATCACCGGCTTGCCGGCTTGTGTTTGGTTGACCAGTGTAATTCGGCCGATCTTGATGTCCTTCAGGTAAAGATTGATTTCATTCAGCGTCACATCCTTTTCAACAAGGTTGTTCGAGTGGCTGACAAAAACCGCCTTCGTGCCGTCACTCGAAAGCACCGGATTTTCCGAGTCCAAGTTTCCACCGACGTTGTCGGCAGTGGCGCTTGCAAGAGTGAGATCGGTAACGACCGTCGTTGTCATGGCGATCACCTCTTGTCACCCTGAAATATTTGGGAACGTCGGGAATGATTCTGCAAGATTGGCAGCAGTCCTCGTGAAGGTGACGATAATCTTAACGAAATCCCGCCGGGCATCAAAGGCAGCGAACGAGTATCCAACACCAAGCATAGTCGAATTGCCCCCATACATACTTTCGTCTTTCTGGAAGAAAGATAAGGGTTCGCGCGGCATTGGAGTCGGAACGGGGCGGTGGTTGAACCACGCGGCCGGCCCCGGGTCCGTCGAGATCTGACCAGATTCCTTGACAATATTCCTATTGTTGGGCAGGATCGCTGCCGTCGGCGCGACAGCTGCGCCTTTCCCGACATATCCCCTGCCCCACCCGCCGCGTGCTTGCCCAGGTCCGCGGCTCAAGGAGTTTTTGCGCCATGAGCCTTGCCGCCATGGGCGACGTCGCGTGCATCGCCGTCGCTGCCATCACCGTGCCCGACGGCCACGCCCGCCGCCGCATCGACGAGGAGGGGGTGGAGGCGCTCGCCCGCTCCATCGAAGAGGTCGGGCTGTTGCAGCCCATCGTCGTTCGGCCCTTGGGCAATGGACGTTACGAGTTGCTGGCCGGGGCGCGGCGGCTGCGCGCGGTGCAGGCGCTGGGGCGGGTGGGGGTGCCGGCGGCGCTCCTGTCCAGCGAAAGCGCCGCGGTGTTGTCGCTGGTCGAGAACACGCAGCGCCACGGGCTGGACGCGCTGGAACTGGCCGAAGCGCTCCAGCGCCTCGTCGAGCGGGGCTGGGGACGCGAGGCGCTGGCCCGGCTGGTCGGACGCGGCAACAGCTGGGTCGGGGACCTGCTGAGCCTGAACCGGCTGCCGGACTGGATCAAGGCGGAATACCCGCAAGTGCGGCGGGTGGTGTCGCGCTCGCTGCTGGTGGAGATCGCAAGGGTGCGCGACCCGGAGGCTCAGGCGGCGTTGTGGCGGGAGGCGAAAGGCGGAGCGCTCACCGTGCGGCAGGCGCGGCGGATACGGCGCGAGGCTCTGCCGGCATTCCCCCGCGCCCTGTCGGCGGTGCGGCGGTGTACGCGCCAGCTGGACCGGATCGACGCCACGCCGGATCTGGCGGAGAGGGATCGGTCGGCGCTGCTGGCGTTGCGCGACAGGATCGACGCGCTGCTCGGCACCGGACAGGCCGGCATGATCGATGACGGCGTGGCGCTTGACGCGATGGTGACCGACGCAGCCGGAATCACCCCGGTCAGCCGGCCGGCGGTTTGACAAACTTTGCCATGTCTCTTATTTCTGCATCAGACAAGGACGAGGAACCCGGCATGGCGACGATGAATGTCAGTCTTCCGTCGGAGATGGTCGACTTCGTCGAGCATGAGGTGGCGACAGGCGGATATGCGTCGTCGAGCGAGGTGGTGCGCGAGGCATTGCGCCTCCTGCAGCGGGATCGTGCCCAGGAGCAGGAGAAGATCGCCATCCTGCGGCGCGAGGTCGCTGCCGGCCTGACGGCGGCGGCGCAGGGGAACCTCTCCTCCCGGTCGGCTCTGGACATTGCCGAGCAGGTGGCTCGGGAATGAGCCACCGTCTTACCGGCCCGGCCGAGCGCGACATCCTGGATATCCTGCGCACGACACGGACACGGTTTGGGACCGCCCAATTGCACAGCTATGCGGCACTGATCGACAAAGCGATTCTGATGGTTGCCGAGGATCCGGGCCGGCCGGGGATGTTGCCGCGACCGGAGCTGGGCCCCGACGTCCGGCTGTTCCATCTGGAACTTGCAGCCGGACGGCGTGGCGCCGCCGCCCATTGCCTCTACTACACGACCGGCCTGCTGCCGGACGGAACGGTCGGCACGATCATCCTGCGTGTTCTCCATGAGGGCATGGAACCGCGCCACAAGGTGGCCCGGTCCTTGACCGGCTTAATCTCGTAACCGCTTGGCGCATGCCGTGGCGGAGTGCGCCGTAGCCATGCAGGCCGTTCGCTCGACCGGCCGGCCGGCCGGCGGGGA
Source organism: uncultured Azospirillum sp. (assembly GCF_946480385.1). The sequence continues at coordinate 9,731 of NZ_CAMLJP010000058.1, forward strand.
TCAGCCCCGCCGCTGCTCCAGCGCTTTGACGGCGAGGCACAGGATCTCGAACAGCATCTGCGCGCCCGCTTGGGCGGTGGTGGTATTGGCGTCATATTGCGGCGCCACCTCCACCACGTCGCCGCCGATGACGTCGAGGCCGGCCAGCCCGCGCAGAAGTTCGACCGCCTCCCGCGTGGTCAGCCCGCCGACTTCCGGCGTGCCCGTGCCCGGAGCGAACGCCGGGTCGAGGCAGTCCACGTCGAAGGAGACATAGACCGGCCCGTCGCCGACCACCCGGCGGGCTTGCTCGATCACGGCGGGAATGCCGCGTTGCGCCATCTCCTCGGCATGGATCACCGTCATGCCGGACTCATAGGAGAACTCCCAGAGAAACTCGGTGCTGCCGCGGATGCCGATCTGCACCGTCCGCTCCGGGTCGAGCACACCGTCCAGCACCGCTTGGCGGAACGGACCCCCATGGTGGAACTTGGATCCCTCGTAGGGGCCACCGGTGTCGCAATGGGCGTCGAAATGAATCATGCCGACCGGACGGTCCCGTCCCAGCGCCTTCAGGATCGACTGGCTGATCGAATGGTCGCCGCCGACCGACAGCGGGATCACCCCGGCGTCCACCACCTTGCCATAGAAGCTCTCGATGTCGCGATGGCAGGCTTCCAGGCTGAAGCGGCTGGACAGCGGCACGTCGCCGACATCGGCCAGCCGGCAGGCCGCCGACGGCACCATCCTCAGCACATATTCGTAAGGACCGATCCGCTCGATCGTCCGCACCGCCCGCGGGCCGAAGCGGGCACCGGCGCGGTTGGTCACCCCCAGATCCATCGGCACGCCGATCAGCGCGATCTCCAGCCCACCGAAATCGGGCAATCCGGGCGCATCCGGACGGTATGGCGCGTCGAGCAGGGTGGAAATCCCGGAGAAGGGCTGGGTCCGGCGTCCCCCGGCGGAGAATTGCAGGGCGGCGACGCGCTGGAACTCCGGCGAGTGGATGTCGGCACCGCCGCTGCCGCTGTATTTCTCGCGCAAGCGGTTGAGCTTGTCCGGATCGATCATTTGAAAACACTCTCCTGTCGGAAGGTCAGTCCTGCCGGATCCACGCGCCCAGCAGGCGCGGCAGGTCGCCGAAGCGGGCGATCAGCCCGAAGACGGCCGCAGTCAGCAGCACGAACAGCACGGTCACGGCGGCCATCGTCGGCGTGTAGCCGTAGCGCAGGGCGTTGAAGATCTTGATCGGCAACGTCTCCAGCGTGAAGCCGGCGACCATGTAGGCGACGATGTATTCGTTGAGCGACAGCACGAAGGCGAAGGCGAAGCCGGAAATCATGTAGGGCCGCACCAGCGGCATCACCACCGTCCGCAGCACGGTGCGGTCGTCGGCCCCCATGGTCGAGGCGGCCTCGACATAGCTGCGGTCGACGGCGCCGAAGCCCAGCGACAGCGTGACCAGCGGCAGCGTGACGAAGAAGATGGCGTGGCTGACCACCACGGTCCACGGCTCGCCATACTGGCCGAAGGTGGACCAGAAGCTGAGGAACCCCAGCGCGGTGATGACCGGCGGCAGGATGAAGGGGGTCATGCCCAGCATCTCAAACGCCCGCGCCCAGGGGGCCCGCCAGCGCCAGATGAACCACGCCAGCGGAAAGGCGATGGCGACCGCCAGCGCCGCCGACAGCGCCGCCACCACGAGGCTGGCGATCAACGCCCCGCGCCAGCCGGGATCGGTGAAGATCTCGGCATACCACGCCAGCGATAGGCCCTTGGGCGGGAAGTCGAGCGAGCGTTTGGCGTTCAGCGACACCCCCGCCACCACCAGGATCGGCGCGGCCAGGACGAGGCCGATCAGGCCGGCGATCAGGCTGTTGAGCCAGCGCAGCATCACGCCTCCTCCTTGCGTCCGAACAGCAGGGACAGCCCGACCAGCGCCAGACTGACCAGCACCAGGAAGACCGCCATCGCCGCTGCAAAGGGCATGTTGGACTGGTAGATCGCCTGATCGGTGATCAGCACCGACAGGGTCCAGTGCTGCGGCCGTCCCAAAAGCTGCGGCAGCAGGTAGCTGCCCAGCGCGAAGACGAAGGCCATGATCAGGGTCGCCACGATGGTGTTGCGCTGGGCGGGCACCACCACGGTGAAGAAGGCCTTGAGCGGCGAGGCCCCCAGCGTCCGCGACGCCTCCACCAGGGCCGGGTCGAGCCGGGCGAGCGCCGGATAGAGCACCAGGACGGTGTAGGGAAAGGCCTGATAGACCATGCCGGCCAGCAGCGCGCCGAAGCTGGGCGACAGCGATTGCGGCTCCGCCATTAGCCCAACCGCCACCAGCAGGTTGGTGATGCCGGCGGTGCGCGACAGCAGGGTTGACCAGGCGAAGCCGATGATCACCTCCGACAGCGACAGGATCGACAGCAGGAAGACCAGCCAGCGCACTTGGGCCGCCCGCGGCAGCCGCGCCAGCCGATAGGTGAAGGGGAAGCCGATGCCGACCGCCACCACGGCCACCAGCGCCGCCAACTCCAGCGAGAAGGACAGAACCCCGCCGAAGAAGGCGCTGAGGAAGCGTTCGTAATTGGCCAGGACCAGGTCGGGCTCGTAGAAGCCGCCGGGAATCCGGCGGGCGACGCTGACCGCGATCATCAGGCCGAAGGGGATGACGAAGAAGACGACCAGCATCAGCGCCGGAAACAGGATCGGCGCATGTTCGCCGAGGTTGCGGGGGGCGCGGCGGATCATGACGACCGCTCCCCGGCTGCCCTACTCTCCGGCGGCAGGACGACACAGGCTTCGGCCGGAATCTCGACGATGACGGCGGCGCCCGGTTCGACCGCCGGACGGTCCTGCGGCCGGGTCAGCGCCACGATCTCCCGCCCGGCGACATCGATGCGGAACTCGACGCTGGCGCCGAGATCGCGGATGAAGGACAGGGTTCCGGTCAGCCGGTTCGCACCATTGGGCGCGGTCGCCGGATGCAGCAGCACCTCCTCCGGCCTGACCGACAGCAGGGCGCGGCCATGCGGCGGCAGCCCGCCAAGGACCAGTTCGCCTCCCGGCACGCTGGCGCAGCCGGGGGCCGTCACCTCGCCCTCCAGCAGATTGGTCATGCCGATGAAATCGGCGACGAAGGCGTCGGCAGGCCGGCGGTAGACCTCCATCGGCGGGGCGGCCTGACGGATCCGCCCCTCCGACATCACCACCACCAGATCGGCCATGGTCATCGCCTCCCGCTGGTCGTGGGTGACGACGATGGTGGTGATGCCCAGCCGCCGCTGCAGCTGCTTCAGTTCGATCTGCATCGCCTCGCGCAGCTTGGCGTCGAGCGCCGACAGCGGTTCGTCGAGCAGGAACAGTTTCGGTTCCAGCGCCAGGGCGCGGGCGATGGCGACGCGCTGGCGCTGGCCGCCCGACAGCCGTGACACCGGCCGGTCGGCCATGCCGGGCAGGCGCACCAGTTCCAGCAGGCTGTCCGCCTTGCGGCGGCGCTCGTCGGCGGGAACGCCGCGGATTCGCAGGGGATAGGCGATGTTCTCCCCGGCGCTGAGATGGGGGAACAGGGCCAGCGACTGGAACACCATGCCGAAATCCCGCTTGTGGGCGGGGGTCGTGGTGATGTCGCGGTCGTCGATCAGCAGTTGGCCGCCGGAGGGTTCCTCCAGCCCGGCGATCATCCGCAAAAGCGTGGTCTTGCCGCAGCCGGACGGGCCGAGCAGGCAGACGAACCGACCATGTGGGATGCGCAGGCTCGCCCCATGCACCGCGGTGAAGCTGCCGTAACGCTTGGTCAGACCGTCGAGAACGAGGGCGGACATGGCGGGCCTTCGGATCGTTCGGAAAGGACAGAGCGCTTTCCCCGCTGAGGGGGAGAAGGGCATTCGTGGGTCAGCCCACGATCATTTCCGTCCACTTCTGGTTCAGCCAGTCGGCCTTGGACAGGTAGAGGTCATAGCGCGGGACGATCGGGGTCAGATCGGAGGAGACTGCGGCGAACTCCTTGTCCGTCAGGTCGGTGGCCGACCGGTCGATCGTCGGCGAGGTGCCGACCTTGCGCGACAGCAGCGCCTGGATTTGCGGCTGGCACATGTAATCGATGAAGACATGGGCCAGATCGCCGGCCTTGGACGCCTTGGACACCGCCCAGCTGCCGGAATCGAGGATGCCGCCCTCCTTCGGGAAGGTGGAGCGCACCGGATGGCCGTCGGCGGCGGCAAGGCCGGTGACGTCGTGGTAATATTGCCCCATCGGAATCTCACCGGACTTCAGCGCCGCCTCGAACTGCGCCTCGTCGCGGTACCACAGCTTCACATTGCTCTTCAGCTCTGCCAGCTTCTTGAAGCACTCCAACTGGCCCTGTTCGCTGTCGAGATGCTTTGAGCCGCCGAAGAAGGTGGCGGCGGTCACGTCGAGCAGGAAGGAGTTGGAGACCAGGGCCAGCAGGCCCAGCTTGTCCTTGTTGGCCGGGTCCCACAGGGCCGCCCAGCTTTCCGGCGCCTGGGGGTAGCTCTTGGTGTTGGTCACCAGGGTGATGTACCAGGACACCGCGCCGACGCCCGACAGCCGGCCGTCGGGATATTTGTTGATCAGCGCCGGCTTGACCCTGGCGGCGTTCGGCAGCTTCGCCGGGTCGAGCGGCGCCCACAACTCGGCGGCCATGCCCCGCAGCATCGCCACCTGGGACATCATCGACACATCGGCCGGCGCCTGCTTCGCGCGGGCCGCCTGCTCGAGCTGGACCAGCCACGCCTCGCCCGTCGGTTCGGCCACCGCCTCCACCGCGATGCCGGTGGCCTTGGTGAAGTCCGGGAAGATGTGCTTGTCGAAGCTGTCCTTGAAATAGCCGCCATAGACCCCGACCTTCAGCGACTTCGATTGGGCTCGGACGATGGAGGGAAACCCCACCGCCGCGGCGGCGACCGCCATGCCCGCACCCGCCAGCACCGCCCGTCTGTCCAGTCCCGCGCCGATCTTCATTGCGTGTCTCCCTCTCGTCGTTGGTCAGCCCCGATGGAAGTGCATGCCGGAATTAGACGGCGACTTTCCGTTCCCACACATCCCGAATTCTTTGTATCTTACTTCGACAGGAGCCGAAGTAAGACCGGCCCAGCCCCTATCCAGGCCGGAGGATTACCGATCGCATGGGCCGGATGACCATCGAGACCGTCGATCTGCGGCTTTTTCGCCTGTTCATGACGGTGGTGGAGGCCGGCGGGTTTACTGCGGCGCAAAGCGAACTGAACCTGTCGCTCTCCACCATCTCCACCCATTTCGCCGAACTGGAAGGGCGGCTGGGGGTGCGGCTGTGCCGGCGCGGCCGGTCCGGCTTCAAGCTGACGGAAGAGGGGCAGGCGGTCTATGACGAGCTGCGGCGGGTGTTTGACACGCTGGACCGGTTCGGCGCCCGGGTGCGGGGACTGCGCGACCGCCTGACCGGCACCCTCAGCATCGGGCTGGTGGACAACACGCTGACCGACCCCAATTTCCCGCTGGAGCGGGTGATCACCCGCTTCGCCGACGCCGCGCCCGAGGTCAACCTCGCCATCTCCACCCGGCCGCCGAACGAGCTGCTGCGCGACGTGATCGGCGGCGAGCTGCACCTCGCCATCGCCGGCTTTCCGCGGATCGTGCCGGGCCTCTCCTACATCGACCTCTACACGGAAACCAACCTGTTCTATTGCGGGGCCGGCCATCCGCTGTTCGACCGGCCGGACGACATGGTCGACCTGGACGAGGTGCGCCGCCACCGGCTGGTGGCCCGCAGCTATTGGGGCGCGCGCGACATCAAGATCTTCGCGATCAGCGCCCCGCATGCGACCGTCAGCGACATGGAGGGGGCCGCGCGGCTGATCCTGTCCGGCCGCTATCTCGGCTATCTGCCCGACCACTACGCCGCACCCTATGTCCAGGCCGGACGGCTGCGCGCCCTGCTGCCGCGGGTGTTGTCCTATCACGCGCCATTCCAGATCGCGGTCCACAGCGACAGGGCCACGACACCGGTGGTCGATCTGTTCATGACCCTGACACGGGAGGAGATCGCCGGCCGCTGACGCCAGTACGCTGATCCCTCTTCAGATCTGCCTGTCAGACTGGGATTTGGTATACCATAGCGGTGGCGCGGTGGATGATGCCCTCGCATTCAGCCCGTCACCGTGAAAGACCAACATCGGGGAGCCGACGGAGACCATGCGCAACTTCGAAGAACCCGGCCGTTCGCTCGCCATGGGCCGCAACGGCATGGCCGCCACCTCGCATCCGGCGGCAACCCTGACGGCGGTCGAGATCCTCAAGGCCGGCGGCACGGCGATCGATGCAGCCGTGGCGGCCTGCGCGGTCCAGAGCGTGGTCGAAGCCGGTTCGACTGGGATCGGCGGCGACTGTTTCGCCATGGTCGCGCCGCAGGGCGGGACCAATATCCGCGCCTACAATGGCTCCGGCCGCACACCGGCGGCGATGACGCCGGAGCGCCTGCGGGCGGCGGGCGTCACCGCGATCGACCGCCACTCCCCCCACGCGGTCACGGTGCCGGGCGCGGTGGATGCCTGGACGCGGTTGATCGCCGACCATGGCCGCCTGCCCCTGAGCGAGGTCTTCGCCCCGGCCATCGCCATGGCGCGCGAAGGCTATGTCATCACGCCACGGGTCTCGCACGACCTCGCCCAGCAGACCGATCTGCTGCGCCGGAACCCGGCCGCCGCCGCCACCTTCCTGGTGGACGGAGAGGCCCCGGCGGCCGGCACCGTCCAGACCCAGCCGCTTCTGGCAGACACGTTGGAGGCCATTGGGCGCGAGGGGCCGGATGCCTTCTACCGCGGCGCCATCGCCGAGGACATGGTGGAGTCCCTGCGGGCGGCTGGCGGCTTCCACAGCCTGGAGGATTTCGTCGAGGCGAGTGGCGAGTATGTGACGCCGATCAAAAACGAGTATCGCGGCCGCACGATCCATGAATGCCCGCCGAACGGACAGGGCATCATCGCCCTGATGATCCTGAACATCCTCAAGCGCTTCCGCCCCGCCGGCGACCCGCTCGACCCCGACAGCCTGCATGTGGAGATCGAGGCGACGCGGCTCGCCTATGCCGCGCGCGACGCTTTCCTGGCAGATCCGGCGCAGACCGGAGCATCGATGGTGGAGCATCTGCTGTCCGATGCCCTGGCCGACCAGCTGGCCGCCCGGATCGATACCGCCCGCGTGCTGAAGATCGGTGGTGTATTCGACAGTGTCGAGCACAAGGACACGGTCTACATCGCCGTGGTCGACAAGCAGCGGACGGCAGTCAGCTTCATCAGCTCGATCTTTCATCCCTATGGCAGCGGGCTGATGGCCCCCCGCTCCGGGGTGCTGTTCCACAACCGGGGGCAGAGCTTCTCCCTGGTCGACGGGCATCCCAACAGGGTGGCGCCGCGCAAGCGGCCGATGCACACCATCATTCCCGGCATGGTCACCGAAAACGGCCGCGTCAGCCTGACCTTCGGCGTCATGGGCGGGCATTACCAGGCGATGGGCCATGCCCATTTCCTGTCGAAGCTGTTCGACCATGGCCTGGACATTCAGAGCGCCATCGACCTGCCCCGCCTGTTCCCGCTGCCCGGCACCCTCACCGTGGAGGCGGAGACGGCTATCCGCACCAGGGCGGGGGCAGAACTGGCGCGCCGGGGCTTCACCGTGACGGCGCCCAACTCGGCCATCGGCGGTGCCCAGGCCATCGCCATTGACTGGGACCATGGAACCCTGCTGGGCGGTTCCGACCACCGGAAAGACGGTTGCGCGCTGGGCTATTGACGGGGCACCGCCACCGTCGCCCCCTTCCACCCTCGCCCTTTTGAAGCACCACGGTCCTTGGACTACAAAGCAATGTCGGTTGACAGGCCCGTCGTTGCGGCTCACGATTGTCAACAATCGACTATCTACGACGAGGACGCATGTCTGACGGAGCGAAGGGGAAGGCTGCGGGATCGGTTCTGGCGCGCGTGCCGAAAGCGACCTTCCGCGCCCACATCGCGGATGGGCTGCGGGCCGCGATCCTCAACGGAGACATCGAGCCCGGCGCACAGCTCGTCGAAACCGCGCTCGCCGACCAGTTCGGAGTCAGCCGCGGTCCTTTGCGCGAAGCGATGCGGCAACTGATCGACGAGGGACTGCTGGTCGCCGTGCCCTACACCGGCACCCACGTCGTCGGCCTCTCGGTCGATGACGTGCGCGAGATCTATTCGATGCGCGTCAATCTGGAGATCTTCGCCTTCGAGCAGATCTGGGCGCGCCGGGATCAGGCGTTCCGCCAGGGCCTCGTCGCCCGCCGCGATGCGCTCACCACCTGCATCGACGCCGAGGACGACGCCGCCAGCATCGTCGCCGAGCTGCAACTGCACGGCTTCGTCTATGAGGCGACCGGGCACAAGCTGCTGATCCGGACCTGGGACAGCATCCGCGGGCGTCTGCAGCTCTATTGGGCGGCGCACCACCGCGCGCACGGCATCCGCGGTCCGCGCCGCGACGGCCACGACCGCTATGTGGAGATGGCGCTCTCCGACGATATCGGCGCACTGAAGTCCGAAATCACCGACCATATGGCCCGTGGCGGCCGGCAGACCGAAGACTTCCTGCGGGGCCGTGAGGCCTGCACCGTCCAAGATCCCTGACGGAACGCTGCTGACCGGCCCCACGAAACACGACGAACAGACAGAGGAGGCTTAAGATGACCATCAACCGGAGGACCCTGCTCGGCCTTGCCGCGGGCGCCGCTGTCGGCCTGTCGGCTCTGCCGGTACTCGCCGCCTCGCCCTCCACCTTGGACAGGATCAAGGAGAGCAAACGCCTGCGCGTCGGCGTGACCTCGGCCGAGCCCTGGTTCTTCAAGGATCCGATGACCGAGACCTGGACCGGCGTCGGCGTGGCGATGGGGCAGCGGCTGGCCGCCAGCCTCGGCGCTACCCTGGTTCCGGTGGAGACGACCTGGGCCAACGCGGTGGGGGCGCTCCAGGCCGACCAGATCGACCTGATGTTCGTCCTCGACCCGACCGAGGAGCGGCGCAAGGCCATCGACTTCCCCGACGCCCCGCTCTTCTACTATGCCATGGGCGCGCTGGTCGCCGGCGATTCCACCATCAAGAACTGGTCGGACATCGACAAGCCGGGCCTGCGCATCGGCGTGACGCTCGGCACCTCGCTGGACAAGAACGTGACCGCGATGGTGAAGCAGGCCGCGATCAACCGTTTCTCCAACAATGACGAAACCATCGCCGCCTTCGCCGCCAAGCGCATAGACGTGGCCGTCCAGTTCCATCCGGCGCTCGTTGTGCAGCAGACCCGCCTACGCCTGGGCAAGGTCATCCTGCCCGAACCGGTGGAGCCGGTGGCCACCAGCGTCGGCCTGCGCAAGGAGGAGACCCCGGCCTTCCGCGACTGGCTGGACGGACAGCTCAAGACGCTCTACGCCGATGGCGTCCCCGACCAGCTGTTCGCTGGCTATCTGAAATCGAAGAACGTCGACGCGTCCAAGATTCCGGGCCTGATCAAGGAAGCCTGGCACTGACAGCCCGAGGACGGCGGAACGATGCCGTCCCACCGCCATTTCCCACCGGCCCGTTCGTCGCAAGAGGCCATCCACAAGGACGCCGCATGAGCTACCAATGGGATTTCTCGCCGGTCCTGACGCGATGGCCACTGCTGCTCGACGGTCTGATCAACACGGTCAAGATCGCCGCCATCGCCATCGTTTTCGGCGTTCTCGTCGGGCTGGTTCTGGCTCTGCTGCGGTTGTCCCCGCGCCGGCTTCTGCGTCTGCCGGCGGCGGGCTTCGTTGAGTTCTACCGGAACACGCCGCCGATTGTACATTTCTTCTGGTTCTTCTACGCCCTGCCGGTGGTGCTGAACATCAGCCTCGATCCGCTGGTCGCCGCCGTGCTCGCCCTGTCCACCCAATCCGGCGCCTTCTACGCCGAGGTGTTCCGCGGCGGCATCCGCTCCATCGAGCGCGGCCAATGGGAGGGGGCGAAGGCGCTGGGCATGACCCACACGCAGCTGATGCGGCGCATCGTGGTGCCCCAGGCGGCGACGCGCATGGTCGCCCCCTTCGTCGAACGCTCCTTCGAGCTGATCAAGACCACCGCGCTCGCCTCCACCCTGGCCTATGGGGAGCTTCTCTATCAGGCGATGATGGTGAACAGCGAAACCTTCCGGCCGCTGGAGGTCTACACCGCCGTCGCCCTGCTCTATCTCGTGCTGCTGGTCTCGTGCAGCGCGCTGGCCCGGATCGCCGAAGCGCGGCTGACCGCCTACCGCTGAGGAAACGGAGAGATGGACTACGCCTTCGACTTCGCCCTGGTGGTGGAGACCTTCCCGATCCTGATGCGCGGCTTCCTGGTGACGCTGGAGCTTTGGTTGCCCAGCCTCGCCATCGGGCTGGCCGCCGGCCTCGTGCTGGCGCTCGCCCGGCTGTCGCGCAGCCGGCTGCTGCGCGGCGGCAGCCTCGTCTACATCGAACTGTTCCGCGACACGCCGGTGCTGATCCAGCTGATCTGGTTCTACTACGCCTTCCCCATCCTGATCGGGGTGCAGCTCTCACCCTTCACGGCGGCGCTGCTCGGGCTCGCGCTGAACACCTCGGCCTATGGTGCGGAGATCTTCCGCGGCGGCATCCAGTCGATCGCCCGCGGCCAGTGGGAGGGGGCGAAGGCGCTGGGCATGCGGCACGCCGACGTGCTGCGCCGGATCATCCTGCCGCAGGTCTTCAAGCTGATGCTGCCGGCCTTCACCAACCGCGCGGTGGAAGTGGCGAAGATGTCGTCGCTGGCCTCCGTGCTGTCGGTCCATGAGCTGATGTATCAGGGCCGGCTGCTGAGTTCGACCTACTACCGTCCCTTCGAAATCCTCACGACCGTGGCGGTCGTCTATTTCGTCCTGATCTATCCGGCCACCTTCCTGTCGATGACCCTCGAACGCCGCATGGCCGGCAAGGGCTAACCGTCATGCAAGCGGAGACTCCGTCCATGCCAGATCCCATACTGCCGGTGTCGATCCCCTCGGCCTCGCCCCCGCCGCCGCCGATCCTCCAGGTATCCGGCCTCCACAAACGGTTCGGGGCGCTGCATGTGCTGCGGGGGATTGATTTCTCCGTGGCCGCCGGCGAGCGTGTCGCCATCATCGGCGGCAGCGGCTCGGGGAAGAGCACCTTCCTGCGCTGCCTCAATTTCATGGAGATGCCGACCTCCGGCCGGATCGCGCTCGATGGCACGCCGCTGGGCCGTGCGGCCGGCAAACCGGCCCCTGGCAAACCTGACGAGGTCCGCTATCCCGAAAGCGAGCTTTGCCGGGTCCGTGAGCGTGTCGGCATGGTGTTCCAACAGTTCAACCTGTTCCCGCACATGACCGTTCTGGAAAACGCCATGGAGGGGCTGGTCACGGTTAAGCGGATGAAGAAGGCCGAGGCCCGGGAGCGGGCATTTCGCGAGTTGGACAAGGTCGGGCTGGGCGACAAGACCGACGTTTATCCAGGACGGCTGTCCGGCGGCCAGCAGCAGCGGGTGGCGATCGCCCGCGCGCTGGCCATGGAGCCGGAGATCCTGCTGTTCGACGAACCGACCTCGTCGCTCGACCCCGAACTGGTCGGCGAGGTGCTGCGCGTCATCCGGCAATTGGCGGAGGAGGGACGGACCATGCTGCTCGTCACCCACGAGCTTGGCTTCGCCTACCATTTCGCCACCAAGGTGATCTTCCTCGCCGACGGCGTCTTCCACGAGGTGGGAACGCCGGACGAGGTGCTGAAGCATCCCAAGCAGGAGCGCACACGCGCCTTCCTGGAGCGTTTCACCGAATTTTCCTTCTGATCCGATCTTCCTTCCGGGCATCCGAAAAACAGGCGGCGCAGCGCCGGCCGGACAGGCCGGCCGCCGCCGGGAAAGGGCAATGTGATGGTTTCGAACAGCACGGTCAGCCGCACAAGTTCGCAGGGCTATGTCGACGACAGCCGCAACGACGAGGTGCTGATCTATGTGAATGGCGAGTTCTTCAAGCGCGACGAGGCGAAGATCTCGGTCTTCGACGCCGGCTTCGTGCTGGGCGACGGGGTGTGGGAGGGGCTGCGGCTGGTCAAGGGCCGCATCCTGGCGCTCGACGACCATATGGACCGGCTCTTCGAGGGCGCCAACGCCATCCAGCTCGACATCGGCATGACGCGCGAGGAGCTGGTCGCGGCGATCCAGGCCACGCTGGACCGCAACGGCATGACCGACGGCGCCCATATCCGCCTGATGGTCACCCGCGGGCGCAAGAAGACGCCCAACCAGGATCCGCGTTTCGCGCTGGGGCAGGCGACGATCGTCATCATCGCCGAATACAAGGCGCCGAAGCCGGAATCGAAAGCCAACGGGCTGACGCTGCTCACTTCGGCAATCCGCTGCAGCGGCCCCGACGTCTTCGACCTTCGCCTCAATTCGCACAGCCGGCTCAACTTCATCCAGGCACTGATTCAGGCGATCAATGCCGGGGCCGACGAGGCGCTGATGCTCGATCCCCACGGCTTCGTGGCGAGCTGCAATTCCACCAACTTCTTCATCGTCCGCAAGGGCGAACTCTGGACCTCCACCGGCCGCTTCAACTTCAAGGGCATCACCCGCGGCAAGACGATCGATCTCTACCGCAAGGACGGCGGCACGGTGCGCGAGCACGACTTCACCCTGGCGGAGGTCTACGCCGCCGACGAGGCCTTCGTCACCGGCACGCTGGGCGGCATCACGCCGGTGGTGCGGATCGACGGCCGGCAGATCGGGGACGGCAAGCCCGGGCCGGTCACCGCGCACATCGCCGACCTGTATGCCGGGGCGATGCTCGGCTGACGGCGGGGCCGTCCACACCCCTTATCGCCGGAGGAGGCGCACCGACGCATGTTCCAGTCGCTGAAAGCCAGGCTGTCCCTTCCGGACGGCTCTGTTACGTTAACTTGAGCAAGATAAGGAAGATAGTGGCCGCCGCCGATCTCCATACATCAAGGCGCCTTTCGGGCACACGTTTCCTGTTGCCAGATGGCGAAGGCGTCAGCTCGGTAGGCCTGATATTCGACCGCCGTCATGAGGTGCCGGCACGAGTGGCAATGCTGGTGAATAGGGCCATCGGCGGACAGGAACTGCTGAGCTTGACGCGATGATGTGAAGCGCTTCATTCGTCGCTCGCGCAGGCGGGTGGGCTGGTGCGAGTTCTCGGGTCCCGTTGCAAAGTTTGCAACGGAACCGGTCCCGGCCGGCCGCCCCCAACTCCGAGGAGGTGTTCGTCCATGGTCAAGCTCCGCTCCCTGCCCTGCCCTCCCCTCCCTGTGTCCCTGCCGGCGTTCGCCGCGCCATGCCCGCCGTTCTGACGGCGCTCGGCGCCGGACTGGCCGTCGCTTTGACCACGTCGCCCGCCTGTGCCCAGGCGGCCGGCGGCGGCGGCGACCTCACATCGCCTGTTTCTTCCAAATGTTGATCAGCGTCTGGTGCACTCCGTGCTTGGCCATCAGGTGCGACACCGTCAACTCGCCCCGGATCGCCTCCAGCGCCACCTTCGCCTTGAACTCCGCCGAATACCGCTTCCGCATCCCCGTCATCAGGTCCGTCCTTCGTCCTGGGCGAACCAAGCTTATCCGACTGTCCGGGAAATGGGGACCAGCTCAGTCTCGGTGTCTTTCGCCAACTCCATATCCGCCTTCTGGAAGTCAGCGAGCGACAGCATTGTGGCGGTGGAGAGTCCAACCAGGACAACCACAATCACGGAAAATCCCAGCACCATGCGGACCAGCAACGTCAAGGCGATCTCCTTCAATGTGAGATGCGATCCCCACCGGCCTTTGGAAAAAGAGCCCTCCGCCGGTCGCTCCAAGGTGAGCGGGAGCAGCCGGTGGACCGGGGAGAACAGCCGACGACTGGCCATTCCGGCGGAGGGCAAGACAACCACTTGGCCAAGGGTGAACCCCCGATCAGACGCCTTTGAAGACCGCAGAGCGCTTCTCAAGGAACGCCGAAACGGCTTCCAGATGGTCGGCGCTGTTGTGGCAGATGCCCTGGAAGACCGCACAGAGATCCAGAAAATCGGGCAGCTCCTGGCGCTGCGCTGTCTTCATCAGCCGCTTGGTCAGTCGCAGGGCCTGGGGCGGCTTGGCGGCGATCGCTGCGGCCAACTCGGCGGTGCGGGCCCGCAGGGCTTCGGACGGAACCACCTCCAGCGCGATGCCGATCGCCAAGGCATGGGCGGCATCAAAGACGCGGCCGGAGAAAGTCAGCTCCGCCGCCCGTTGGTGGCCGACCAGCCGTTGCAAAATCCACGCTCCGCCATCGCCGGGAATGATGCCGAGGTTGAGGAAGGTCTCACCGAACAACGCCTTCTCCGAAACGATACGCAAATCGCAGAAGCAGGCGAGGTCAAATCCGGCGCCGATGGCCGGGCCATTCACCGCGGCGATGGCGGGAACCTCCAACCGGTGCATCGCCAAAGCCATGCGCTGGATGCCGCGCCGGTATTTCTCCTGCACGGCGGCGACATCGCCGCCGAAGCTGCCGACGCGGGCTGCCATGTGCTTGACGTTGCCACCGGCCGAAAAGGCTGATCCGTCCCCGGTCAGCACCAGCACGGATACGCCGTCGGTGGCGTTGATCCAGTCGGCGACCGCCGCGATCTCCGCCGCCAGCCGGGTGCCGGTCAGCTCGTTGCGGACATCGTCGCGGTTCATGGTCAGGATGGCGACCCGGCCATCCAGGACCAATGTCGAATCCACAAGTTCGGGAGCGACGGCGGTCATGGTGCGTTTCCTGTCAGAAGAATGCGAGCGTCGAGCACCGCCAGCCCGTCCGGGTGGGCAAGCACCGGATTCAAATCCAGCTCGGCGATCTCCGGATGGGCGGCGCAGAGGTCCGACACTGCCAGCATCAGGCTGACCAGCGCTTCCCGGTCTACCGGCGGCGCACCGCGGACGCCGGCCAGCACCGCACGCGCGGCGATGCTGTCGAGCATTTCGCGGGCGTCGGACACATCCAGCGGCAGGGCGCGGAACACCACGTCCTTCAGCACCTCCACCAGCACGCCGCCCAGGCCGAACATCATCACCGGGCCATACTGCGGGTCGCGCACCACGCCGATGATGACCTCGACCCCGCCGGGTTCCGCCATCGGTGTCACCAGAATGCCGGCGAGGTCGGCACCGGGGCGATAGCGCTCGGCGCTGTCGCGGATCGTCTGGAAGGCGGATCGCACCGCCGTCTCGTCCCTCAGGTTCAGAAGGACGCCGCCAGCCTCGGATTTGTGAACGATATCGCGGGAAACGACCTTCATCGCCACCGGGACGCCCCCGAGCGTCCGGAAGGCATCGCCCGCCGCGTCGGCCGTGGCGGCGAGAATGGTGGGGGCCATCGCAACCCCAGCGGTGGCGAGGACCTGGCGCGCCTCATGCTCCAGCACCACGTCGCGCTTGTCGGTCCGGCAGCGGCTGATGACCGCGTCGAGCGTGGCGTTCCGGCCGGCACCGTGGGCATTGCGCGGCGGGCGACAGCTGCTCTCCCCAACCTCGGCCAGGGCCTGCATGCAGCGCACCGCGATCTCCAGCGAGGAATAAACCGGAATGCCGCCCGCTTCGGCCTCGACCAGAGGGTCGAGGTCATGGTCGCCGAACAGGCTGTAGACCAGGACCGGCTTGCCCGTGGCTTTCGCCATCCGTGCGATCCGCCGCGAGGTGGCGGTCTCCACCGGGGCCAGGCTGGCCGAGAAGCGATGCCCATAGCCGCCGAACAGCCCGGCGATCAGCAGCCCATCGACCCCGGCCTCGCGCAAAAGGGCATCGACGCAGCCACCGAACACCGCCGGATCGGCGTCGGTCGCGCCAGCCACGTCCACCGGGTTGCCGAGTGCCGCCGCCGGCGGCAACAGGGCGGCGAGTGCCGCCCGTGTCTCGGCGCTGAGCGTCGCCAGCTCCAGACCGTGTTCGGTCAGCAGGTCGGAGGCGATGGTCGCATGCCCGCCCCCGTCAGCCAGCACGGCAATGCGGCGGCCTGCGGGCGGTGGGGCGATTGACAGCGCTTTGGCGAGGGGCAGGATCTCGTCGGTACGGCGGGGGATGACGGCGCCCATTTGGCGCAGCACCCCGGCACTGACCGCGAAGTCGCCGGCCAAGGCACCGGTATGCGACTGGGCGGCACGGCGGCCGGCGCTGGTCCGGCCCGATTTGAACATCACCACCGGTTTGCGCCGGCTCACACGGTCAAGCGTGTCGAGGAAGGCGCGCCCGTCCTTCAGGCCCTCGATGTAGATCACGACGACCCTGGTACCGTCATCCTCGCCGAGATGAGCGAGATATTCGTGGAAGCGGATCTCCGCCTCATTCCCGATCCCGACATAGGTGCTGAAGCCGACATCGCCGCTGACCTCCGCCTCCGACACCAGGGCGAGCGCCATGTTGCCGGACTGGGAGAGCAGCCCGACCCCACCGCGCGCCAGATTGGCAAAGCCGGCGATGTTGCAGGCGGCGTGCGTGTTGAAGATGCCGGACGTGTTGGGCCCGACGACGCGCACGCCGCCTGCCCGTGCCGCCGCAACCAACGCATCCTGCAGGGCCTGTCCCTCCTCCCCGGCCTCGGCGAAGCCACCGGCCAGGACGACGGCGCCCTTGATGCCCTTTGCCCCGCAGAGTTCCAGCAAGCCGGGAACGCTGCGGGCCGGCGTGCAGATCAACGCCAGGTCGACCGGCACCGTCAGGGCCTCCAGGCTGGGCAGGCAGGCAAGTCCCAGGATCTCGGCTTCCTTCGGATTGACTGGATAGATCGCCTCTTTCGGGAAGCCGTCCGCCAGCAGCTTCTCGATGGCGCGGAAGCCGCGCTTGGTCGGATCCTTGGAGGCGCCCACGATGGCGATCGATCGCGGGTGCAGGAAGTCGCGGAGAGCAGGGCCGCCTGCGGTCACGTTGATGGTGTGGGTGATGGTCACGGGATCATTCTCCACGGAAGATTGGAGCGCGTTTCTCGGCGAAGGCGTCGACGCCCTCCTGCCAGTCGCGGGTGGTGGAGCAGAACATCATCCCTTCCAACTCGGCGGTCAGGGCGGCGTCGAGGGTGCGGTCAGCCGCCATGGCGAGCTGTTCCTTGGCGAGCGCCATCGACAACGGAGCCTTGGTGCTCAACTGCCGGGCGAATGCACGGGCATGGTCGAGGAAGCCGTCGTCCGGGAAACAGCGGGCGGCGAGGCCGATGCGAACCGCCTCGGCTCCGTCGATCCGCTCGCCCAGGAAAACCAATTCGCGGGCTTTGGCCAACCCAACCAAACGCGGAAGAAGCAGTGTGACGCCGCCGCCGAGGAAGGTGCCGATGCCGATTTCCGGCAGACCAATGCGGGCGGATTCCGCCATCACGATGAAATCGGAGGCGATGGCCATCTCCGCCCCGGCACCCAGCGCAAAGCCGTTTACCGCCGCCACCACCGGCTTGGACAATTGCAGCAGGCGCTTGCAAAAGGCACGGCCTTCGCCGGTCAGCAGGACGACGCGAATGCTCCTGTCGGCTTCGGCGGCGTCGAGCGCATGATTTAAATCGTCATAGAGCTGCTTGACGACAGCATTCGAGCGCTGCGGCCGGTTCAAGCGGATCTCGGCGACGCCGTCGGCGACGGCGTAGAGAATGGTTTCGTATGTCATGGAGACGTCCGGTTGGCCGCCTTGCGGAAGGTGGCGGCGTGTCGGTATGGAAGGATCAATGCGAAAGGATCTTGGACAGGAACTGCTGAGCGCGTTCGGAGTGGGGGGCCCCGAAGAAGCTGTCCTTGGGCACATCCTCGACGATGCGGCCGCGGTCCATGAAGATGACGCGGTCAGCGACCTTGCGGGCGAAACCCATCTCATGGGTCACGCACATCATGGTCATGCCGCCCTCGGCAAGCTCGACCATCACGTCGAGAACCTCGTTGACCATTTCCGGGTCGAGGGCGGACGTCGGCTCGTCGAACAGCAGGCAGATCGGGTCCATCGCAAGGGCCCGGGCGATGGCGACGCGCTGCTGCTGGCCGCCGGACAACTGGCCGGGATGCTTGTCGGCCTGGGCCATCAGCCCGACGCGGTCGAGCAATCGGAAACCCTTTTCGATCGCCTCGTCGCGGCGGCGTCCCAGCACCCTGACCGGGCCCAGGATCAGGTTTTCGGTGATGGTCATGTGAGGGAACAGCTCGAAATGCTGGAACACCATACCGACCCGGGCGCGCAGCTTCGGCAGGTTCGTTTTCGGGTGCCCCACCGACACCCCGTCGACGGTGATGGTCCCGGACTGGAAAGGCTCCAGCCTGTTGACACATTTGATGAGGGTCGATTTGCCGGACCCGGAGGGGCCGCAGACGACGACGACCTCGCCCTTGCGGACGGTGGTGGTGCAGTCGGTCAGCACCTGGAAGGAACCGTAATGCTTGGACAGCGAGTCGATGGCGATCATGGCCGATCCGTCAGGTTCAGGCGCGAGCGGGTTGGCTGCCCGACCGGCGCCGGAGATGGGCGACAAGCTTCGACAGGGCGAAGCAGAGGGCGAAATAGACGGCGGCGGCGAACAGATACATTTCCACCAGCCGGCCGTCGCGCTGGGCGATTTTCGATGCCGCTCCCAGGAAATCGGTCGCCGAGATCACGTAGAGCAGCGAGGTGTCTTGGAACAGGATGATCGTCTGGGTCAGCAGGACCGGGATCATGGCGCGGAAGGCTTGCGGCAGGATCACGTATGTCATGGCTTGGCGGTACGTCAGGCCAATCGCCTTGGCGGCGGCCACCTGACCCTTCGGCACCGACTGGATACCGGCGCGGATGACCTCGCAGTAATAGGCCGCCTCGAACAAGGTGAAGGTGATGTAGGCGGTCTTTTCCGCCCCGACCGGCACCGGATCGGACAGAGCCCGCATCCAGGCGAGCAGTTCCGGCACCAGAAAGAAGAACCAGAAGATCACCAGGATCAGCGGAACCGACCGCATCAGGTTGACATAGCCGGCGGCCAGCAGCGCCGGCAGGCGGTGCGACGACAGCCGCATCAGGGCGAGCAGCGTGCCGAACAGGATGCCGCCCGCCATCGCGACCAGCGAAATCTTCACGGTGTAGAGCAGGCCGTCCAGCAGGAAGGGGAGCACCCGCATGATGACGGAAAGATCGAAGCCTTCCATGTCAATGCCCTCCCTGTCCGATCAGGCCAGGAACCTGCGCGCGCCGCTCGACCCACACCATGCCGCGGTTCACCAGCAGGGCGGTGACAAGATAGAGAACCGTTGCCGCACCGAAGGCTTCATAGGTGCGGAAGGTGAACTCGTTCATCTGTCTGGCCTGTGCGGTCAGCTCCAGCAAACCGATGGTGAGCGCGACCGAGGAGTTCTTGAAAATCGTCATGAACTCGCTGGTCAGCGGCGGCAGGATCAGCCGGAAGGCCATCGGCAGCAGGACGTAGCGGTAGGCCTGGGGCAGAGTCAGGCCGATTGCCAGGCCTGCGTTGTGTTGGCCGCGGGAAAGGGCTTCAATCCCCGACCTGACCTGTTCGGCAATGCGGGCCGAGGTGAACAGCCCGAGCGCGACCGACGCCGTGACAAACGGTCCCCAGGGTGGCGCCACGCCCTTGATCCAGTCGCCCGCCGAGCGGGGCAGCAGTTCGGGCAGCACGAAGTACCAAAGGAACATCTGCACCAGCAGGGGGATGTTCCGGAACAGTTCGACGTAGGCGTTTCCTGCGATGACCGCCCAACGGTTGGGCATGTAGAGCGGTGATGGCGTGTTCGCTGGCCGGTGCGATGCCGCTCATGGTTTCGAGTGTCAGGTAAGGGTTCTGACGCTGCCGGTCATCGCTTTGCTCCAAAAGCACAGCGCCGACCAGTCTTCGGACTGAACCGCACCTGATTTGGTCGTCCTGCCTGAACGGCCGCTCACCACCGTCCGGCACGGGCCTGTTATGGCCTCGCTCCTCCGCGGCTACCGGTTCGCCGGCGGACCACCACCACCTGTGAAGACGCATTGCCGCTTGACCTTCCGTGTCGGCCGCTTCCTGCTCAAGGCATGCGCTGCACCGCGTTTCCCAGAACGGCGACGAGGGGACTGGACTGAGCCTTCGCGCCGACATGCTGGGCGATGGTCATCAGGCGTTCGACCAGTCTGCGTTCCGGCCGGCAGAGGTCCTCGCACAAAGCGCGCATCTCGGCGATGGACGGCCGGAAGCGACTGCTGCGCCGCCACTGGCGGGCGGCGGCATCGATAACCCAGGATGGAAACTCGCCCAGATCCTCAGCCCAGTCTGCTGCGACAAGGGCTTCGACTTCTGGTGGCAGCGGCGCCTTGGGAGCGCAATGGGCAAAGACGCTGTACACGCGCGCCAGCAGATGCGCCGGATCGCACGGGGCCAGGATGGTGCGCTCGATGTCCGCAGCGATTGTCGCGGCAGCCTGGGCCGTCCGGGTCTCCACGGCTGCCGGCGGCGTCCACAACGTCGTCGGCCCTAGATAGGACCCGTCGGAGGCGAACCGGGAGCCGCCGAGCGACCGATCCTGTACAAGCGGGCGGAGCGTCGGCGGCAGAGCGGACAGCAGCGCTTCACGCCGCTCGGTTGCAGGCCGGCCGGGGTCGTATCCGGCTGGGAGCCCGGCACGGAGCGGGACGACTGCCGCGCTGGGCGGCGCGGCGCGGTGGGCGGTGCTGGTCATGGTCGGCGTGCTCCTCAGGTCTCACAGCTGCTGCCAGGAAGCGGGATCGAACGCTGGCTCCGGCGCACGCGACTGGGCGGCGCGTAACGATTGTGCAACGCCGGCCCACACGGCAAACCGCGTCTGCTCGGTCTCCGCGGTGCGCGGGCGGGCCGGCACTGGGACAGAGGCGCCGCCCGGCACGCCGTTCAGGCCGGGCCGGGACGCCGTCTGGACCGACGGCGCCCTCCCTGCGGTTACGTCTTGCAGCAGCCAGGCGCGCCAGGCCGCACCGATATCGCGGTAGCGGTAGCCATGAGCGCGGCACCTTAGTAGGAACCCCTCGATGTGCCGGCCAAGGTCGATCGTACCGAAGTTGGTACGCGCCCACAGCAGGTCGTCGGCCGAAGGCATCCAGTCCGCCGGCACGTCGGCGGGCGGAGCCGCCCTTTCCGCGACAGCACAGACCGGCTTGCGTCCGCGCCCGGCGAGCGAGTCCGGATGTTCGGGTTGGAGTTGTTCGTGACTCGCTGGCGAACAGGGGGCGTTCACGAGCGAGTCATCCATGTCCACGTCCTGGACAGCGGCTTTGACAGTGGGGCCGACGACCAGCCGCAGCCGGTAACGGCATGACAGGCGCGCGCCGTCGCGGCTGCTGCGTCTTTCGATGGAGACCAAGCCCAGGTCGCTGAGGCGCTGGAGGATGCGGTTGATTGTTGGGCGTGACCGCTTCAACTTGCTCGCCAAGGTGCTTTGCGACGGCCAGCAGACGCCGTGTTCGTCGGCGTAGGTGGAGAGGGCGCTGAGAACGGCGAAGCCGTCGGCGTCGAGGTCGGGGTGATCGAGCCACCAAGCGGGAATGCGCCCCCATCGTCCGTTCTCGGATTTTTGGTGTTCGGTATTCGTCATCGCAGGTCTCCTCGGCGCTTGCGTGCACCAGGATTCCGTGTCCGCCGGAGTCGCTCCAAACCGCGCCGGTTTCCCCTAGGCCCGCGCCCGATTCCCCTGCGGTGGATTTGCTCGCGCACCGGTGGGATTCCGCCGCGCCCCTAGGGGAGAAGGTCGCCGACCTAGGGGAAAGCGCCGCGGGTTCCGTGCGAATCGGATCCAAGGGGAGGCGGCCGCGCACCTAGGGGAAAGCGCCGCGATTCCCCGCTGTTGGTCATCCGGTATTTTCAAGCGGCATCACCGCGCCTGCGCGGCGCTTTCCCCTGGGACATTCGGGCGTGCAGCTCCAGCCGGCGTTTTCGCACGCAAATCGCGTTGGTTTCCCCTAGGTCGTCCATGCTGGCGCGTTGCGGCGCGGCGTTCATCTGCGAAACGCGGCAGTTTCCCCTAGGTCCGGAGGCCGGTCTGCGGCGGGCGCCACCGTGCGGGTGGCGTCCATCGCGTCGGCTTTCGCGGGGTGAAAACCAGATCGTCGCTGAGGACTGGCAGGAACGGCACCCTGCGGGCACCGCGCGTGTTTCCCTCAGGTACGGGACCGACAGCCGGATCGCCTCGGTCACCGGCGCGAAACGCGACCAATTCCCCTAGGTGCGGAATGCGGTGCGCAAGCCGTGGACGGGCTGTGGACCTCGAAACGCGGCGGATTCCCCTAGGAGCGAAGCCGCTGGATGGTTCCGTATATCCGGAATCGCGGCCAATTCCCCTAGGTGGTCCCCCGAGTCGCTTGGTCGAACCGCCGCGCAATGGCGTGCGTCCACGCTGCTGTCCGGGTGGTTGGGGGCTGCCAGGACCGGCAAGATACCGCATCGGTGCAGGCCGGGTCCCCCGGAGGCGGGACTCCGTTCGGGATGCCTTTCTGTGAAGACATTGAAACAGCACGAAGATCCACATAACGCGACGATTTCCCCTAGGTGCGCGCCAGAATCCCCTACGTTGGCGGACGCCGTTTGAAGCCCTATGCTTGCCAAGTCGGGAAGGGGCGAGGATGAGCAAGGTGGCGACGAGCGCAGCACAGTTGGTCCTGTTCGAAATGGAGGACCGAAAGCAGAGCCACCTGATCGCGCTTTACGATCTGGCGCCGCGCTTCATCTTCGCCCAGCAGCGCGAAGATGCGAAGGACAGCGTCAAGACCGTGTACCGCGAATTCAGTTTTCGCGGACAAACCTTCTATCTGTCTTTGCAGCCGGCGCGGATGGCCTACGAGCGGACCGGCGACGGTCGTGGCCGTTTCGTTCCGGCGCCGACGCCGGAGCAGGCGCGCAACATCATCGAGGTCGAGGTTTTCCCGGCGGAGCGCGAGCAGATCGTTGAGCAGGTCGTCCGGCGCTTGGCCATGGACCCGTCGCGTCTGTCGCTTGCCGGCGAGAATCACGATCAGGTGCGGCTCGATTTCAGCTTGTACGACATCGGCCGCGAATTGCGTGATACCAACCACGCCTTGAATTACTCTGAAATCCGTGAGGCTTTGACGATCCTGGCGCGCGCCCGGATCATCATCAGCAAGGCGTCGGTATCCGAACGCAAGCGCGGCAACAATCTCCTGGACTCCACGGCCTTCCCCGTGCTTGCGGTCCGGCGACCGGACGGCGTCCAAGACGAAGAGGGTGGCAGCGACCAGACCTATGTGCAATTCAACCCGTTGGTGGCCGCCGCCATCCGCGGCCTGGAGTTCAGGCCCGTTAGTTACGAATGGCTGATGAAGTTGAAGAACCCGGTGTCGCGTTGGCTCTACAACCGCATGTCGGTCGAATTTGAGCGGCCGGATGACACCAACTCCGTTCGAACGATGACCATCTCCGCCGACGAGATCATCAAGAATTCCGGTATGACGGAGTACAGCCGTCGGCGTGATACGCTGCGGGTGGTCACGGGCGCGGTGGATGCCCTGGTCGACGAGGGCATCCTCGACGGGCGTGATCTGCTTCACGCCAAAACCGGCAAGCGCATCGATGGTATCGACTACGTGCTGCGTCCCTCGCAGCGCTTCCTCGCTCAGGTGCGGCGGGCCGAGCAGGAGGTCGAGATCAACGCTACCGTCGCGAAGAGCCTTACCGGTCACGAGCACCCGTCGGCATTTGTGACACTCACCCGAACGCAGGCGCTCGAAACGCGCAGGGCACGGGCGTCGAGGCTGGCCGAGGCGCAAAAGGCCCTGCCGCTGCTGGACGGGAACGGGTGAACCGCGGGCGCCGCTTGGTCGCGGATTGTTGGCGACGGCGAGCTTGTTCCGGATTCATGGCTTACGTTTCCCGCTTCGGCCAGATTCGTCGGGGATGAGCCTTGCCGTTGGCGGAACACCCGCCAGCCTTATGTCGGCCGGCTTGGAGCCTCCGCACATCAGGATCTTCTGATCATTCTGCCTGAGCCGGTCGCCGGGTTGCCAGCAGGATGTCGAGCGATCCAGCCGGTACTCCTTGTGCCCTTGATGTGCGGTCCCCCTCCTCTTCCCGCCGTGGAAGGCTGTTGCGTAGGAGCGGTGTCGTGGCCGACATCGTTGCAACGATGCCGTAACGCTCCGATGACACCGCTGTTGTGTCGTCGCAACCCGCAGGTCCCGCCTGTTTGTCCCAAACTCAAGCATTTTGCTTGATGGCGCAGATCGTGTCCCGAGCCTTGGCGTAGGAATGAGTAAGCCAGTAAGCCAATCGTCGCGGCCGTCGCGACGCGCCCTGCCCGGCTGGCGCAACGCCGGGCTTGTGCCGGATATCGACTGGCGGTCCTCGAAAAAGCTGGACCCCGATGACAACGATCTCCTGCCCCGGCTAAAAGCCCGGACACTGCACGACCTCATCCGGTCGATAATTCCGGTCCGGTTAGCCACGAGCTTCTCCCGCAAGTGTCTGAGGGCGCTCTTGTCCGGCCCGACTCTGCTGTGGCGGAACGCTCAAGAAGACGGCGGATAAATTGTCACCGCTTTGCCGTCCTGGCGGGGCCGAGGTGCCGACAGCCCACGACATGACGTGGTCGTCGTACCGATTTCCAGATGGGGACCGCGGTCCCGGAGCCTGGTCGGTGATGCGGATGCCTGCAACATGGTACGGACGTTTCGCCCACGGAACACAAGGCCGCAGCGCACCTCGTGGACCTCGCAAGCCGGTTCCCCTTCCGACCACCCCGCCCCGCCCGACGGCAAGTTCCGCACCGCGCCCAAGGCCGTCAAGGACGCTCCGCGCCATTGCGCGGTGCCCGTCGGGTCTCCTCAACCGTCCCTGCGCGCCACCCTCCGGAACCAAGGTGGGGCAAAGGCCGTGCAGCGGGCGCGTTGCACGGCTCATTCCTCGGTCCGCTCCGGGAGGATGACGCCACCATCAAAAATTGTAACCAGGTCCAGCCGGCCGGGACCGGAGTCGCGCCTGCGCCGATGGCAACGACGGAAATGCCGGTAACCGGCTTTGGCGATGGACGGTGCTGCCGAGCTGGCGCGCCCCCTGCCTGCTCGGCTCGGCACTGCTCCAGCAGCACGTTCGAACGGAGCCGAGCCGCTGCCTGCGGCGATCTCGTCAACAGAGGAGGTCCACCCGGCGTGTCGCACTGGCGCTGGAATACCGGGTCGCGGCAACGTTGCCGGTGAGCGGGTGAGGGCAGAGCGATGCCACCGGCATCGTGAGCGTGCGTAGAATCGCGGAGGGGACGCGCCGCGTCAGGAGGCATCGCTGGCGCTGGACAATGGCCAGCGTGGAACGGGCGAGGGGGCTGGGCGCCGTGGTGTCGACGGGCAGGTTGGCGCGGGCGCCACTGCAATCTGGCCTGGTTCACGCGGTAGCCGCCTGGCCGCCCCACCCCGCCGAGATGTTGCAAACAGCAACGCCCCATAGCCTGCGCCCAACCATCGCCGGGCACGATGCGGCGTTGCAAATAGCAACACCGGCGCCCGCCGTTTTCTCAGTCTACCCGATCGCCGGCGAGCAGCGCATTGATGGTGTCGCGCATTTGCTGGAGCATCGCGCGGTCGGTGTCGGCGAGCGGTTTGCCGATCGGTCCGGCGTGCAGAGAGAGCAGGGCATCGCGGGTCGTCAGGACGCTGCGCGCGATCCGCCGGGGCAGGGCCGAGCGCATCACCTCCTCCGGCTCCTCGGTCGGGCGCCGCATCCTGGTCTTCGGCGGCTTGCCGTCGTCGTCGACATCGGACCCGGTCAGACTGCCGACGTAGACGCGCTTTGCCGCTTCCCAGGCGGCGACCTGGGCGGTCTCGTCGTCAAGAGCCGCGATGCTGCGCAGTGTGCGCATCGGGACGCGCGCCTGCGGGTATTCATCGCGGACCCGGGCAGGAAGGGCGAGGAGCTTGAGTGTTCGGGAGACCTCCGACTTGGCAACCCCCAGGTGCTTGCTGATGTCTCCCTGCGACCAGCCCCGCGAGGCCATGATCTGGGCGAAGCCGTCGGCTACCTCGAAGGGGCTGAGGTCGCTGCGCAGCAGGTTCTCGACGAGGGCGATCTCGTCCGTCGGCGTGTCGGCGTCGAGCACCACGGCGGTGATTGTCGGTTGCCCGAGAGCACGGATCGCGCGCAGGCGCCGCTCGCCGTAAGCAAGTTGGTACAACCCGTTGGGCAGGGGCAACACACCAATGGGTTCGAGCAGGCCATACCGCGCGATGGAATCTTGCAGAGCCTTGGCCTCGGCCGGGTCGAAGTCCTTGCGAGGCTGTGCCGGGTTGGCGCTGATCGACTCCACCTCAACCTGCGCCGTGCGGGCGTTGCGCACCACGAAGGAAACGGGCAGGGCGGTTTCGCCGGCTGGCTTTGCCTCACGCCCTTCGCGCAGCGCGCTGATCATGCTGTTGTTGGCGCGGCCGAGTTTACGCGACATTGGTCATCTCCATCCGGAAGCCAAAACGCTTCCGGCGTTCGGCGATAAGGGCATTGGCGACGGCACGAATGACCTCTGCCCCGGCGGCATTGGAAACCGCACTGACGGCCGCTTGGCCGGCTGCGAATGCTTGGCTGTAGACGGTGGCGCGCGGGAGCGGATCAAAGATCCGTGCGACGTCCGAATATGCCTTCTGCAATTCCAGCAACGACTCCCGATCCTGGGTCAGGCGTTGGGAGTACATGGTCGGCAGGATGCCGAGCACCGCCAGCGACGACTGTACGGTGTCACGGATTTCGCCGATGGTCTCCAGGATGTACTCGATGCCAAGGACCGACATCAATTCGGTCTGACAGGGAATGAGCACGGTGTCGGACGCCGTCAGCGAGTTCATGGTCATCTGCGCCAAGTGCGGCGGGGTGTCGATGATCACGAAGTCGTAAACTTCGCGCAGCGGCGCCAATGCCTTGCGTAAGGTGAAAATGCCGGTGGCCTGCCCTTGCAACTCCGCCTCGACCTTGGCGAGGCGGATGCTTGACGGCGCAATATCGAGTCCTGTGTCTTCGACCGTGAGGACGATGTCGGACAAGGTCGCCTCCCTGCGAAGGACGACATCGAGCGTCCGGCCCTTGCGGTGCAGGTCAATGGCGTTGAGCCCGAGGTGAATGGTGGCGCTGGCCTGCGGATCGGCGTCCACCAGGAGGACCTTGTGGCCGTCCTGCGCCAGCATCGTCGCCAGGTTCACGCTGGTCGTCGTCTTGCCGACGCCCCCTTTGCCGTTGCTCACCGAATTGACGAGAGCGGGGCCGTGTTTAACGCTGACGCCGACGCTCACGATTTCCCGATGCAGCAGATCAACGACGACCTGTGGCGCCTTTTCGGAGCCGCGCTCCCAACCGCTGACCTTCTGCTTGTCGTACCGGCGGTTCAGGCGCTCGTTGAGCCATGCTGCGAATTCCGGCTGGCTCAATCCGAGCCTTTCGCGGAACGCCTTGACGTCGTCTCCCAGCAAGCCGCCCTCCGTTCAAAAGTGGCATCAGCCTCTCCGATACAGGTAGCGGCTACTTTCGTCAAGAAGCCTGAGATTACTGGGTTATCGACTACCCACGCCTGCGACATCGGCGCAACACCGGTTTGTCCTCGGAAAGAGGATTTTGCGTAAGAACCATCAGGCGGGGCTCTGCCGCGCCCATCCGAGGGCCGTTGGGGGAGGTGTTGCAATTAGCAACACTTTCTTTCTGATGAGGTGCGTACATTTGCAGCTGCGGGCAGGGGCAGGGGCAGGGGCAGGAAAATTGCGACTGCGTGATCGGAAGGGAGAGTCTCGACGTCCCGAGAAGGTTGCGCCCACGTCGGTGAAGGATTGCTCGGACGTTGCGAGACCTTGCGACGAAGCCGCCAACGTCAGAGAGGGCATCCCCGCTACGCCGGCTAGCACTGTCCCGCCGAGATCATTGTGACGGCAGTCTG
>NZ_CAMLJP010000059.1 GCF_946480385.1 uncultured Azospirillum sp.
TGGTCGTCAGCCCGCGCGCCGCCAGCGCGGCATAGTCCGGCAGGCTGTCGGCCGGCCAGTCCGCCAGCAGATCTTCGCGCGACACGCTGATGTGGGCGACCGGCCGCACCCCGCGCCCGCCGCCATGGATGTTGACGTGCGAGCCCCGCGGGTGCCAGCCGCCGGCCAGCCCCATCATCCGCAGGATGTCGGCATGGTATTCCAGCTCCGCCACCGAATTGGCGAGGGTGGCGGGGTTGGCGCTGTTCAGCACGCAATACTGGTCCGGGTGCAGCCCGATGCGGATGTCCGCCTCGATCGCCTTGCGGCCGGCATGCTCCAGCCCGCTTTGCACCAGGGCCTGGACGCCGGGCTGGCGGTAGAGCGGCCGTCCGATCTCGTGCGTGTAGGCCGGCAGCAGCCCGCTGTTGACGCGCAGCAGGCGGCGGTAGGCCGGATGCCGGGCGACCTCGTCCAGCTGCAGGTGCAGGGCCTGGAGGTTGCGGCGCAGCACCTCCGTCAGCTTTTCCTCGGCGCGGGCGGGGCTCAGCTTGCTCAGCGTCGCGATGGTGACGGTGCCGGGATTCATGCGCTTGGCAAGGGCGGCGTCGCCATCGGGCGGGACAAACTGGCAGCACCAGCCGAAACGGGCGGCGGACGGGGGCGGCAGGGCGGAACTGTCGGGCATCGGACGGCATGATGAAGCGGGCGGGCCGCTTAATATGGACCGCGGATCCGGAGCTTCCACCGCAAGCCAGTCCTGAACGGACTCATCCCATGCGGCGCAGCGCTCCCGTCGCCAAGGACCGCGGATCCGGGACGGCCGCCTCGCGCGGGGCGGCGTCGGCGAGCGCCTGCAGCCGGTCGGCCAGGGCGCGTTCAGGGGCGCAGATCTCCTCGCACAGGGCGCGCATCTCGGCGATGGAGGGGCGCCATTTGCGGCTGCGGCGCCAGCTGCGGGCGGCGGCGTCGATCACCCAGGCCGGGTATTCGCCGAGATCGTCGGCCCAGTCGAGCGCCATCATCCGCTCCACCTCCGGCGACAATCCCTTGGCCGGGAAATGGCTGAGCAGGGTCAGCACGCGGCCGAGCAGATGGTCGCTGTCGGCCGGGGCCAGCACGGTGGCGGACAGTTCCTCCAGGGCTTGGCGGGCGAGCGCGGCCTGCGCGGTGGTGACGCCGGCGGGGGGAGACCATTGCTCGATCATGCCGTCGAAGCCGTCCTCGCCGAAACGCGGGCGGCGGTCGGTACGACCCTGGGCCAGAAGCTCCTGAAGCGGCGGCGGTAGCGCGGCGGTCAGCCGGATCCGGCGCTGGGGAGCGGGCAGCGTGGGGTCGAAGGCGGCGGCCGGCGAGGCGGGACTGTGGGTGCGTAGCAGGGCGGTGATGGTGGCGCTGCCGGGGCGGGCCTGTCCGGATCTTGCAGTCATCGGCTTTCCCTTCATGACCAGGAGGGGGTGGAGCGCTGGCGCAGTTCGGCGGCGGCGGCGCTCCAGGCGTTGAGACGCTGTTCGGCGGCGGTGGCGGTAGCGGGCGGACGGCTGGACGCGGTTATCGGCGAACGGTCGCGGGACACCGGTGCCTTGCCGACGGCGGCGTCCTGCGACAGCCAGGCTCTCCAGGCCGAGGAGACGTCGCGGTAGCGGTAGCCATGGGCGCGGCAGCGCAGGATGAAGCCTTCGACATGGCGGCCGAGGTCGATGTCGGCATGGCGGGCCTTGGCCCAGGCGAGGTCGGCGGCGGTCGGCATCCAGTCTTCCGGAACCTGCTGTGCCCGCTCTCGTGTGTCCGTGGGCTCGCCCGAAGCGAGCGAGTCCGGAATCTGTTTGGAATGGACCTGTTCCTGACTCGCCGGCGGACAGGGGGTGTTTGTCGCCGAGTCATCCCTGTCGGCCGCCGGAACAGGGCGGGGCGCGGCGGCGACGTCCGCC
Source organism: uncultured Azospirillum sp. (assembly GCF_946480385.1). Next base: position 1,911 of record NZ_CAMLJP010000059.1, read on the forward strand.
GATTCCGTGTCTGCCGGGGTGAAGCGCAGGCGGTAGAGGCAGGACAGCCGGGCGCCGTCACGGCCGCGGCGATGCTCGATGCCGACCAGCCCTAGGTCGCTCAAACCTTGGATGATGCGGTTGATGGTGGGGCGGGAGCGCTTCAGCTTGCTGGCGAGCGTCGACTGCGACGGCCAGCACAGGCCGCCGTCGTCGGCGAAGGTGGCCAACGCCGCCAGCACGGCGAACCCATCGGCGTCCAAGCCGGGGTGGTCGAGCCACCATGCCGGAATCCGTCCCCAGCGCCGGGTGTCGAGGGGGTGGCCGTCTGTCGGGTGTGGTGTCGGGTGCGACATGGGAAACTCCGCAAAGCATGGAACCGGCTGGCGGCCAGGGGGAATGGTCCAACTGGACGGCCGGTGAACTTGCGGGAAGGATTCCGCCGGTCGGCGCGGGCGTCGAATCGCGGGCAAATGGGACCGAGTCCGGTGTGTCCCCTTCGCCCGCAGCTGTGTCCCATCAGCCCGCGCCTGTGTCACCTTTGGTCGCGGAGCGGTCCCATTTGGCCGCGGCAGGCTTGCGAATCGGATTCGATCCCGTTTGCCCGCGTTTGGTGGGGGCGGGTTGTCCCGCTTGCTCGCGGTTGGGCGGGCGGATAGTCGCGTGGGCTCGCGGGGGAGAGAAGAGATTCGGTCCCATTTGCCCGCGTTTGCGCCGGCTGCCACAGCTTATACGGTTGGGCTTGTGTCCTGAATGCTCGCGGTTTGGAGTCCGCTGCATTCCGGTCTGTCCCATTTGCCCGCGTTTCGTCGTGCTGGCGGGGGAATGGGGGCGCCCGAGTCTCTGTCCCAAATGCTCGCGCTTCGCCGTTCCGCTCCCGATTCGGGACGATCGGGGTGGTTCCGGGACCGTCGGGCGGCGACGATCCGGGCGAAGCGCGGGCATTCGGGACACAGGTGCGGGCAATTCCTACACAAGCGCGGCCAAACGGGACACAGCGCTTGGTGGTGACTCCTTGCCGTCGGTTGCGTCGATCCGACACCAGCCCCTATCGTGGCGGTTGGCGAGGAGGGATGAGCCATGAGCAAGGCGAACGCGGTCCAGCTGACTCTGTTCGAGATGGAGGACCGCAGTCAGTCCCATATGATCGCGCTTTACGACACGGCGCCGCGATTCGTGTTCGTGTCGAAGGGCCGCGGGACCGAGCCGGAGCTGCCGGCCGCCAATGCGTTCGTCCAGTCGGTGCACAAGGAGTTCCCCTTTAAGGACGCCCTGTTCTCGCTGACCTTGCAGCCCGCCCGCATCTACCGCCCGGCCAAGCCCGGACCCGGCGAGGATCCGGCCGACAAGCGCATGGTCGAGTATGAAGTGTTCCCGTCGGAGCGCGAGCAGATCGTCGAACAGGTGGTCCGCCGCCTCGCCATGGACCGCTCGCGCCTGTCGCTGATGGGCGACAAGCAGGACCGGGTGCGCGTGCATTTCTCGCTGTACGAGATCCGGCGCGAACTGCGGGCGGTCAACCGGACGATGGACACGGCGGAGATCCGCGAGGCGCTGGAGATCCTGGCCCGTACCCGCATGATCATCAGCAAGATGCCGGAGAACGGCCGCAAGTCGGCGCGGCCCGTCCTGGAATCCTCTGTCTTCCCCACCCTCTACATCCGGCCGCGCACCGGCGAGGGCGGCGAGGATGACGAGAACGACACCTATCTGGAGTTCAACGCGCTGGTCGCCTCGGCCATCCGGAACCTGGAATTCAAGCCGATCTCCTACCAGTGGATCATGCGGCTGAAGAGCCCGGTGGCGCGCTGGCTCTACAACCGGCTGTCCATCGAGTATGGCGACCTCGACCTGACGCGGATGCCCGACGGCGTGCCGCCGATGATCCTGTCGGCCGACGACATCATCAACAACAGCGGCATGAACGAGTGGAGCCGGCGGCGCGACACACTGCGCACCGTGACTTCGGCCGTGGATTCGCTGGTGGAGGAGGGAATCCTCGACCATGTCGAGAAGACGGTGTCGAAGGATGGCCGCCGCATCAACGACATCGAATACATCATGATGCCGAGCAAGAAGTTCCTGGATCAGGTGCGCCGCGGCAACGACGTGCAGGAGGCGAACGCCGCCACCTACCGCGCCCTGGCCGGTAGCGAAGAACGCCCGCGGGAGTTCCTGCCCATCACCCCCGGCCAGAGCGTCGAGATCCGCCGCCGCCGCGGCAACCTGCTGGGCGCCCAGGGCGAGGGGTGATCCTCCCCATTTCGGATTGAAGCCCGACCGGCCGGCATGGTTGTCGCCCGATCGGCTTCGGATTCATATCTAAAGAAGTAATCCACCCTTTGCCGTAAAACGGGAAATGCCCTCTACGGGATGGTTGTTTTTCCCCCGCTACATCTTAAAATAAAACGACCCTAAAGCGGTCGGTAAGATAACAAAGAATTCGAAACAACTGACGGCGTAAATCATCGTCGCATATCTTTCAAAAGTCCCGAAATTCGGGCTGGCTGCAAGGCTGGTCTTGAGGGATTTTGTCTGGGAGGATGCCGCCATGCGCGAGACGCAGTCCGGCTTTCTGCGCCCTTTCCTGCATCGTGCCGATCTGCTGCGGCGGTTTCAGCATGGTGATGACGCCAGACCGCAAAGTCCGGGCTCTTTACGTCCCTGTCTGGCCGTGCTGACGGTCCTGGCGCTGCCGGTGCAACTGGACGGCGTCTCCTGGCGGGCGGGAATGCAGCCTGCCGGAATGGCGCAGGGGGAAAATGCCGGGGAAAGTGGCAGGGAGGATGGCGGGGCGGACAGCACACTGGATTCCTGGCTCGTCGTGCGCGAGAAGCCGCCGGCCAACGCCCTGCCAGCCACCGCGCCGCCGGCGGATGCCGTCGCCACGCGCACGATGGTGATCCCCAAACGGGACGAGGCCAAAGGGGCCGGGGCAAAAGGCGACGGAGCGGAGACCGACTGGCGGCTGATGCCGTTCGTCGCCGCCCAGGCTTCCGGCAACGGGGCGGGGCAGCCGATCCTGCTGTCCATCGCCGTCACCGCCCCCTATGGCCAGCCGAACCCGCAGCATGAAGCGCTCACCTATGTGCTGATCGACAATCTGCCGACGAAGGCCAGACTTTCGAACGGAGAGAGGGGCGCGGACGGTGCGTGGAAGGTGCAATTGGAAGGGCTGCGCGACCTGACCCTGACCTTGCCGCCGGAAAGCTCCGATCCGGTGATGCTGCACATCACGGCGGTGACCGACCATGGCGGCGGCGTGGTCGCCAGACAGGCGGTCAATCTGGCGATCCCGATCTCCGAAACGGTCGCCGCCGCCGAACCGCCGGTGCCGGACACACCGCCGCCGGCGCAAGGAGGCTCCTCCCAGACCGTGGAGCAGGCCATGGCGGCGACCGGGCCGGATGCGGGGCCGGTGGGATCGGGAAGCGCCGCGTCACCGTCGCCGCAGGACTCGCCGCAAAGCGAAGCCGTTGCGAGCGAGGCCGCACCGGATCCGGTGCCCGCTCCGGCACCTGTCGAATCGCCGGATCGGGAGATTGACGCCGCCCCCGAGGTGACCGTGCAGGCGGCTGTTCCGGAGGCTGTCGCCGCGCCGCCCGCGCCGGAGCCGCCGGTCACCATCGCCGCCCTTCCGGCCGCGCCGGCGGTGGCCGCCCCACGTCCGCCCAAGCTGCCGTCGGGCGTGCCCGAGGCAGCGCTGATGAAGCGGGGCGACGATCTGTTCGCCCAGGGCGATCTGGCGGGGGCGCGGCTCTATTACGAGATGCTGGCCGCGACAGGCAATGCGAAGGCGGCCTTCGCGCTCGGCCGGACCCACGATCCGCTGGTCCATGAGCGGCTGCATGTCCGCGGGCTTCCGCCCGATCCGGAGCAGGCGGCCTCCTGGTACCGGCGGGCGGTCGCCGCCGGCAGCGGCGACGCCGAACAGAACCTGAAGAAACTGACCGACTGGCTCGCCGGTAAGTCCAGATAGCCGGGCGCAGGCGGAGCCATCGAGGGGGGAGCATCATGAAGGCAGCGTTCTTCCGTATTCTTCGTTCGGGCCGCATGCTTGTGTTGGGGGCATGCATCGCCGGCGGCGCGATGGCGGGGGCCGGCTCGGCGTCGGCCGCCGATGCGCGCGGCGTCAACGCCAACAGCGGGACCGTCGGCATCGTGTCGGGCGGGGTCGAGGGGACCTATGTGCGCATCGCCGCCGATCTGGCGTCGGTGCTGGACGACGGCGACACGCTGCGCGTCCTGCCGATGCTGGGCAAGGGGTCGGTGCAGAACCTGAAGGACATCGTGCTGCTGAAGGGGATCGACGTCGGCATCGTGCAGTCGGACGTTCTCGCCTATGCCAAGCGCGAAAGGCTTCTGCCCAATCTCGACCGGCGGGTCAAATACATCGCCAAGCTCTACAACGAGGAAATGCACATCCTCGCCGGCCCCGGCGTGACGCGGATCGAGGATCTGGCCGGCCGCAAGGTCAATGTCGACGTGCAGGGAAGCGGGACCAGCATGACGGCCTCGCTGGTCTTCGACATGCTGGGCATCAAGGTGGAGCCGCAGGCGGACGACCAGGCCCTGGCGCTGGAGAAGCTGCGCCGGGGAGAGATCGCGGCGATGGCCTATGTCGCCGGCAAGCCGACCCGGCTGTTCCGCGACCTGAAAGGGAATGACGGGCTGCATTTCCTGTCGATCCCGATGAGCGCCGCCCTGCTCGACACCTATCTGCCGTCGCGGCTGACCAGCGCTGATTATGAGGGGCTGATCAAGCCCGGCGAAGAGGTCGACACCGTGGCGGTCGGTGCGGTGATGGCGGTTTATGGCTGGGACCGCGACGTGGACCGCCACCGCAAGGTCGCCCGCTTCGTCGACGCCTTCTTCAGCAAGTTCGACGAGTTCCTGAAGCCGCCGCGCCATCCGAAATGGAAGGAGGTCAATCTGGCGGCCGACGTGCCCGGCTGGGCCCGCTTCGAGCCGGCCGAACAATGGCTGCGTCAGGCGTCGGCAGCGAAGGAGCCGCAGACCGCCGCCGCGCGGAAGGAGGAGTTCCGCAGCTTCGTCGAACAGCGCGGGGTCCCGCCCCAGCAGGCGGAGAAGCTGTTCGAGCAGTTCCTGCTGTGGCAGGCGCGCTCGCCGCAATAGGGAGCGGTCAGCAGGGGATGACGGCCTTCAACCCGTCGATCAGACGGTCGAGGCCGAAGCGGAAGCGGGCGTCGGCATCGTCCGATGCCAGCAGCATAACCGTGGCGGCGGCGTTGGGGTAGCGCGCCGCCTGCTCCGCGGTCAGCTGCTGGGCCACGCGTTTCAGGTCCACGCCCTCCCCGTTCCCTCCCCCGGCGGGGGGCGGCATCGTCGCCTGTTCCTCGATGGTGAAGCCGATCACGAAATACTGCATCGTGAACAGCGTATGGACCGCCATGCGCTCGTCGGCGCCGGCGGCGCGCAGCCTCGCGATGACGTGGTCGCTGATGCGCAGCACATTGTCCATCGTCGGGAAGGTGCCGGCATAGACCCGTGCCCCATCGCGCCGGGATTTCAAAGCACGGCGAAACTCCGTCGCCACGGAGCGCAGCCACTCGTCCCAAGGCAAGTCGTCGTCGGGCGGCAGCGTCATCTCCGCCAGAAGCGCGTCGGCCATCGCGTCGAGCAGGGCCTGCTTGCCGGCGAAATGCCAGTAGAGCGACGGCGCCTGGATCCGCAGCGCGGCGGCGAGTCGCCGCATCGTCAGCCCATCCGCCCCCACCTCGTCCAGCAGGGCCATCGCGGCGTCGATGATGTCCTGTCGTTGCACGCGCATGGCCGTCCCCCGTCCTCTCCGTCACGGTTGACAATCTAACGGCGTTAGGTCAAACCTAACAACGTTAGTTTGGCAGCTGCACAGCGTTGCCGCGCAGGAGAGGAGGACTTGAATGGATCCCCATCGCATCCACACGGTCGAGGCGTTGCGGCGGCTTTACGACATGCCGACCGAGCGCATGGTGAAGATGACCTTTCCGTTCCTGGACGATCACTGCCTGCGGTTCGTCGCGGAATCGCCGCTGGTCTTCGTCGCCACCATGGCGGAAAGCGGGATGGACTGTTCGCCGCGCGGCGGCCGGCCGGGCTTCGTGCTGGCGGAGGATCGCCGCACGCTGGCCCTGCCCGACTGGCCCGGCAACAACAAGCTGTCGTCGATCACCAACCTCCTGACCTCCGACGGGGCTTGCGGGCTGGTGTTCCTGGTGCCGGGGGTGGATGTCTTCCTGCGGATCAACGGCATCGCCACCGTCACCACCGACCCGGCCCTGCTCGGCCGGCTGAGGGAGGAGGGGCGCATGCCCAAGGCCGCCATCCGCCTGGCGGTGCGGGAGGCCTTCTTCCATTGCGGCAAGGCGCTGCGGCGGTCGCATCTGTGGCAACCCGACGCCTGGGCCGTGCCGCAGGACATGCCGTCGCCCGGTCAGGTGGTGAAGGACCAGTCGGGGCTGGCAGAGCTGTCGGTCGAGCAGATCAACGCGATGTACGAGAAGGCGCTGTCCGAACAGCTCTACAGCGAGGCGGAGCACTGACGGGTCAGGCGGCTCCCGGTCCGGGAACCGCGCCCGGCGGGCATTTGCCGAGGATGATCATCCCCAGCACCTCGTCCTTGGTCACATCCGACACGCGGGCGGTGCCGACCAGCTTGCCGTTCTTCATCACATGGATGCGGTCGGCCAGATCGAACACGTCGTGGATGTCGTGGGAGATCAGGAAGATGCCGATGCCCTCCTGCTTCAGCTGCTTCACCAGCTCTCCCACCTGCTGGGTTTCGGCGGGCCCCAATGCTGCGGTTGGCTCGTCCATGATGAGGACGCGGGCGTCGAAATGGATGGCGCGGGCGATGGCGACCGACTGGCGCTGGCCGCCAGACAGCGCCTTCACCGGTTCCTTGAAGCGGCGGAAGTGGGGGTTGAGGCGGCCCATCACCTTGCGTGCCTCCGCCTCCATCGCGTGGTCGTCCAGCGTCCCCCAGGGGGTCAGCTTCTCGCGGCCGAGGAAGATGTTGGCGGCGGCGTCGACATTGTCGGCCAGCGCCAGCGTCTGGTAGATCGTCTCGATGCCGCAGCGCTTGGCGTCGCGCGGGCTGGCGATCTGGACCGGCTCGCCGTTCACCCGGATCTCGCCATGGTCGGCGGCATAGGCGCCGGACAGGATCTTGATGAGCGTCGATTTGCCGGCGCCGTTGTGGCCGAGCAGCCCGACCACCTCGCCGGGGTAAAGGTCGATGCTGACGCCGTCCACCGCCTTGATGCCGCCGAAGGCGATGGAGACGTCGCGCATCTCGACCAGCGGGCGGGTCGCGGCCTGGGGTTCCGCCATGGCAAGGCCGGTCATTTCATCCCCCTGCGATAGAGCGTGTCGATATAGACCGCGGCGACCAGCACGATGCCGACGACGATGTTCTGCATCGGCGCGTCCACCCCCAGCAGTACCATGCCGGACTGCAAGGACTGCATCACCATGGCGCCGAGCATCGCGCCGAGGATGGTGCCGACGCCGCCGGCCATCGAGGTGCCGCCGATGATCGCCGCGGCGATGACATACAGCTCGTCCAGCGTGCCGTTGGCGTTGGTGGCGGCGTTCAGCCGGGCGGTGGCGATGCAGGCGGACAGGCCGCACAGCGCCCCCATCAGCCCGAACACCATCACCAGGACCCGTTTGGTGTTGATGCCCGACAGCTCCGCCGCCTCCGGATTGCCGCCGAGCGCGAAGACATAGCGGCCGAAGCGGGTGCGCCGCGACAGGAAGGTCACCGCCACGCCGACCGCCAGCGCGATCAGCACCGGAATGGCGAAGCCGTGGGCGACGACCGGCAAGGTGCCGTCGGTCGCCAGCCCCTGCGCTTCCATCATCCGGCGCACCACCGGCATGGGCAGGGGATAGGCGTTGACCACCAGCACGGCGCCGGTGATGGCGGCGGCGACCAGCAGAATCACCACCCCTTCCGCCCACAGCGGCCGGACCGGAAAGCCGAAGCCGGCCCGGCGCCGCCGCGTCATCACGATGGCGGCGACCGACAGCAGGATGGCGGCGATGCCGACCGCCCAGCTGGGACCGGCGCCGATGGCCCCGTCGAAGCCGCCGCCCAGCCGCTTGAACAGCCCGTCCATCGGCGCGACGGTCTGGCCGGTCGTCACCCACCATGCGGCGCCGCGCCAGACCAGCAGCCCGCCCAGCGTGACGATGAAGGACGACACGCCGAGATAGGCGATGACGGCACCCTGCAGCGCCCCCACCGCCCCGCCGACGGCGATCGCCGCCAGCACTGCCACCACCCAGGTCAGCGGATTGTCGAAGCCCCAGATCTCCGGCAGGATGCGGGCCTGGAGCACGCCGACCACCATGCCGGTGAAGCCCAGGATGGAGCCCACCGACAGGTCGATGTTGCGGGTGACGATGACCAGCACCATGCCCGTCGCCATCACGGCGACGGACGCGGTCTGCACCGACAGGTTCCACAGGTTGCGCGGGGTCAGGAAGGCGCCGCCGGTCAGGATGTCGAAGCCGATCCAGACGACGGCCAGCGCCCCGATCATCCCGACCATGCGGGTGTCCAGCTCCAGCGCGCGCAGGGCGTCGCCGATGCCGGCCCGCCGTCCGGCCGGCGTCCCCGAAGAGGACGCCGAGGACAGGGTGGTGGACGGCTCCGCCATCAGTTGCAGGCCTTGACGCTGCCGGGCTTCACGCCCTGGCACACCACGTCCTTGGTCACCCAGCCGGCGTCGATCACCGTGCCGAGATTGTCCTTGGTGATGGCGATCGGGGTCAGGAACAGCGAGGTCATCTTCTGCTTCTTCGGGCCGCCGTCGAAGCTGATGGCGCCGGCGATGTCGGTCATCTTCTTGCCGCCGGCCAGTTCCATGGCGATCTCCGCGGCGCGGCGGCCGAGTTCACGGGCGTCCTTCCACACCGAGACCGTCTGGGTGCCGAGCGCGATGCGGTTCAGCGCCGCCTTGTCGCCGTCCTGGCCTGACACCGGCACGGTTCCGGCCAGGCCCTGCGCCGCCAGCGCCGCGACGGCGCCGCCCGCCGTGCCGTCGTTGGAGGCGACCACGGCGTCGACCTTGTTGTTGTTCTTGGTCAGGATCTGTTCCATGTTCTGCTGCGCGATGGCCGGCAGCCATTTGTCGGTGTAGGCCTCGCCGACATTCTTCACGTCGCCGCGGTCGATGGCCGCCTTCAGAACCTCCATCTGGCCGGCGAACAGGAAATCGGCGTTGGGATCGGTGGAACTGCCCTTGATGAAGGCATAGTTGCCCTTGGGCTTCATCGCGAACACGCTGCGGGCCTGGAGGCGGCCGACCTCCTTGTTGTCGAAGGTGATGTAGAAGGCGGACGGGATTTCGATCAGGCGGTCATAGCCGACGACCGGGATGCCTTCGGCGGCGGCCTTCTCCACCGCCGGGCGGATGGCGTCGCTGTCCTGCGCCAGGATGATCAGCGCCTGGGCGCCGCGCGAGATCAGCGATTCGATGTCGGAGAGCTGCTTGGCCGGCGAGGATTGCGCGTCGGCCGACAGGTATTTGCCGCCGGCCTTCTCGATGACGGCCTTGATCGCGGCCTCGTCGGTCTTCCAGCGCTCTTCCTGGAAGTTGGACCAGGACACGCCGACCGTGGTGCCGGCGGCGAGCGCGGCGGTGGAGGTCATGGTGGTCGCGGCGGCCAGCGTCAGGAACAGGCCGGCCATGGTGGCGGTGAGGCGGTGCTTCATCGTGTTTCCTCCCTAAGTGGCCGTCCTGGGGTGGCGGCCTTGTTGATCGACGTGAAGTTTGCCAAATCCCCCTCTCCCCCCCGGGGAGAGGGTCGGGGTGAGGGGGATGCACATGCTGGAATCTTGTCGGAGGGCCGCCGCGCGACCCCCTCACCCTAACCCTCTCCCAGGGGGGGAGAGGGGATACTGTCGCGGGGGTTAGACGTACCGGTTGACGATGTTCTCCAGATACTCCTGCCGGCCGGAGCGCGGCTGGGGGTTGATGCCGCCGGACAGCGCGCGGTCGGCCAGCGTGGCGAGGTCTCGGCCGCCGGACAGGATCGCTTGGGCTTCCGCGCCGTCCCAGCCGGCGTAGCGTTCGGCCAGCGGCTTGGTCAGGGCGCCGTCCTCCAGCATCTGTGCGGCTTGCAGCAGGGCGCGGGCGCAGGTGTCGATGCCGCCGATGTGGCCGTGCAGCAGGTCGGCGGGGTCGAGCGACTGGCGGCGGATCTTGGCGTCGAAGTTCAGGCCGCCGGTGGTGAAGCCGCCGCCCTTGAGGATGTCGTGCATCACCACCGTCAGCTCGCCGACATCGTTGGCGAACTGGTCGGTGTCCCAGCCCAACAGCGCGTCGCCGCGGTTCATGTCGAGCGAACCGAAGATGCCGAGCGCCAGCGCCAGCGCCACCTCGTGCTGGAAGCTGTGGCCGGCGAGGATAGCGTGGTTCTGCTCGATGTTCACCCGCACGTCGGCCAGCAGGTCGTAGCGCTCCAGGAAGCCGTAGACGGTGGCGACGTCGAAGTCGTACTGGTGCTTGGTCGGCTCGCGCGGCTTCGGTTCGATCAGGATCGGGCCGTCGAAGCCGATCTTGTGCTTGTGCTCCACCACCATCGCCAGGAAGCGGCCCATCTGGTCCAGCTCGCGCTTCAGGTCGGTGTTCAGCAGCGTCTCGTAGCCCTCGCGGCCGCCCCACATGACGTAGTTGGCGCCGCCCAGCGCATGTGTGGCCTCCAGCGCCGCGCGCACCTGCCCGCAGGCATAGAGGAAGACGTCGGGGTCCGGGTTGGTCGCGGCGCCGGCCATGTAGCGGCGGTGGGAGAACAGGTTGGCGGTGCCCCACAGCAGACGGACCTTGGCGGTCTCCATCTTGGCCGCGAACAGCTCGGTGATGGCCTTCAGGTTGTCGGTGCTTTCGGCCAGCGTGGCGCCTTCCGGCGCGGCGTCGAGGTCGTGGAAGCAGAAATAGGGGATGTCGAGCAGGCGGAACATCTCGAAGGCGACGTCGGCCTTGTCGCGCGCCGCCGCCATCGGGTCCTGGCCGGGGCGCATCCACGGGCGCTGGAAGGTCTCGCCGCCGAAGGGATCGCCGCCCGGCCAGCAGAAGCTGTGCCAGTAGCAGGCGGCCAGCCGCAGATGGTCCTCCATCCGCTTGCCCAGCACCACGCGGTCCTTGTCGTACCAGCGGTAGGACAGCGGGTCGCGGCTGTCCGGTCCGCGGTAGGTGACCGGGGACAGGTCGCCGAAGAAAGAGGCGGTGCTCAAGACGCGAACTCCTTGGCAAGGGGGTAGAGCCGGCGCCAGCGCAGCCAGGCCTGGCTGTACGCCTCGGCGCGGGCCGGATCGGGGGTGAAGGTCTCAAGACGGCGGGGCTTGCGGCAGACGGTGGCGGGGGATTCCCCGGTCGCCGCCATGCGGCCGAGATGGGCGGCGCCCAGCGCGGCGCCGACCTCGCCATCCTCGATGCGGTGGATGGTGACGCCGATGGCGTCGGCGCAGATGCGCGCCCACAGCCGGGAGCGGGAACCGCCGCCGGCGAGGTCGAAGACTGTCGGGGCGGAGTTGGGCGTGTCGGCCCCGAGTGCGACGAGGTTGTCGCGGGAGGCGAAGGCGACGCCCTCCAGCACCGCCTGGACCATGGCGTCGCGCGTGGTCTCCGCCGACAGGCCGGCGAACAGGCCGCGCACGGTGGCGTCGTTGTGCGGAGTGCGCTCGCCCGACAGGTAGGGCAGGAAGGCGACCGGCGACGGGCCGTCCACCGCATCGCCGAGCGGGGCCAGCAGCTCCGTCTCCGGCGCGCCGAGGGTGGAGGCGGCCCAGGCCAGCGAGGCGGCCGACGACAGCATGACGCCCATCTGGTGCCAGACGCCGGGCAGCGCGTGGCAGAAGGCATGGACCGCCATCGCCGGGTTGGGCAGGAAGCGGTCGGTCGTCCGCCACACCACGCCGGAGGTGCCGAGGCTGAGGAAACCGTCGCCGGGCGTGATGGCGCCGAGCCCGACGGCGCTGGCGGCACAATCCCCTGCCCCGCCCGCCACCACCGGCGGCGTCGGCATGCCCCAGCGGCGGGCCAATTCGGGCGACAGCCGGGCGACGGCATCGGAGCCTTCGGCCAGTTCCGGCATATGGGCGCGGGTCATGCATGTGGCGGCGAGCAGGTCGTCGGACCAGTCGCGGCGGGCGACGTCCAGCCACAGCGTGCCGGAGGCGTCGGACATCTCCTCCACCATCGCGCCGGTCAGGCGCCAGCGGACGTAAGCCTTGGGCAGCAGGACCTTGGCGAGGGCGGCGAAGATTTCCGGCTCCTCCTCCGCCACCCACAGCAGCTTCGGGGCGGTGAAGCCGGGCATGGCGATGTTGCCGCTGATGGAACGGAGCGTCGGGAGGGTTTCCTCCAGCGTCGCGCACTGGCGGTGGGAACGGCCGTCGTTCCACAGGATGGCCGGACGCAGCACCCGGTTGTCGGCGCCCAGCAGAACCGCGCCGTGCATCTGGCCGGAGAAGCCGATGCCGATCACGGCGGCGAGGTCCGCCGGCTGGCGTTCGGCCAGCTCGTCCACCGCGGCGATGGCGGCGGCGACCCAGTCCTCCGGCTCCTGCTCCGACCACAGGGGATGGGGGCGGGAGACGGTGCAGGGGCGGGACGCGCTGCCGGCGACGGCCCCGTCGGCGTCGGTCAGCACCGCCTTGACGCTCGAGGTGCCGATGTCGATCCCGAGAAACATGACTGTCGACCTTATCTGATGCCCGTGGGGCTTGATGTCTTTCAGGGCAGGTTGTCGCGCAGGATGACCTGGACCCGGATGTGTTCCTGCGCCGTGACGATCTCCTGGCCGGTGACCAGGGCGTGGAGCACCCGTGCCATCGAGCGCGCCTCGTGTCCCGGATCCTGGGCGACCAGGGCGGCGAAGGTGCCGTCCAGCAGCATGCGGCGGGTGGCTGGGGTCAACTCGTGACCGACGCAGAGGATCTTGCGGGCGAGACCGGCCTCGGCCAGCGCCTCGCCGATGCCGACCGAGCCTTCGCCGGTGTTGTAGATCGCCACCAGATCGGGGGTGTCGGCCAGCATGCGGCGGACCAGATCGCGGTTGCGCTCCGGATCGTCGCGTCCCTCCACCGGAATCAGGCGGGTGAGGTGGGGATATTCCTCCGCCAGCACCTGTCCGAAGCCGAAACGGCGTTCGGCATGGTCGCGCAGGCTGCCCGATCCGGTGACGATGCCGACGGAGCCGCCGGGCTCGCCATTCCGTGGGGGGCCGAGGAAGCGGCCGACCAGCGACCCGGCGGTGCGGCCGGCGGCGATGTTGTCGATGCCGACATAATGCTGGCGCCGCGAGGTCGGGGCGTCCGACACCAGCGTCACCACCGCCACGCCGGCTTCCACCAGATCGTCGATGGCGGCGCGGATGCGCGGATGGTCGAGAGCCACCAACGCCACCCCGTCGAAGCGGCCCGGCAGGGTGGACAGCTCCGCCGCCAGGGTGTCGGCGTCGAACACGTCGGTCTCGACGATCTCCACCCCGATACGGCGGGCGCGGAACCAGTCTGCCTGGGCGCGGATGTTGTCGGCGATGTCCATCATGAAGCGGTTGCCGCCGCCGGGCAGAACCACGGCGAAGCGCCAGGAGCGCGCCCGCGCCAGCTCCGCCGCGGCAGCCAAGGGCCGGAAGCCCAGACGCTGCACCGCCTCCTGCACCTTGGTCGCGGTCTTGGCGCTGACGCCGGGGCGGCCATTGACCACCCGGTCGGCGGTGGCAAGGCTGACGCCAGCCGCGGCGGCCACATCGCGCAAGGTCAGGGGTGCATCGTTGACTTGATTGTTCATGCCGCGAACATATGCCGAGGTTATGAGGTACGCAACTCAAAAACAGAGGTGCCGCCGTCCCTCTGTCTTTTGGCCGATCCCTGCCAGGGTTGGGCCAGTTGCCGTCTGGAGCGTTAAGGTGCGTACGTCAGTATGCTGCGGGTTGCCGCCGTCATAGGGCTTAGGCGGCGCGAATCGCTGTCCCCGACCGGAGACTGCGCTACTCCCGATGGGGTTCGACACCTTCGATTGCACCCATGACGGGGGGACTCGCGGGAATTTAGGCTTGCTCCTCCCTCGTGCCACAGCCAGCAGGGTGGAATGCCGCAGCTGAGAACCCATCAGCAACTGGTCAGCGCCATCGCCAACGCCATCGGCCAGCAGCAGACGGAGGTTCGCGACGTTCTGGCGGCGGTGACGCCCGGCGGGGGAAAATCGCTGCTGCCGGTGATCATGGCGGCGGCGCTGCACAAGGCAGGGCGGATCGATCGCGTCTGCTGGATCGTGCCGCGCGACAGCCTGCGCCAGCAGGCGGAGGAGGCCTTCGTCGATCCGCGCTGGCGCGAGCTGTTGGGACACACCATCGCCCTGCGGGCGGCGGAGAACGGGCGCGACCTCTGCCGCGGCCTGCAGGGCTACATCACGACCTATCAGGCGGTGGCCGCCGCGCCGGACCTGCATCTGCAGGAGTTCAGGCGTCACCGCTACCTGCTGGCGGTGGACGAGCTGCACCATCTGCCGGCGGTGTTCGACACCGACCGCATGGCGGCGGTCGAGGAGGAAACGGCCTGGAGCCGGTCGATCCTGCCGCTGCTGGAGAATGCGTCGGCCCGGCTGCTGATGAGCGGGACGCTGGAGCGTGCCGACGGCCGGCCGATCCTGTGGCTGCCCTACCGCGCGCCGCAGGGGACGCGGAAGGTGCGGGAGATCGACTTCAAGGCGCCGGGTTGGGCGGTGGTCGGCTATTCGCGCCGGCAGGCGCTGGCGGAGAAGGCGATCCTGCCCGTCACCTTCGGGGCGATGGACGGCTCGGCCTCCTGGCTGGACGCGGAGCGGACCAACCGCTGGGTCGATGCGCTGTCCAAGGCGGGGGAGAACACGCGCGACGCCCTGTTCACCGCGCTGCGCACCGGCTTCGCCCAGGCTATGCTGCGCGAGGCCTACCGCTCCTGCCGGGAGCATCGGGCGAAGCGGCGGGCGGAGCTGAAACTGCCGAAAGGGCGCGACGATCCGGGGTTGGGCAAGCTGCTGGTGATCGCGCCGGACCAGGGAACGGCGCGCTTCTATCTGGAGACTCTGCAGGGCTGGATGCCGAAGGAGCAGGCCGGGCGCATGGCGCGGCTCGCCATTTCGGACTGCCGCGACGCGCAGGAGGTGGTCGCCGCCTTCCGGCTGCGGCCGGAGCCGGCGGTTCTGGTCTCCGTCGCCATGGCTTATGAGGGGTTGGACGCGCCGTCGATCACCCATGTCGCCTGCCTGACGCACATCCGCTCCCGCCCCTGGCTGGAGCAGGCGATCGCGCGGGCGACGCGGGTGGACCCGCATGGCGGACCCTATGACCGGCAGCGGGCGCTGATCTACCACCCCTCCGACGCGCTGTTCGAACAGTTCCGCACCATGGTGGAGACCCAGCAGGGCACCCGCGCCATGGTGAAGACCCGCCGCCCGCAGCAGGAGTTGCCGTTCGAGCGGTCGGCGGAGCGGGAGCCGGAGATCATCCCGCTGGAGTCCAATGCCACGGCGCTGAGCTTCGCCGTGGTGGCGCCGGGGCCGGACTTCGGGGCGCAGGGGCGCGATCCGGGGGAACTTCCGCTGACGCCGAGCGCGGCGGAGCATCACCTGCGCCAGCGCATCGGACAACTGGTCGCCGCGCAGGTGATCGAGGACGAGGACAACAACCTCGTTGCCGAGGGGCCGACCGGCTACCACATCTACAACGCCGTGCTGAAGCGGCTGATGAAGAAGGCGCGCTCCGAAATGACGCTGTCGGAGCTGGAGGCGACGGTCGGCTGGCTGGAGCGCAATCGGCTGTCGGACCACCGGCACCTGATCGTCGACGATCCGCAGTTTACATGGTCGACGCGGCGGCGGGGGGCGGCAATCCCTTACAACTCCCTCTCCCGCCCCGGGAGAGGGAAGGGGCCCGCCGCGAAGCGGTGGGAAGGGTGAGGGGTGAGGCACGAAGCCATGCGCTTCTGGTTTCTTGAATCACCCCTCACCCTCCCCGCCTTCGGCGGGTCCCCTCCCTCTCCCAGGGCTCTCAGCGGATCTTCGATCCGCCTGACGCCGTCAGCACAAACGAAGTTTGTGCGAGAGGCGGGAGAGGGCGTTTTCGGTCATTCCCGCCACGGACACCGCCCTTCCAGCAGGTCGCGGTCGCGGGTCAGGGCGTCGGCCATGAAGTCGAGGAAGGCGCGGACGCGGCCCATGTGGCGCAGGTCCTCGTGGGTCAGCAGCCAGAGCCTGGCGTCGGCCTCCGGCACCGGGTCGCCGATGCGGCGGAAGGCGGGGTCGCGGTCGACCACGCCGCAGGGCAGCAGGCCAAGGCCGATCCCCGCCCGCACCGCCTCCACCGCGCCTGCCACCGAGTTGACGCGGTAGCCGACGGAAGCCTCGGGAACCGTCCGCTTCATCCAGTGGGCGAGGCTGGTGTGGTCGAAGGACTCGTCCAGCCCGACCCAGGGGTGGCGGCCCGGATCGTCGGCATGGTCCGTCCCGTCCAGATAGGTGGTGGCGCCGTAGACGGCGAAGGCGAGGCCGGATATGGCGCGGCCCACCAGATTCTCCGGCGGGCTGCTGGTGGCGCGGATCGCCACGTCGGCCTCGCGCCGGGTCAGGCTGAGCGATGCCTCCGCCGCCACCAGATCGACGCGCAGTTCGGGGTGGAGCCGGCGGAAAGCGGCGACATGGCGCGGCAGGATGTAGAGGGTCAGGATGTCGACGGTGGTCACCCGCAGGCTGCCGCTGATCCGGGTGTCACGGCCGGACAGCAGCCGGTTGGCGGCGGCCAGATCCTCCTCCATCTTCTGCGCCACCCGGTGCATCTCGTCGCCGGCCGCGGTCAGCACATAGCCACCGGGCAGCTTGTCGAACAGTTGGGCGCCCATCGCCTGCTCCAGCGCGGTCACCCGGCGCAGAACGGTGCTGTGGTTCACCCCCAGGACACGCGCCGCTGCCGACAGGGAGCCGTGCCGCGCCACGGCCAGCAGGAAGCGAAGATCATCCCAATTGCTGCTACTTAACATTTATTCCCGCTCATCCATGCAGATGCTTTTTGCAAATCTCCCGAATTCGCGCTTACCAGAGCACAGGCTAGGGTCTCGGGCCAAGCGCAACCTGCGCCACCCCATCGAAACCCGGCTGTCTCCCCATGTCCGAGCTGCTTCAAGACCCCTTCGTTCAATCCAGCGTGCTGCCCCTGCTGGTCGGGCTGGTCCTGGTCGGCGTCCTGCATCTGCTGCGCCGGTCGCTGGCGGCGGCCGGCATCGCCGCCGGTTTCCTGGTCGTCTTCGCGCTGGTGATCGGCCTGCCGGCCCTGCCGCCGCCGTCCAGCATGGGCAAGCTGTTCTGGACGTCGGCCGCCGGGCTGCTGCTGGGCGTGGTTGCCGACGCGGCGGGTGTCCGTGGCCGGGTCGCTTCGGTGGTGCTGGCGGTCTGGCTGGCTGCTTCGCTGCTGTGGATCGCCCTGCCGGCGCTCGATTCCGTGGCGGCGGTCGTCAGTGTGCTGGTCCTGCTCGGCACTGCGGCGTGGGTCGCTTTTGCCCGCGGTTCGGAGCCCCGCGGTTCCGAGACGGTGGAGAGCCCGACGGCGCCGGCCGCCACGCTGCTGGCGCTGGCGCTGGCCGTCGGCGGCACCGCGCTGATCGGCTCGTCGGCCTCCATCGCCCAGATGGCGCTGGCTCTGGCGGCGTCGGCCGGCGCCTTCCTGCTGTGGAACTGGCCGGTGGAGCGCCATGGCTGGGGCCTGTCGGGCCGCGTGGCGACCGGCATCGCTTTGCTGCTGGCCGCCGTGCTGGCCCTGTTCACCCAGACCCAGGCCGCGGTGCTGCTGCTGGCCCTGCCCGCCTTGCTGGCCGGACGGGTGCGCCGCTTCATTCCCCGCGGCGACGGCCTGATCGGCCGTGCCGCGTCGGCGGCCGCCGTCACGGTGGTCGCGGTCCTTCCGGCGCTGGTCGCCATCGGTGCGGCCTATGCGCTGACCGGCGGCGAGGCGTCGCCCTACTGATCCCCCCCCTTTCCCAATCATTCAAATCTGCTTTCGGAGTTCCGTTCATGAAGAAGACCCTGCTCGCCGCCGCCCTGTTTGCCGCGACCGCCGTCGGCGCCGCCATCTCCATGGGGGCTCCCGCCTTCGCCGCCCCGGTCAGCTACAAGATCGACCCGGCGCACACGGCCGTCGCCTTCATCGTCAACCATGTCGGTTTCTCCAACGTGATCGGCCGCTTCGACACGGTCGGCGGCGACGTGACCTTCGACAAGGACGCCGTCGAGAAGAGCGTGGTCAACGTCACCATCGACACCACCAGTGTCGACACCAACCACGCCAAGCGCGACGAGCATCTGCGCTCGCCGGACTTCTTCAATGCGAAGGAGTTCCCGAAGATGACCTTCAAGAGCACGAAGATCGAGAAGACCGGCGACAAGACCGGCAAGCTGCACGGCGACCTGACCATGCTGGGCGTGACCAAGCCGGTGGTGCTGGACGTCACCTTCAACAAGGACGGCGTCAGCCCGGCCAGCAAGCTGGAGACCGCCGGCTTCTCCGCCCGCGGCACGGTCAAGCGCAGCGAGTTCGGCATGAAGTACGGCGTCCCGGCCATCGGCGACGACATCCAGCTGCTGATCGAGGTCGAAGCGGTCAAGTCCTGATCGCCGGCGGCTTTCGGCTGTTGCCGGATGGAGGGGCCGGTTCGCCGGCCCCTTCGCTTATTCGGATCATCGACAGGAGGACACGCGATGCCGCAGCTTGTGAACGGCGTTTGGGTGAAGGGCGACATCGCGGCCGGCGAGATCAAGGCCGGCGCCTTCCACCGCGAGCCGACCCGCTTCCGCAGCTGGATCACGCCGGACGGCGCGCCGGATGCCGAAGGACGCCCCACCCTGCCGGCGGTGGCCGGGCGCTATCACCTCTATGTCTCCTACCTGTGTCCCTGGGCCTCGCGCACGCTGATCTTCCGCGTGCTGAAGGGGCTGGAGGGGGTGATCGGCCTGTCGGTGGCCGAGCCGGTGCTGGGCGAGGATGGCTGGGTCTATGCCGAGGAGCAGGACGGCGGGCCGCGCGTCGGCCGCTTCCGCCACCATCACAGCCTCTATACGGCGAGCGACCCGAGCTACACCGGCAAGGTGTCGGTGCCCGTGTTGTGGGACCGGCAGGAGGGGCGGATCGTCAACAACGAGTCGGCGGACATCATCCGCATCCTGAACAGCGCCTTCGATCGGCTGACCGGCAACCGGCTGGACCTCTATCCCGAGCCGCTGCGGCCGGAGATCGACCGCTGGAACGAGGCGGTCTATGCCAGCGTCAACAACGGCGTCTACCGCTGCGGCTTCGCCAAGTCGCAGGCCAGCTACGACGAGGCGTTCGACGGGCTGTTCGCCACGCTCGACCGGCTGGAGGCGCATCTGTCCGCCAGCCGCTATCTGGCGGGGGTGCATCTGACCGAGGCCGACTGGCGGCTGTTCGTGACGCTGGTGCGCTTCGACGCAGCCTATCACGGCGCCTTCAAGTGCAACCTGCGGCGGATCGAGGATTACCCGAACCTGTCGGCCTATCTGCGCGAGCTGTATCAGTGGCCGGGCACCCGCGACACGGTGCGGATCGACCACATCAAGGCCGGCTACTACACCAACCCCGCCATCAACCCGACGCTGATCGTGCCGAAGGGGCCGGCGCTGGATTTCGACCGGCCGCATGACCGCGACCGGCTGCCCGGCAAGGGGATCTGGCAGCGGGGGTGAGGGGTCATCGCCTTTCCCGCCTGGGCCGGGTGAGCAGAACGGCTGCGGTCAGAAGCTGGGCCAGGGTCCAGGTGGTCGCTGCGGCGGTCAGCAGGGGCATCGACGGCCACCAGACTGCCGCCACGCGGAGAGCGGCGGCGCTGGCCATCAGCGCGACGGCGACGGTGGCGGCGGGCGGGAAGCGCTCCGGCTCCGCCTCCCGCTGCAGGGTGGTGCGGATGGTCATGGCGCTGGCGAGGATGCCGAGTGCGCCGATCCCCAGCATGTGCCAGCCGGCGGCAGGCGGCAGGTCGAACAGCACCGCACCAGCAACCAGCAGCCAGCCGGCGCCAAGGCAGAGATAGCCCAGATGCAGGCTGGCGATCTCCGGCTGGCGCAGCAGGCGATAAGGTTTCCAGCGGGCGAGGCGGAGGAGCGCGCTCGTCCCCGCCATCGCGGCACCAGCGGCGCCCAGGGAGGGCAGCAGACCGGTGGCGGCGGATAACAGGCAGAGGGCGGCGCCGGCGATGCCCATCGCCTCCAGCCTCGGTTGAACGCGCCGGGTCAGGGTGATGCCCTGGCGGCGCAGGGCGCCGGCGGTCGCGGCGGGGATGACGCGCCCGCCCATGGTCAGCAGCAGCGTGGCGATCAGCAGCAGGCCGACCGGCTGGCCGCCGGCCGGGGCGATGCCAAGCTCCGCGGCCCAGAACAGCGCCTCGGCAAGCAGGAAGGCGCCGATCAGCGGGCCGAACACCGCGTTGTGGCCGCTGCGGCTGGTGCGCAGGAACGGCAGCCCGGCGACCACGAACAGCAGCACGGGATAGGCGAAGTCGAGCGGCAGGGCCAGCGCCGCCGGCAGCCCGGTCAGCAGCGCCAGCCGCCCGGCGAGCCAGGACAGGCCTGCCGCCGCCAGCATCGGGCGCGACAGCCGCGTCATCAGGAAGCCGCCGACCACCGCCAGCGCATAGCCCAGCGTCATCTCGTGGGCATGGACCGCCGGGGACCAGCCCGCCGGCAGCAGACCGCCGATCTGCGCCAGCCACAGCGGGATGGCCAGCGCGGCGAAGAGGGAGGCGGCCGGATACATCAGCCGGTGGGCGCTGGTGACGGGAGCGGGCATGGTCGGCGGCTTTCGATGGTCTGTCAGGTCGTGGTGTGGCGGGGCCATACTGGCGGCGGACGGGATTTCGCGCTTTGAGCGGCAACAAAGTCGTGCACGAATGGATGAAGATCACGCACCGCGAGCCAGGACGACCGCCATGCCCCCGCCTCCCGATCCCGCCGTTCTGCGCGGCATGCCGCTGTTCGCCGGCCTCGACGCCGGTGCGCTGGCCGACGCGGTGGCGCTGGCGCGGCCCCGGCTGCATGCCCGCGGCACATCCGTCTTCACCCAGGGGGAGCCGGCGGCGGCCGGCCATGCGCTGATCGACGGGCGGGTGAAGATCGTGCAGACCGGCCCCGACGGGCAGCAGGTGGTGATGCGCTTCATCGGCCCCGGCGAGATGTTCGGGACGCTGGCGATCTTCACCGACGGACTCTATCCGGCCGATGCGGTGGCGGTGGCCGATTGCGTCGAGCTGTCCTGGCCGGCAGCGACGATGACCGAGCTGATGGATCGCCATCCCGCCATCGCCCGCAACGCGCTGTCGATCATCGGCGGCCGGCTGCGCGAGTTGCAGAACCGCCTGCGCGAGGTGGCGACGGAGCGGGTGGAGCGCCGCATCGCCCATGCCCTGCTGCGGCTGGTGCGGCAGGCCGGGCGGCGGGTGGAGGCGGGGGTGGAGATCGACTTTCCGCTGTCGCGCCAGGATGTGGCGGAGATGACGGGGACGACGCTGCACACGGTCAGCCGCACCCTGTCGGCCTGGGAAAGCCAGGGCATCGTCGAGAGCGGCCGGCAGCAGGTGGTGATCCGCAAGCCCCACGCCCTGGTCGCCATCGCCGAGGATCTGCCGCCGGTGCCGAAACGGGAGTGACCAACGGCAGGGTTGCGGTGGCGCAAAGATCGTTGTCGGCTGGGCGGCTAAGGTGGCGGCCTGTCCCCCTGTGCCGGAGCATGCGGAAATGACGGTCGCCGATATGGCGCTTGCCGATTTGAAGCTCGCCGATTTGACGATGGCCGATTTGACGATGGCCGAGCTGATGAGCGGTCGGCCGGCGGTGGTGCCGGTGCTGCTGCGTCATGGCCTCGCCTGCCCTGGCTGCGTGATGGCGCCCTTCATGACGGTGCGCGAGGCGGCCGAGGCCTATGGGCTGGAGCTTGACGCCTTTCTGGACGATCTTGCCGCCGCGGACGGGCGGCCCGGCCATTCGACGGAGATCTGGTGATGCACACCGACAGCCTGACGGGACGCATCCTGCATGACGACCACCACCGCGTGATGGAGCTGCTGGACCGGCTGGACGCCCTGTTCAGCCGCCATGGCGAGGACAGTCTGCCGGCGCTGACGGTGGAGGAACGCGACACCGTCGCCATGCTGGCCGCCGAGCTGGACGGGCCGCTGGAAAGCCACTTCGCGGCGGAGGAGGCGCTGTTCCCGGCGCTGGCCGCGGCGGGCGGGCATGAGTGGACGGCCGACCTGCTGGAGGATCACGAGCATATGCGGCCGATCGCCCGCCGGCTGGGCCGCTTCTGCGCGCTGGCGCTGCGGGAGGGGTTCGACTGGGACAGCTGGCCGGTCTTCCGCAGCTTCGGCGAGGAACTGGTGCGCGCCCTGGTCCTGCACATCCAGAAGGAGGAGACGACGCTGGTCCCGGCGACCGATGCCCTGCTGTCGGCCGAGGAGGACCGGGCTTTCGCCGCCGCGATGGAAGGGGTGACGGCCGGCTGAGCGCCCCACCCTCTCCGGCGTTTGTGCTGGAGCAAAGAAGGGGGCGGCGATCCGGGGTACAGGGGGGCATGGCGATCCTGCCGCTCCCCCCCAGACCAGACGGACGACGATGCCGACCATCACCTCCCCCACCGCCCAGGCCAATCCCGTCCAGGCCGAACCGGTTCTCGATCTCCGCGCCATCCCGCCCTATCAGCGCCACCAGCTGATCTTCCAGTCGGTGCAGGATTTGACGCCGGGCGACGGCTTCTCGCTGGTCAACGACCATGACCCGCGTCCGCTGCACCACCAGCTGCTGAGCCTGTTCGGCGCCGGCTTCTCCTGGGAGTATCTCCAGCAGGGTCCCGAGGTCTGGCAGGTTCGCATCGCCCGGCCCGAGGGTGCGGCGGCGACCAGCCTGCGCGTGCGCATCGACCGCAACGGCGACGTGACGGTCGATGCGGCGGATGCCCGGCTGGGCCCGGACGGCAGCGGTGCCTCGGTCTGCGAGGTGACGGACGTCCCGCCGGGCACGCTGGAGGCCGACGTGCTGTCGCTGCTGCAGGGTGTGATTCCGCCGGCCGGCGTGGTCAGCATCGCCTATGAGCGGCTGCTGGCGCGCCGCAACGGCTCCTGCTGCGGCGGCATGTGCGGCTGAGGACCCCCTTTGGCTGACGGTCAGGGTTGCGGCAACCATTCCTGTTCCGGCCGGTTCTGTGTGTGAGGCATCGCCGCATCGCACACAGAAGTGCCGACTCAGGAGACAGGTATGGACCGCAAGGACGACACCGTCACGCCGCAGGACCCCCGCAACAAATACCCGCGCCCGCCCTTCAAGGGCCAGTCGCAGCCCTGGCCGGGGCTGGCCCGCGACATGGACCCGCCGCCCGACCATGGCGAAACCAGCTATAAGGGGTCGGGCCGGCTGGCCGGGCGCAAGGCGCTGATCACCGGCGGCGATTCCGGCATGGGCCGGGCCGCCGCCATCGCCTATGCCCGCGAGGGCGCCGACGTCGCCATCAACTATTTCCCGACCGAGGAGCCTGACGCCGGTGAGGTCGTCGCCCTGATCGAGAAGGCCGGCCGCAAGGCGGTGGCGATCCCCGGCGACCTGCGCGACGAGGGCTTCTGCCAAAAGCTGGTGGCCGACGCGGTCGCGGGGCTCGGCGGGCTGGATATCCTCGTCTGCAATGCGGCGCGGCAGCAGGCCATTCCGTCGATCCTCGACGTCAGCAGCGAGGAATTCGACGCGACGATGAAGACCAACATCTATGCACCCTTCTGGATCATCAAGGCCGCCCTGCCCCACCTGAAGCCGGGGTCGGTCATCATCGGCACCACGTCGGAACAGGCCTATGACCCGACGCCGGATCTGTACGCCTATGCCCAGACCAAGGCGGCGACGATGAACTACGTCAAGTCGCTGGCCAAGCAGCTGGCGGAAAAGGGCATCCGCGTCAACGGCGTGGCGCCCGGCCCGATCTGGACCCCCTTGCAGGTCAGTGGCGGCGCCAGCCAGGAGAAGCTGAAGCAGTTCGGCGGCCAGACCCCGTTCGGCCGTCCAGGGCAGCCGGCGGAGCTTGCCAGCATCTATGTCCAGCTCGCCGCGGAGGATGCCAGCTTCACCACCGGCCATGTCTATGGCGCGGCGGGCGGCAGCGGCCAGCCGTAAGGGGATCGGGCCGGTCTGCCGGCAGCGGACTGATTGCTGCGGCGGAGTTTATCCCATGATGTCTTCGCCGGACCGCCGACGGGTGGATGGGGCCGTCCTGGCCTTGGCGAAGTCCGCTGTCAGATCGAAGCAGAGATCGCACCCGACCAGAAGACCCAGGCTCAGGATCGAGGTGGCGGCGGTGATGCACAGGATGGTCATGGGATCGCTCCGTCCGGCGAGGTTCGGCGCCGTCCATCCGGCCAGGGCTGGTTTGCGGCGTTGGGGCGATCCTGGACGCATCTCCGCCCCGGCGCTGTGAGTGGGCCCACAGTCGGGGGCAGTCCGGATCATTCCTTGAGCAGCCGCCGCCGCCGCAGTAAAATTCCTCCTTCGATAAGGAAATTCCTTAAAAGAACGAGGGATTTTGACTGTGGATACTGCACCAGTTCTAAACGGTGTGCTTGAAACCGGCCTTTATGTGGATGACCTCGCGAAGGCCCGCGCCTTCTACGAAGAGGTCATGGGCCTGCAGGCGATGTTCACGGACAACCGGCTCGCCGCCTATCCGGTGGGGCCGAACAGCGTCTTGCTGTTGTTTCAGAAGGGGTCGACCGACCAGCCCCTCGAAACGCCCGGCGGGACGATCCCTCCCCATGGCGGGGGTGGAAAGCTCCATTATGCCTTTGCCATTTCAGCCGATCAGCTGGACGGCTGGCTGGCGAAACTCGCGGACCATGGCATCGCCGTCGAAAGCACCGTGTCCTGGCGCAAGGGGGCACGCAGCATTTACTTCCGTGATCCGGACGGACATCTCGTCGAACTCGCGACGCCGGGGCTGTGGGCCAATTACTGACGGGCATCGCCTGATGAGTCAGTCAGGAGCGCTTCCTGGCCCTGGTGGCGGAAACTTTTCCTCGAACTCGACCGGCGGGCTGCAGGCGAGGGCCGAATGAAGGCGCATGCCATGCCCGGCGCGATCATTGGCCTGGGGATGCTGGGAACAGGTGGAACGTTCCTCATCCACTACGTCATCACCGCATCGCCCAACGCTCCAGGGCGGTACGGACGCGAGCGATGACGGGAGACCATTCGCCCGGCCGGTCCTGGCGGAACAGGCGCATGGTCGGATACCAGGGGCTGTCCGATCGGTCGCGTAGCCAGCGCCAGCAGGAATCGTAACGCGACAGCATCCAGACCGGCCGGCCCAGCGCTCCGGCCAGATGGCACACCGAGGTGTCGACGCTGATGACGAGGTCGAGTTCCGCGACAAGCGCCGCGGTGTCGGCGAAATCGCCAACCACCTCCATCCAGTCGACAAGATCCAGACCGGGCGGCCGCAGCTCGTTCGCCGGTGGCCCCTTCTGCAGACTGTAGAAAGTCACGTCCGGAACATCGGCCAGCGGAGCCAGTGCTGCCAGCGGCAAGCTCCGCCGCCGGTCGACCATATGGGCCAGGAACTGGTCGTCATGCGCCGAACCAGCCCAGACCAGACCGACCCTTCGGCGGCGGTCGCCACCAAGCCTCCGTTTCCAGGTGGCGCGATCCTGTTCGGAAACCTGCAGATAGGGGACCGCTGCCGGGATGGTCGCCAACGTCGTGCCGAACACCAATGGCAGGCTGAGCAACGGAATGCAGGCATCGCAGACCGGCGGCGGTTCCGTGAGCGACCGGACCGAGGTGATGCCGGGAAGTCCCGACAGCAACCGGACCAGCGATGGCTGCACCATCAGATGGACATGGGCGCCGAGCGCGGCCAGCATCGGGGCGTAGCGGACGAAATGCAGCGTATCCCCCTGCCCCTGTTCGGCCACCAGAAGGAATGAGCGTCCCGCCGGGTCGCCGCCCTGCCAGCGTGGGGCGTGGGCTGGATAGGTCACGCGCTCCATCCGCCAGCGGGATTCGTACAGACGCCAACCATTGGCGAAGTCGCCATCTGCCAGCAGCACCATGGACAGGTTGAAGCGTGCGACGTCGCTTTCCGGATGGAGCACGATGGCGCGCTCGTTGCCGCGGCGCGCCCGCTCCGCCTGGCCGCTGTCATGTTCGGCCAGGGACAGGTTGATGAGGGCGGTCGGGGAAGCCGGTTGGAGGACCAGAGACCGGCGGGCCAGCGACGCCGCAGCAGCGAAGTCGCCGCGCAAGGTTGCCAGCAGACTGTCACCGGCCTCGGCATATCCCTCCAGCGGAGCCAGGCGGCGCAGCCGGTCATGCATCGTCTGTGCCGCGTCGAGCCTGCCCTGCCTGATCAGGAGTCCGGCATGGTTCACATAGCCGGCCGGCAGGTCGGGCGACAGCGCAACCGCACGCCGCGCGCAGGCGAGCGGCAGAGCCGGCTCCGCCGTTTCACCGAGCCCGCCGGCCAGCGCGAGCCACGCCGGCATATTGTCCGGCGTCAGCCGCACCACCCGATGCAGGATGATCGGCAGGCGCTCCATCGCCCGCCGCTCCCGCAGGATCGAACCGGCGACCGACCAGCCTTCGGCAAAGCCCGGGTCCAGAGCCAGTGCCCGCATCGATGCCCGCGCCGCCGCCTTGAAGCGTCGGGTCTTGTGCAGCAGCGAGGCCAGTCCGGCCCAGGCCTTCGGATAGGCGGGACGCAGCCGCAGGGCATGATGGTAGGCCCGCGCCGCACCGGCTGTCAGGCCCAGGGCACGCCGCGCTTCGCCGAGATTGTGCCAGATGCTTGCCCGGTGCGGCGCCAGAATGGCCGCCGTGGTGAAACAGGAAACGGCAAGCGCTTCCTGTCCGTCGGCCAGGGCAGCGGCACCCCGGTGGGTGAGGGCAACGGCTTGATCGGTAAAACCGGCGGTTGGGGCGGGCATGAAGGAGTGTCCTGAGGAAGGCAGCGGACCGGTGCAGAGTTGCTGCGGAGAGACCTGGTGCGTGGGACCGGGCATTTGCCTGATTCGGCTGAGCGAAAACCGCATCCCGCCCAGATGTCGCTATTTTAAGTCGTATCCATGCGGGCAATCCTCTAGCATCTGCCATCTTTGGCTGTGCAGAAATCCAGCTTTGGGGAATTATCGATTCTCTTAATAATTTAGCTTCGTTTTGCGATGCATGCTAACCATTCCTCCGGGATGATGGGCGACAAGACAGGGGAGAACGGTCGGATGGCAGCCGAAGAACGATCTCAGCCCATGCCGGCCCAGCCCATGCTGCAAGGCACGCCGAACCTGCCCGACTGGCTGGAGACGGTCGGCTGCGCGATCGCATTTTCGACCTACGAGACGCACAGGCTGTTCTTCCTTGGGCTGGGTGAGGATGGGCGCCTGAAGGCCCATGAGCGGATGGTGCAGCGTTGCCAGGGCCTGTGTGCCGACGGGGCCGCGCTGTGGGTCGGCGGACAATCCCATCTCTGGCGCTTCGCCGACACGCTGCAGCCCTCCGGCCGCACGACGTCGGGCGCGGACCGTCTTTACGTGCCCAGACTGGGTTACATGACCGGCGATATCGATATCCACGACATCGCGGTCGGGCATGACGGTATACCGATCTTCGTCAACACGCGCTTCAGCTGTCTTGCCGTTCCCGACGCCGACCGGGGCTTCCGTCCGGTCTGGAAGCCCGCCTTCATTTCCGCCCTGCGCAACGAGGACCGCTGCCATCTGAACGGGGTAGCGCTCGGCGAGGATGGCCGGCCGATGTTCGCGACGGCATTGGGCCGCTGCGATGTCATCGAGGGCTGGCGCGAGCGGCGAACCGACGGCGGCGTGCTGATCGACGTCCCATCAGGCGAGGTCGTCTGCGCCGGACTGTCGATGCCCCATTCCCCCCGTTGGCACCGCGGCCGGCTGTGGATGCTCAATTCCGGCACCGGCGAGCTTGGAACGGTGGACGGGACCGGCCGCTTCGAGCCGGTCTGCTTCTGCCCCGGCTTCGCGCGCGGACTGGCCTTTCACGGGAAATGGGCAGTCGTCGGGCTGTCGCGTCCACGTGGCGGTCACGGAACGCTGAGCGCGCTGCCTCTCGAACCGGCGCTTGAGCGGGCGGGAATTTCCGCCCAATGCGGATTGGCGGTGGTGGACACCGACAGCGGAACCGTGGCGCACATGCTGTGGCTCCATCACACGGTGAACGAACTGTACGACGTCGCCGTCCTTCCCGGCGTGCGCCGTGCGGAGGCGGTGGGGTTGCTCGATGCGCGGGCGCTGGCCGAAGCGGTGGCCATTCCAACAGAGATTCCGAATTGACCGGCCCCATGGGGGCCGGTGAACGGATGCGGTCTCGACAGTCATATCCAAGGGGCTGAAAGATGGTGGCTACTCCAACCTTTACTCTTGTCGGCACCAACTCTTTCGGCCTCAGCGGCGTCGGGAATTATGCCGCCCCCACATTCGCGGACCTCGACGGCGACGGCGATCTGGATCTTCTGGTTGGCAACAAGCTTGGCGAGACGATGTATTTCGCCAATGTCGGGACGACGCTGGCACCGACTTATTCATTGCAGGGCACGAACCCGTTCGGCCTTTCCAGTGCCGACACCTATGCGACACCGAGCTTCGTCGATATCGATGGAGATGGTGACCTCGATCTCTTCATCGGCAGCAAGAGCGGCGGCACGCGGTTCTTCCGCAACACCGGAACGTCGGCCTCTCCGTCCTTCTCCCTGGAGGGGACCAACCTCTTCGGCATCGTCACCGGCAGCTACCTGGTTCCGACCTTCGCCGATCTGGACGGTGACGGCGATGCCGACCTGCTGATGGGGGACATCAACCACGGCATCCTTCTCTACCGCAACAACGGAACCACGTCGGCACCCACCTTTTCGCTGGAGGGAACGAACCTCTTCGGCATGACGGCTGGCGTCAGCCACAACGCGCCGGTCTTCGTCGATCTCGACGGCGACGGCGATCTCGACCTGGTGAACAAGGACGTCGTTTCCATCAACATCGGGACGACATCGTCCCCGACATTCTCGCTCGTCGGGACGGCTGTCTACGGCATCTCCACTGGAGCCTATCCGATGCCGGCGCTGGCCGACCTCGATGGCGACGGCGACGTCGACGCGATTTATGGTGTCCAAGCTGGCTCCCTGCTGTATCTCCGGGACATCGCGCCGGTCGTCAGGACGCTGGCCGATACCGGCAACACGCTGACATTGTCGCAGATCAACACGCTGACGGGCGGCGCCGGCACCGACGTCATCACGCTGGGCAACATCGGCGCGACCTTCGGCGTCACAGGCATCGAAACGCTGACCGGCACCGGCGGCACCAATGTGATCACGCTGGGGGACGCCGGCACCACCATGATGGTGTCGTGGCTGAGAAGCCTGACCGGTGGGGTTGGAACCGACATCATCACGCTGGGTTCGGCGGGCAACAGCACGACATTCACGCAGGTGGAAACCCTGATCGGTGGGGTTGGAACCGATGTCGTCACGCTGGTTTCGTCGGGCAACACCATGCTGGTGTCCGGAATTGAGACCCTGCTGGGCAGCACTGGGATCGACGCCATAACCCTGGGCGATCTCGGCAATACGATAGCGGTCTATTCCACTGAAACCATCATCGGCGGCGCGGGGACCGACTCCGTTGTTCTCGGCACCAACGGCGTACGGTACGCTGTGTCCGGCGTTGAAGTCGTCATCGCGGGCGGCCCGGGCGGCACAGCGTCCATCAGTTTGGGGACGCAGGGCAACACCATGACGGTGTCGCTGATGACGAGCATCGTCGGCAACAGCGGCACCGACCTGATCACTCTGGGATCGGCTGGCGTCACCACAAAGGTATCGGATCTGGAGACGCTGACCGGCGGTGTCGGCACCGACGCCGTGACCATCTTGACGGCCGGCACGACCATGCAGGTCTCCTGGCTGGAAACCCTGACGGGCGGCACCGGCACCGATGTCATCACCATCGGCACCATCGGCAGCACCATGACGGTGAAGCTGCTGGAGACCCTGGTCGGCGGCGCCGGCACCGACCTCGTGACATTCGCCTCCGGCGGCAACACGACGCTGGTTTCGGCCATTGAGACGTTGACCGGCGGGTCCAGCAAAGATGTCGTCATCCTCGGCACCGACGGCAACACGATTCGAGTCTCCCTCATCGAAACGGTGACGGGAGACAGCGGCACCGACGTCGTAACGGTGGGCGCCACCGGCGTATCGGTGAGGGTGCAAGGTATCGAAACCTTGATCGGCGGGGCCGGGACCGACGTCGTGACGTTCGGCACCGACGGCAGCACGGTGCTGCTTACCGCCGTGGAAAGCGTCATCGGTGGCGCCGGCATGGATGTCGTGACCTTCGGGTCGGCCGGCAGCACGGCATTGATCTCGGCGCTTGAAACACTGGTTGGTGGCGTGGGCGTCGATGTCGTCACAGTCAGCGCCAGCGGCATAACCCTTTTTCTTTCCCAAATCGAAACGTTGAGCGGTAACTCGGGCCGCGATGCCATCTCGCTGGAGGGATCGGGCAACACCATCCTGCTGTCGAGAATCGAGACGCTGACGGGTGGAGCCGGCACCGATATCGTGACGTTCGGTTCCAGCGGAAGCACCGTGTTGGTGTCCGACATCGAAACCCTGGCGGGCAGCACCGGCACCGACCTCGTGGTGCTGAGCACCGCCGGCAACACGATGCTGGTCTCGTCTGTCGAAACACTGATCGGCGGGGCCGGCACCGATGTCGTAATGCTCGGCACTGCCGGAAACACCCTGCTGGTGTCAGCTGTCGAAACGCTGGCCGGCGAGGCCGGGACCGACGTCATTACACTGGGCACCTCGGGCAACACCCTGCTGGTCTCGGCTGTCGAAACGCTGACCGGCGGGACCGGCGCCGATGTCGTGACGCTCGGCACCGGCGGCAACACGGTCTTCGCCTCGGACATTGAGACGTTGAGCGGCGGGGCTGGCTCAGATCTCGTTATGCTCGGTACCGCCGGCAGCACGATGCTGGTGTCCGACATCGAAACGGTGATGGGAGACAGCGGCACTGACGTCGTCACACTGGGTACGGCTGGAGCAACCTTGACTGCACAAGGTCTTGAGACCTTGACCGGTGGGGCCGGGACCGATGTCATTACGCTGGGTGCTGCCGGCAATAGCCTGATGGTCTCGGCTGTCGAAACGCTGACCGGCGGGGCTGGCACCGACGTCGTGACGCTCGGCACCGGCGGCAACACCCTGCTGCTCTTTGCTTTCGAAACGCTTGCCGGCGGAGCCGGCACCGACGCCGTGCTGCTCGGCACTGCCGGAAACACCCTGCTGGTATCAGCCGTCGAAACGCTGGCCGGCGAGGCCGGGACCGATGTCGTGACGCTCGGCACCTCGGGCAACACCCTGCTGGTCTCGGCTGTTGAAACGCTGACCAGCGGGACCGGCACCGATGTCGTGACACTCGGCAACAGCGGCAATACGCTGAGCCTCATCGGCATCGAGAGTCTGACCGGCGGCATCGGTACCGATGTCGTGACGCTCGGCACCGGCGGCAACACGGTCTTGGCCTCGGACATCGAGACGTTGAGCGGCGGGGCTGGTTCAGATCTCGTCATGCTCGGTACCACCGGCAGCACGATTCAGATCCTTCTCCTCGAAACGGTTATCGGGAGCAGCGGCACCGATGTCATAACCGTAAGTTCCGGCGGCGCATCGGTGACGGTGCAAGGCATCGAGACCCTGATTGGCGGGGCCGGCACCGACGCCGTGATGCTCGGCACTGCCGGAAACACCCTGCTGGTGTCATCCGTCGAAACGCTGGCCGGCGAGGCCGGGACCGATGTCATTACACTGGGCACCTCGGGCAACACCCTGCTGGTCTCGGCGATCGAGACGCTGACCGGCGGGGCCGGCACCGACGTCATCGTGCTCGACCTTGCCGGGAACACCCTGCTTGCGGCTGGCATAGAGACTCTGACCGGTGGTGTCGGCACAGATGTCGTGACGCTCGGCAGCGCCGGAAGCACTTTGCTGGCAACCGGTATCGAGACGCTTGTCGGCGGCGCAGGCACCGACGTCGTTACCCTCGGCAGCGCGGGCAACATCCTGCTGGTTTCGGCTGTCGAAACGCTGACCGGCGGGGCAGGAGGCGACATCATCGCGCTCGGCACCGCCGGCAGCACGATGCTGGTGTCTGGCATCGAAACGGTGACGGGAGACAGCGGCACTGACGTCGTCACACTGGGCACCGCCGGCAATACCCTGTTGGTGTCAGCCGCTGAAACGCTGACGGGCGGGACCGGCACCGATGTCATCACACTGGGCACCGCCGGCAATACCCTGCTGGTCTCGGCTGTCGAGACCTTGACCGGCGGGACCGGCACCGATGTCGTGACGCTCGGCATTGCCGGCAACACCGTGTTGACGTCAGCCGTCGAAACGTTGACCGGTGGGGCCGGCACCGACGTCATCATGCTCGGCACCGCGGGCAACAGTCTTACGGTCTCGGCAATTGAGACGCTGACCGGTGGGGTTGGCACCGACGCCGTCACGCTGGGCACCAGCGGCAACACGCTGAGCCTCATCGGCATCGAGAGTCTGACCGGCGGCATCGGTACCGATGTCGTGACGCTCGGCACCAGCGGCAGCACCCTGCTGGCGACCGGCATCGAGACGCTCGTCGGTGGCGTCGGCACCGACGTCGTGACACTGGACACCGCCGGCAATACCCTGCTGGCGACCGGTATCGAGACGCTCATCGGAGGCTCCGGCAGCGATGTCGTCATGCTCGGCAGCAGCGGGGCGACCTTTCACGCCGTCAATATCGAAACCGTCATCGCGACCGGGCAGACTCTTCATCTGAGCGGACTGGAAACCCTGGTCAGCATTCTGGATGCCGATATTCTCGTCTTGGGCGACGGTGGCAACACCCTGTCGGTCTCCACCCAATACCGGACCATTCTCGGATCCTCGGGATCCGACGTGATCACGCTTGGAAGCGGCGGCAGCACAGTTCTCGTCGAAGGTCTCGAAACGCTGACCGGGTCGGACGCCAGCGATGCGGTGACCGTCGGCACGACCGGCATCACGCTGCTGGCAACCCTGCTCGACACGATCACCGGCGGAGCCGGCACCGATGTCATCACCCTGAGCAGCACGGGCGGCACCCTGCTTGCCGACCGGCTGGAGACGCTGAGCGGCGGCGGCGGCATCGACGTCGTCACGCTGGGGACCGGCGGCACGACCCTGCTCGTCAATGCCATCGAGACATTGGCGGGGTCTGCGGGCACCGATGTCGTGGCTCTCGGTTCGGCCGGCGGCACTCTGCTGGTCAACCTGCTGGAGACGATCACCGGCGGCACGGGTTCCGATCTGATCACCCTCGGCACGTCCGGTTCGACCGTTTCGATCTCTGCTATCGACATCCTGACCGGCGGCATCGGCACCGATGTCGTCACCCTGGGCGCGGCCGGCAACACCCTGCTGCTGCGAGACATCGAGACGCTGGCAGGCAGCAGCGGCACCGACATCGTCACACTGGGCGATACCGGCAACACCATGCTGGTTTCGGCTCTCGAGACGATCATCGGCGGCGCGGCCGTCGACGCCATGTCACTGGGCACAGCCGGCAGCACCCTGTTTGCAACCGCCCTCGAGACGCTGACCGGCGGAGCTGGCACCGATGTCGTGGTTCTCGGTTCGGCCGGCAACAGCCTGTCCATCTCGGGCTTTGAAACGATCGGCGGCGGCGGCGGCACCGACATCGTCACCTTGGGCACGGCCGGCAACACCCTGCTGCTCTCGATCGTGGAGACGATCACCGGCGGCGCCGGCACCGATGTCATCACTCTCGGTTCGGCCGGCAGCACTCTGCTGGCCAACCTGCTGGAGACGATCACCGGCGGCACGGGTTCCGAGTTGCTTTTCCTCGGCTCGGCCGGCGGCACGATCCTGGTGTCCGGTCTGGACCTGCTGATCGGCGGTGCCGGCACCGACATCGTCACGCTGGGTCCGGCCGGCAACACCCTGTTGCTTCGGGGGCTGGAAACCCTGACCGGCGACTTGGGAACCGACGCCATCACCATCGGCGATACCGGCACCACCATGGCGGTTTCGGGCATCGAGACGCTGATTGGCGGTTCAGGGACCGACATCATCACGCTGGGCACGGCAGGCAGCACCCTGCTGGTTCGCGGGTTGGAAACTCTGACCGGCGGTATCGGCACCGATGTGGTCACCATCGGTTCGGCCGGCGCCACTCTGCTGGCCAACCTGCTGGAGACGATCACCGGCGGCACGGGTTCCGAGCTGCTCTTCCTCGGTTCGGCCGGTTCGACGGTCACGGTGTCGGGCATCGACACCCTGATCGGCGGGGCCGGGACCGACGTCGTCACCCTCGGCGACGGCGGCAATACGGTTCTGCTGCGCGGCATCGAGACGCTGACCGGCAACAGCGGCGTCGACGTCCTGACGTTGGGCGACACCGGCAACACGGCGACGGTGTCGCTGTTCGAGACGATCATCGGCGGGACCGGTGTCGACGCCATCCTGCTCGGCGCCGGCGGCAACACGCTGGCGGTGTCGCAGCTGGAGACGCTGCTGGGCGGGTCCGGTCTGGACGTGGTGACGCTGGGGTCCGGCGGCAGCACCCTGGCGACCGTTGCGGTGGAGACGCTGATCGGCGGCAGCGGTCTGGACGTGGTGACGCTCGGCACCGCCGGCACGACGGTGCGGATCACCGGCATCGAGTCGATCACCGGCAACAGCGGGAGCGACGTCGTCCAGCTGTCGGACGGCGGTGGCACCTTCGTGGCCACTCTGCTGGAGACGCTGATCGGCAGTTCCGGCAGCGACGTGGTGGTGGTCGGCGAGCCGGGCGGCGGTTCGACCCTGCTGATCGCCGGGCTGGAAATTCTGGTCGGCAGTTCCGGCTCTGACCTCGTCACGCTCAGCGACGGCGGCAACACCACGCTGCT
Organism: uncultured Azospirillum sp.; assembly: GCF_946480385.1. The sequence goes on from NZ_CAMLJP010000059.1 coordinate 36,932, forward strand.
GCGCATGCTGGAGACGCTGACCGGCGGAACCGGTGTCGATGCGATCACCATCGGCAACCGCGGTTCGACCATGGTGGCGTCGAAGCTGGAAACGCTGGTTGGCGGGACGGCGCTCGACATCATCACGCTGGGCACCGGCGGCAACACGCTGCTGGTGTCGCAGCTGGAGACGCTGATCGGCGGGTCCGGGCTGGACATCGTGACGCTCGCCACCGCCCGGTTCGACACGGCGGCGGACATGAACCGGCTGTCGGGCAGCAGCGGCAACACGCTGCTGGTCTCGGGCCTGGAAACGCTGATCGGGTCGAGCGGCACCGACGTCGTCTATCTCGGCTCTGCCGGCAACACGGTGCTGGTGTCCGGGCTGGAAATCCTGGTCGGCGGGGCGGGCAACGACGCGGTGACGCTGGGCGACGGCGGCAATACGGTTCTGCTGCGCGGCATCGAGACGCTGACCGGCAACA
>NZ_CAMLJP010000060.1 GCF_946480385.1 uncultured Azospirillum sp.
CTGTGATTACAAGAAAGTTGCACTTCAGAATAGAACCTACCCCGCCTACAGACGAAAAACACATAAGTTAGATTATGGAAATATTGCCGGTCACCACGCCAGGGGTGATCCCTTGAGGCGGCCCGCCGGTGCCCGGCTAACCCGGACTGGAAGTTCCCCGCCGAACCCGCCACACTGTGGGGCATGCAGCTCAAGCATCTTCGAACCTTCGCAACGGTGGCGTCGACGCTCAACGTCACGCGGGCTGGCGAGCGACTCCATCTTGCCCAGTCGAGTGTGACCGAGCAGATCCAGGCTCTGGAAGCCGACCTCGGCGTCGTTCTCTTCGACCGGTCGAAACGCCGCCTGCGCCTGACGGAGGCCGGGCGGCGCCTGCTGGACCATGCCGCCGACCTTCTCTCCCTCGCCGACGAAGCCCGGTCGGCGATTGCCGACGTCGCCGGCCAGCCGACGGGCAACCTCACGGTTGGCGGGCTGGAGACGCTGTGCAGCAGCTTTCTCCCACCGTTGCTGATGACCTTCTGCACCGCGCACCCCGCAGTAGCGGTAAGGATGACGGCTGCCGGCAGCGGTGAACTGCGCAACGGCATCCGGAGCGGGGACGTCGACGTGGCCTTCGTTTTCGGCGAAGGGCCGCCAGAGGACGGTGTTGAGCGCGAAACCGTCGCTTGGGATCGCCTGTCCGTCATTGCGCCGGCAGGGCACCGGCTTGCGGGGCGCAGTGCCGTGGACCGGGACGACCTCAAAGACGAGCCCTTTCTGGTGACCGCGACCGGCTGCGTGTACCGCCGGATGTTCGACACCGCCTTTCTGCCCGCCGGTGCCGGCCGGCCGCGCATCGCCGGAGAGTTCGGCAGCATCGGTGCCATCCGTGCGCTCGTCGCGGCGGGGCTCGGCTGCGCGCTCGTCCCGACGTTGGCGGTTACACCAGTCGCCGGGCTCGCGGTCCTGCCCTGGGTCGGGGATTCCGACGGTGTTCCGGTGTCCATGCTGTGGCGCCGCCGGCGCGTACAACCGCCGGGCCTGCGCCTGTTCCTGACCTCCGCGCGGAACGGCTTCTGTGCCGTCAGACCAGACGATGACCGCCGTCCACATGCAGAACGGTGCCGGTGACGAAGCCGTTGCGCATCAGAAAACGGATGGCGGAGGCGATGTCGTCCGGCTGCCCGATCCGGCCGACCGGCAGCCTCTTGGCCATGGCCTCCAGCGTCGCCGCCTTGGCGTCGCCGGCAACATGCTGCCAGATCGGTGAATCGACCCAGCCCGGCGAGACCGCGTTGACCCGGATCGGGCCCAGTTCCACCGCGAGCGCGTAGGCGAGCGACTCAAGAGCTCCGTTGATCGCCGCGACCACCGATCCCCGCGCAGCCGGCCGATAGGCCGCTATCCCCGATGTGAAGGTGATAGAACCCTGTGGCGACAGAACCGGCGCGCCATGCTTGGCGAGCAGCAGCGGGCCGATGAACTTCGAATCGACGACCCGCAGCGCCGCGGCGACATCCAGCGATGGCAGAAGCTGATAAGCGCCCCCGATATCCGCCGCCGTGGTGACGATGTGGTCCAGCGGCCCGACCCGCCCGAACAGGCGTGCGACCTGCTCCTCCCGTGTGATGTCCGCGACCCCGATAGCCAACCGGGCCGCCAGCGGGCCCGCCACGGGTGAGAGGCTCGCCCGCGCCTCTTCCAGCCGGGCCTCGGACCGGCCGGCGATGGTCACTCTGGCACCCTCGGACAGCAGAATCCGCGCCAGCGCCAACCCCATCCCCGAACTGCCCCCAACGATCAGGACATGCTCGTTCTTCGTCTCAACCCCTGTATTCATGATGTTACTGCCCTATTCCCCGAAATGATGGGCAAGGAATTTGCCTCGGCGACAGTGTCGTTTTTCTTCGAAGAGACGGGAAACGGGAATGCACGATTCCAACCATCGGCGCTTCCGATGACGGAGCCAGTCGGCTTTGCCGCATCGGGGGTCCGGCAACGGGCCGGACAGGGTCTATTGCCGCCCCTCCGCCTCGGAAATCGATCGCAGCTTCTGGTAGAGGTCCGGCTCTTCGCTGGTGCAGACGCAGATCGCACGGGCCGGTTCGTCCCCGGCGTTCAGATAGGCATGGCCCATGCTGCTGTCGAGATAGATGCCGTCGCCCACGCCAAGCACCGCCGGTTCGTAGAATTCGGTGTGGACGACGACGCGGCCGGACGTGACATAAAAATACTCCTCGCCGGTATGCCGCAGGAGCGATCCGAACTCCTCCAGCGTACGCGCCCGGATCTCGGCCAGGATCGGCACCATCTGCTTTCCAACCAGGTCGGTGCATTGATACCGGTAGGAATAGAAATTTGTGTCCACCAGATGCCCCTGTCCGGCCCGGCTGATGCTGCGACGGGCGGTGATGACCTGCCGGCGCTCCGGCCGGGAGCCGGCAGGTTCGAACAGTTCGGCGATCTCGATCTTCAGGCCGGCTGTCAGCTGCAGCAGCTTGTCGTAGGTCAGCGACATCTGGCCGTTCTCCACCTTCGACAAAGTCGACAGGGCCATTCCCGTGCGTTCCGCCACCTGCTTCAATGTCAAGCCGCGCACCTTGCGGGCGGCTTTCAGGCAAACGCCCAGCCGCGAGGTGGTGTTGGCCAGCTCATCCTGATCCTGCATCGACTTTTCCCGTTCCACCGTCACTGCCGCTGCCAATTTTGCAGGCAGAATTTATTGTATACGCTAAATGGTTTTCACGAACCGATTCGGCAGCATCGCCGACGAAATCCTTTTCTGCCATATGCTTGTGCAGCGCAGCAAGATGGCGCCCAATCGCTGACCACATAAACAATTTGACCGATGCGCTAAACTCTGTGACGATGCGACAAATTGAAGCCGGACGGATACCGCCGCCATGCCCGATTTGACCGCTCCCGCTGCCGCCAATCTCTCCGTGGCCGATCTCTCCCTGCTGGACATGCGCCGCCGGATCGCCGGAAAGACCCTGTCTCCCGTCGAACTGCTGGAAGCCTGCCTCGCCCGGATCGATCTCGTCAATCCGGCCGTCAACGCCGTGGTGGCCCTCGACACCGACAACGCCCGCAAGGCCGCGGAACAGGCCGAAGCTGCGATCCAGCGTGGCGACGATGTCGGGCCGTTGCATGGCATTCCGCTTCTGGTCAAGGATACGCAGGACACCGCCGGTCTTTGCACCACCTATGGCAGTCCTCTGTTCGCAAACCATGTGCCGGCCGCCGACCAGGGATCGGTCGCCCGGCTGCGCGCCGCCGGCGCGATCATCCTCGGCAAGACCAACACGCCGGAATGGGCGGCCGGCGGCAACACCCGGAACCCGGTCTATGGGGCGACGGGCAATCCGTTCGACCCGTCGCGGTCGGCGGCAGGTTCGTCGGGTGGATCGGCGGTGGCGCTCGCCTGCGGGATGGCGCCGCTGGCCACCGGATCGGACACCGGCGGCAGCCTGCGCAATCCCGCCGGATATGCGGGGATCGTCGGCATGCGCCCCTCCTATGGGCTGGTCGCCAGCGAGCGCCGCGCCATCGGCTGGTCGAACCTGTCGACCGACGGGCCGATGGCCCGCAACGTGGCGGATCTGGCCCTAATGCTGTCGGTGATGGCCAGCGACGACGTCCGCGATCCGCTCGCCTACAGCCTGCCGGGCGAGCCGGTGCGCGGCCGGCCTGAGCGCTGGTTCCCGGTCGCCGCCGCGGACCTGTCCCGGATGCGCATCGCCGTGACCGAGGATTTCGGCTTCGCCCCGACGGCCCAGGATATCCGCCGCGTCTTCCGCGACCGCGTCGAACATATCGCGCCGCTCGTCGGAACCTGTGTCGAGGCGACGCCGGACTGCACCGGTGCCGACGATGCCTTCGCGGTGCTGCGCGCCTCGCTGTTCCTGGCGATGCATGCCAAGACCTTCCGCGAGCGTCCCGACATGCTCGGCCCCAACGTCCGCGCCAACATCGAGGAGGGGCTGGGTTACAGCCTGGAGGACTACACCCGCGCCGCGACGACCCAGACGCGCATCTACCGATCCTTCCAGTCCTTCTTCGAAACACACGATCTGCTGATCAGCCCGACCATCACCGTCAGCCCGCGCCCGTGGAGCGAACTGTACCCGCGGGAGATCGATGGCCGGCCCACCCGCTCCTACTTCCACTGGCTGGCACTGGCCTATGGCGTGACGCTGGCCGGCCATCCGGCCCTGAGCCTGCCGGTCGGCCTGGACGACTCCGGACTGCCCTTCGGGCTGCAGATCGTCGGCCCGCGCGGCGGCGATACGCTGGTGCTCTCCACCGCCGCCGTGCTGGAGGCGGCCTTCGCCGGCAATCCGGCCCTGTGCCGGCCGGTGCCGGACCTGAGCCGACTGGCCGCGGCACCGCCCCTGTCGCAAACCCCCGGCTTCCGCGCCTGGGACTGACCGGCCCTTCCGGTCCCATTCCAATTTGAATCGACGATCCGGCCGCCGGCGACCTCCGGCGCGCCGGCAACGCCACCATTTTGCCCGCCGCTCCGGTGAAGCCCGCCGAAACCGTTGGAGCCGACGCCCCTATAGCTGACGGAGACACCTGCATGTCCGCCCTAAAGACGCACAAGACCAGCATCATCGGGTTTTCACTTCTCTATCTGGCCTTCTGTATTTCCTATATCGACCGGGCGGCGATTTCGATCGCGCTGGGCCAGATCGGCAAAGATTTCAATCTTCAGGCCTCGGAACTCGGCATCGTCATCAGCGTCTTCTTCCTCGGCTATTCGTTGATGCAGATCCCCGGCGGCTGGCTGGCCGACCACTTCGGTTCCAAATACGTGATCGTCGTCTCGATCGCCCTGTGGTCGGTCTTCACGGTGTCGACCAGCTTCGCCTGGTCCCTGGGGTCGCTGATCGCCATCCGGCTGGTGTTCGGCATCGCCGAGGGCAGCTTTCCGCCAGCCGCCATCAAGGCGGTGGCGGAGATGTTCAGCAAGGACAACAAGCCGAAGATGACGGCCTTCCTGACCTCGTCGAACTATGCCGGCAGCATGATCGCGCCGCTGGTGATGGCGCCGCTGATCCTCGGGCTTGGCTGGCGCCATGCTTTCGAGGTCATCGGCATCGCCGGGGTCGCCTTCGCCGTCGCTTATATGCTGCTGGTCGCCGGCAACCCGAAGCCGGCATCCGGGCAGGGCGAGCGGCAGGGCGCCTCGAACCGCATCGACTGGGCCACCACCCGCATGCTGCTGAAGACCCCGTTCCTGTGGCAGCTGGTCGTCGTCTGGTTCGGGTTGAGCTGCGTGAACAAGGGGCTGGATTCCTGGATGCCGCTCTATCTGCTGCAGCAGCGCGGCCTGGATCTGAAGTCGGTCGGCGTTCTCGTGCCGATCCCCTTCCTGCTCGCCACCATCGCCACCGCCATCGGTGGCTGGGTGATGACGCGCTTTTTCCCCGACCGGGAGAAGTATCTTCTGGTCGGCAGTGCTTCGCTGACCGGCCTCTTCGTGTTCGCCATGTACAGGTCGGACAGCATCGCCACGCTGATCGTCTTCCAGTCGCTCGCCTATTTCTTCAAGTCCTTCGTCCTGGCGACGGTCATCGCCCTACCGACCAAGGTGCTGCACGAGAGCCAGCTGGGCACCGGCATCGGCATCGTCAACATGGGCGGACAGATCGCCGGCTTCATCGCGCCGATGGTGATGGGTTTCCTGGTGTCGGCCAGCGGGTCCTTCGATACCGCCTTCGGCTTCCTGATCGTCATGACCGCCGTCGCGGTGGTTGCCGGCAGCACGCTACGCACCGGACGGCAGCGCCTTGCCGCCCGCATCGCCTGAGGCACGGCCCTTTCAAATACAAGGATTCCGCCATGTCCATCCCCACCCTGCCCTTCTCCAAGCTGCGCCGCGCCGACGGTTTGGTCTTCCTGTCCGGCGAACTGCCCTTCGGCCCCGACGGCAGCATTCCCGACGGCATCGGTCCACAGACCGAGCTTGCGCTCGACCGCATCGCCGCGACGCTGGAGGGCGAAGGCCTGTCGCTGGCGGATGTGGTGTCCTGTCTCGTCCACCTGACCGACAAGACCGATTTCGCCGCCTTCAACGAGGCCTATGCCCGGCGATTCCCGGAACCGCGTCCGGTGCGCACCACCGTCGTGGCGGGGTTGCTGGTCGATGCCCGCGTCGAGATCACGGTGACCGCCAAGGCCCGGGCGTGAAATCATGAAGCAGGCACTCGTTCTCGGCGCCGGCATGGTGGGCATCGCCACCGCCCTGCAGCTCCAAAAGCGGGGCTGGTCGGTGGCGGTGGTGGACCGCCGCGGGCCGGGCGAAGAGACAAGCTACGGCAATGCCGGCATCATCCAATGCGAGGCGGTCAGCCCCTATCCGATGCCGCGCGACATCGGCACCCTGGCCGCCGTGGCCCTGGGACGGACGAACGACGTCCATTATCGCACCGCCGCTTTGCCGAACCATGCGGAGGCGCTCGCCCGCTACTGGTGGAATTCCGCGGAAAAGCGGCACGCCGGCATTTCCGACGCCTATGCGCGGCTGATCGTCGAGGCGACGGCCGAGCATGACGAGCTGATGCGCGACTGCCCGGTGGACGGGCTGGTGCGGCGCGACGGCTACCGTGTCCTGTTCCGGCGCCGGGAGCTGTTCGACAAGGCGCTGGCCGCCGCCGAGAACCACCGCAGGCGCTGGGGCGTCCGGTTCGAGTCCCTGACGCCCGACGCGCTGGCACAGGCGGAACCGGCGCTCAAGCAGACGGGCGTCGGCGCGATCCACTGGCTCGATCCGTGGACGGTGTCCGATCCCGGCGCGCTGGTCGCAGCCTATGGCCGCCGCTTCGTCGAGGCCGGCGGACGGTTGCTGACAGGCGACGCCCGCAGCCTGAAGGCCCGCCCGCGGGGCGGATGGTCGGTCGAAACCGCCGACGGCCGGCTGGAGGCGGAGGTGGCGGTCGTGGCGCTCGGCCCCTGGTCGCCGGAGGCGCTGCGGCCGTTCGGCTACCGCTTCCCGATGGTCCGCAAGCGGGGCTATCACCGCCATTACAGCGGCGGCGGCCTGTCGCTTCCGCTGATGGACAGCGGCTTCGGCTATGTGCTGGCCCCGATGGCGCGGGGGTTGCGGATCACGACGGGCGCGCAATTCACCCATGCCGAGGCGCCCGCCGACCCGGTCCAGCTCGACCGGGCGGAAGAGGCGGTCAGGTCCCTCATCGATCTCGGCGCGCCGGTCGAGGCGGAGCCCTGGCACGGCACCCGCCCCTGCCTGCCCGACATGCTGCCAGTCATCGGCGAGGCGCCGGGCCATCCCGGCCTCTGGATGAATTTCGGCCATGGCCACCAGGGCTTCACGCTGGGGCCGGTGGCCGGCCGGCTTCTGGCGGAGATGATGGACGGCGCCCCACCCTTCACCGACCCCGCCGCCTTCCGGCCAAATCGCCGTTAAAAATCCGGCCGAAGCCGTCCGGTGAAAACGCAACGGCTCCCGCCACCTCAAAGCGACGGGAGCCGTTTCGTTGCCCCAAGTTCGACGAATGCCTCAGCCGAAGCGACCGGTGATGTATTCGGACGTCTTTTCCTTGGTCGGGTTGGTGAAGATCTCTTCCGTGTTCCCGAATTCGATCAGCTCGCCCAGATACATGAAGGCGGTGAAGTTGGAGATGCGGGCTGCCTGCTGCATGTTGTGGGTGACGATGGCAATGCAGTAGTCGGAGCGCAGCTCGTCGATCAGCTCCTCGCACTTGGCGGTGGAGATGGGGTCGAGCGCCGAGGTCGGCTCGTCCAGCAGCAGGACCGACGGCTTCACCGCGATGGCGCGGGCGATGCACAGGCGCTGCTGCTGGCCGCCGGACAGGCTCATGCCGTTCTGGCGCAGCTTGTCCTTCACCTCGTCCCACAAGGCGGCGCGGCGCAGCGAGAACTCCACCCGCTCGTCCATGTCGGCGCGGGACAGCTTCTCGTACAGCTTCACGCCGAAGGCGATGTTGTCGTAGATCGACATCGGAAACGGCGTCGGCTTCTGGAACACCATGCCGACGCGGGCGCGCAGCAGGTTCAGGTCCTGCTTGGGCGACAGGATGTTGTGGCCGTCCAGCAGCACCTCGCCGGTGGCGACCTGCTTGGGATAGAGGTCGTACATCCGGTTCAGGATGCGCAGCAGGGTCGACTTGCCGCAGCCCGACGGGCCGATGAAGGCGGTGACCTGACGGTCGTACAGCGGCAGCGAGATGCTCTTCAGCGCCCGGTAGCCGTCATAGAAGAAGTCCAGGTTGCGGACGCTGATCTTCTCGGGCAGGCCGGCACCGGCGATTGCACGATCGGCGGCGGTTCCGGACATCATGCCGTGGGGCATCTGGCGGCTGCCGTGGGCGGGGCTGTTGGCGTCCATGTGGGTCATCGTCATGGTTACTTTCTCGTCGTGCCGAGACCGGCCAGCAGCCGGGCGCCGATGTTGAGGAGCAGGATGGCGACCGTGATCAGCAGCGCGCCACCCCAGGCCAGCTGGCGCCAGTCCTCGTAGGGCGACATGGCGTATTGGAAGATGACCACCGGCAGGTTGGCCATCGGCGCGTTCATGTCCGCGCTCCAGAACTGGTTGTTGAGAGCGGTGAACAGCAGCGGCGCGGTCTCGCCGCTGATGCGGGCGATGGCCAGCAGCACGCCGGTGATCATTCCGTTGCGGGCGGCACGGTAGGCCACCATGGTGATGACCTTCCACTGCGGCGCGCCAAGGGCGGCGGCGGCCTCGCGCAGGCTGTTCGGCACCAGCTTCAGCATGTCCTCGGTCGTGCGGACGACGACCGGGATGACCAGAACCGCCAGAGCCATGGCGCCGGCCCAGGCCGAGAAATGGCCCATGCGGACGACCAGGACCTCGTAGACGAACAGACCGACCATGATCGACGGCGCGCTCAGCAGCACGTCGTTGATGAAGCGCACCACCTCGGCCAGCTTGGTGCCGCGGCCGAACTCGGCCAGATAGGTGCCGGCCATCACGCCGACCGGCGTGCCGACCAGCGTGGCGACCGTGGTCATGATGACGCTGCCGAAGATGGCGTTCAGCAGACCGCCCTCCCCGCCCGGCGGCGGCGTGTTCTCGGTGAACAGGCTGAGATTGATCGCCGACAGCCCGTTGTAGAGCAGCGTCCACAGGATGGCGACCAGCCAGAACAGGCCGAAGCCGGCGGCGCCAAGCGCCAGGGTCAGCGCCAGCTTGTTGGCGATGCGCCGGCGGTGATACAGCCCCCCGATGGGGGTTGCCAGCGTCGCGGAATTGGACATCGTCATGGGCCTCAGACTCCGGCCTTGCGCTGCAGGCGCAGCAGCATCAGCTTGGCGATCGACAGCACGGTGAAGGTGATCAGGAACAGGATCAGGCCCAGCGCCACCAGCGAGGAGGTGTAGACGTCGCCGACCGCCTCGGTGAATTCGTTGGCGATGGAGGCCGAGATCGTCGTGCCCGGCGCCATGATCGAGGAGCTGATGCGGTGGGCGTTGCCGATGACGAAGGTCACCGCCATCGTCTCGCCCAGCGCGCGGCCAAGGCCGAGCATGACGCCGCCGACCACGCCGGTGCGGGTGTAGGGCAGCACCACGTTCCACACCACCTCCCAGGTGGTGGCGCCCAGCCCGTAGGCGGACTCGCGCACCATCGGCGGCACCGTCTCGAAGACGTCGCGGGTGATGGAGGTGATGAAGGGCAGCACCATGATGCCCAGGATCAGGCCGGCGGTCAGGATGCCGATGCCGTAGGGCGGGCCCATGAACAGGTTGCCGATGCCGGGGATCTGGCCCAGCGTGTTGATCAGGAAGGGCTGAATCGTCGACTGCATGAAGGGGGCGAAGACGAACAGGCCCCAGATGCCGTAGATGATGCTGGGAATGCCGGCGAGCAGCTCGATGGCGACGCCGAGCGGGCGCTTCAGCCAGGCCGGGCACATCTCGGTGATGAAGAGCGCGATGCCGAAGCTGACGGGAATGCCGACGGCCATGGCGATGATGGAGGTGACCAGCGTCCCGTAAATGGGGGCGAGCGCGCCGAACTGCTCGGACACCGGGTTCCAGACTTCGGTCGCGACGAAGCCGAAGCCGAACGTGCGCAGTGCCGGAAGCGCGCCGTCGATCAGGGAAACCGTGACGCCGCCCAGGATCAGCAGGACGAGCAGCGCGAATGCGAGGGTGGCGTTGCGGAAGGCCGCATCCTGCAGGCGCTGGCGGCGGGCCCGTCGGGCGGTGGAGGCGTGTGCGTCGGTCAAGGTCAGCGCGATCTCGGTCATGGCCGCTCCGTGAGGCGTGCGGTGGGAACGGCGCAATTTCCGTTCCCACCGGCGATCATGCCCTCGGGCGAGCCGGCCGGCGGCCCGCCCGAGGTCGGTTGGCCGTGGTTACTTGGCCGACGCGGTCCAGACCGGCTTGCCGTCGGCCTGGATGGTCTGCGCCCAGGTCTTCTGGACCAGCGACACCACCGAGTCCGGCATCGGGACGTAGTCCAGATCGGTCGCCATCTTGTCGCCGCTCTTATAGGCCCAGTCGAAGAACTTCAGCGCTTCGGCCGAGGCCGAGGCGTCCTGCGGGTTCTTGTACATCAGGATGAAGCTGGCGCCGGTGATCGGCCAGCTCTCCGCACCCGGCTCGTCCGTCAGCAGGACGTAGTAGCCCTTGGAGTTGGCCCAGTCGGCGTTGGCGGCGGCAGCCTGGAAGGCCTCGATCTTCGGCGTGACGGTCTTGCCGTCCTTGTTCTGCAGGTCGAGGTACGTGATGTTGTTCTGCTTGGCGTAGGCGTATTCGACGTAGCCGACGGAGCCGTCCGTCTGCTTGACCATGTTGGCCACGCCTTCGTTGCCCTTGGCGCCGATGCCGGCCGGCCACTGGACGGAGGTGTTGGCGCCGATCTGGGTCTTGAACTTCGGGCTGGTCTTCGACAGGTAGTCGGTGAACAGGAAGTTGGTGCCCGACCCGTCAGAGCGGTAGACCGGGGCGATGGCGGTGTTCGGCAGGTTGACGTTGGGGTTCAGCGCCTTGATCTGCGGGTCGTTCCACTTGGTGATCTCGCCCATGTAGATGTTGGCGAGAACGGTGCCCGACAGCTTCACTTCGCCGGACTTGATGCCCTTCAGGTTCACGACCGGAACGACGCCGCCCATGATCATCGGGAACTGGATCAGACCGGCCTGCTCCAGATCCTCCGGCTTCAGCGGCATGTCCGAAGCGCCGAAGGTGACCGTCTTGGCCTTGATCTGCTTGATGCCGCCGCCCGAACCGATCGACTGGTAGTTCAGGCCCGTGCCCGTCTCCTTCTTGTAGGCGTCGGCCCACTTGGCATAGATCGGATACGGGAAGGTGGCACCGGCGCCGGAGATGTCGGCGGCCGAGGCGACCGACAGCGGGGCGACCGACACGGACAGAGCGGCCAGGGCACCGAAGGCGGCGCAGCGAACGAACGCCGAAGTCATGGTTTTCACGGCAAAACTCCCGATAGGTTTGGACGGTGTCGTTGGGTTGGAGAAAGACCCGGCCTTGGCCGGACGTCGTAACCCGCCTTCTTCGTCGCGGTGACCATAGCCGCCGCCAGTGACGGGTTTGTTTTGTTTACGTGTCAGTTTTATGAAACCGACCCGTTCTTGCCCGAAGCCGCACGCTCATCGCGCGGCCCGGATTTCCTGGAGGAACAGATGCACGGCGGAGCCGAGGCTGGTCGCCTCGTGCGACAGGCTTTCCGCCACCTGCAGGACGTCGCCGGCCTGGGTGCGCACCTTGGCTGCGGCCTCCGACAGGCCGGCGACATGGTCCGAGGCCGCCTGGGTGCCGACCGCCACGCGGTGGGAGCTGTCGACGATGCTCGACGTGATGGTCGCCTGTTCCTCCACCGCCGCGGCGATGGCCGAGGCGTTGGATTCGATGCGCTGGACGCTGCCGGTCATGGTCGCCACCACTTCCGCCGTCTGGCGGCTGGCCGCCTGGGTCGCGGCGATCTGGCGGGCGATCTCGGCGGTGGCCTGTGCGGTCTGGCCGGCAAGGGCCTTCACCTCCCCCGCGACCACCGCGAAACCGCGGCCCATCTCCCCAGCCCTTGCGGCTTCGATGGTGGCGTTCAGCGCCAGCAGGTTGGTCTGGCCGGCGATCTCGTCGATCAGGCCGACGACCGTGCCGATCTCCCCCGCCGTGCTCGACAGGTCGGCGACGGTGGCCTTCACCTGCTCCGCCCCGGCGGCGGTGTCGCCGATGATGCGAGCCGATTCGCCGGTGCGCTTGCTGATCTCGGCGATCGACTGAGAGATTTCCGACGCGGCGGTCGCCACCTGCTGGATTCCCGCCGCCATCTCGCCGGACAACTGCATGGCGGCTTCGGCGCGATCGTTGGCGTTGGCGGCGATGTCGGTCAGTGAACGGGCGCGGGCGGCCATGACGCTCGCGGCCTCGGCCAGGGTCTCGACGCTGCTCAGCACGTTGCGTTCGAACTGGTCTGCGATCTCCAGCATGCTGGTCCGGCGGGCCGAAGCGGCGTTGCGGCGCTCGACCTCCACCTTCTCATGCGCCTCTTCCATGGCGCGGGCATTGGCGATGAAGACGAACAGGGCGCGGGCCATGTCGGTTATCTCGTCGTTGCCGTCGGCCTTCTGCTCCACCGTCAGGTCGCCGTCGGCGACCCGGCGCATGGCGTCGGCCAACGCCTCCATCCGGCCGACGACGCGGCGCCCGACATAGAGCGAGACGATCAGCCCGGCCAGCAGCACGCCGGCTGTCGCCAGCAGGAACTGGATCTCGTTGGTGCGCTCCAGCGCGTCATGGGCGGCGGCGGCCCCGTCGGCGGTCGCCCGCTCGGCCGATTGGACCAGCCCGTCGACCATGGCGGTCAGGGCGGCCCCGGTGCTGCGGTTGCTGTCGATCAGCGTGGCGTTCTCGGCATAGGCGGCAAGTTCGCCGCTACGCAGAGCCAGAATGCCGTCGTCGCCAAAGCCAAGCGCCAGCAGCCGCTCCGCCAGCCGGCGGGTCTCCGCGCCCAAATCGTCGCCCGAGTCCGTCAAGGTGCCGCGAATCGTCGCCGCCAGCGGATCGAGCGTCCGGCGGGCTGCCGTCAGCCGGGCCGGCGTTTCCGCATTGCCGGCTTCCGCCAGCTTACCGGCCAGCAGGTTGGCGTCGGCCATCAGGCCGCTCAGCACGGTGTAGCGGTGCTGAGCCGCCGGCACGACGTTGGTCGACAGGTCCTGCATCCGCTCGGCAATCGCATTGCCCGCCTCGGCGATTCGGCCGCGCGAGTTCAGCATCAGCGGCAGCATGCGGGCGTTGGCATCGCGGTCCAGCCGGACGATGTCGTCGACGCCGGCCGCCAGCGACTCGGTCAGCTTCTGTGCCTCGGCCTCGGGAACGCCAGGGGTGAGCTGGCGGACGCGGCTGGTATAGACGCTCTTGTCGCCGTCGCCGTACGCCGCCAGTTCGTTGATCGTCGCCACAACCGGGGCCGCCGCCTCGCTCTTCGCCAGCGGACGCAGCGCGCCCTGCAGGTCGGACAGGGCGGAGTCGAAGTCGGTGGACAGCGACATCACCTTCGACCGGTCGGTCTCGAAGGCGCCGATCAGCAGCGATTTCGCCAGGGCGGCTTCCGCCCCGCGCAGCTGGAACAGCGGGATCACCGTCTGCCCCAGCTCCGCGCCGATCACCGCGGAGGATTGCGAAGTCGCCTCCACCATCGCGGCGATCGCCTGGGCCAGCTGCTCGCGCGAAGCCTGCATGTGCGGCTTCAGTGCGGCGAGCAGCTTGGTGTGGGTGTCGCTCAGTTCAGCCAGCCGGCCGCTGCGCTGTTCCTGCAGTGTGAGCCGCCGGCCGGTGGCCGTCCCCAGCGCGTCGATGGTGCCGAGCAGCGAGCGGGCGGTGCCGGTCAGTTCCGCGACGTGGTTCGCATCGCCCCCGGTATGACCATGCCCGTCCGCCAGCCTGGCGAGCTGCCCATCCAGCGCCCCGCGCTGCGCCTCCACGGCGCTGCGAAGCCGGGCCAGATCCTCCTCGGAGGTCGCGGCGTCGATCAGCGGTCCCAACGCCAGCACCCGTGCCGTCGTGGTGGCAAGGCCATGGGCGGCGCTGAGCACCGGCACCTGCGTGCCCGTGATGTCGGCGACATGGCCGCGGACGGCGCCGTACGACATCCAACCCACGACCGCCGCGATACAGGGAAGTGCCGCCACGGTGCCGAAGGCGATCAGCATCTTCGACTTGATGCCCGACCGCCGGCGCTGGTCGACTGGCTTTGCCATATGGGCCACCCGTGGCTTGGAGGTTGTCCGTGCCGCGCCTGCGGTTCTCCGCAAGCCGGCCGGCGCCATGGGTAGCCCTTCTGGTTGGATGAATCGGTGACGCTTCGATGAAGTTTTCGCGACGCACAATCGAAAGAGCGCCGCAGGGGCGAGATCTTCCGTCGACCAGCCGGTCATGGTGAATCGAATGTAAACGGCGGCGAATAGAAAAGCGGCGCCCGACCCTGCCGGACGCCGCTCTACTGCACGTATGCCGCGTAAAAGCTTGGGCCCGCGGCCGGCATTACACCGGCGGGGCCGTCCGCCGCAGGCTGTCGCGGTCGGAGGCCTTGGCGAACCAGGCGGTCAACGCCGGCCGCCCTTCTCGCCAATCCTCATTCCCGAAGCGGAAATCGAGGTAGCCGAGCGCCACCAGCACCGCCAAGCTGCCAATGGTCAGCTCACCCTCCAGCGAAGCGGCCTCGGCCTCCAGCAGATCGAGCGAGCGGGCGACCGCCTTGCGCTGGCGTTCCATCCAGTTGGCGGATTTCTCGCCGTCCGGACGCATGGATTCCAGCCGGCGCAGGATGGCGGCGTCGCAGATGCCGTCGGCGGCGGCCTGCAACCGCAGCGCGGTCCAGCGCGCCGGGCCGGCCGGCGGGAACAGCGGCGCCCGGTCGCCCAGCGAATCGAGATACTCGACGATCACCGGGCTGTCGAACAGGGTGGTGCCGTCCTCCAGCGTCAGGGCCGGCACCTTTCCCAGCGGGTTGTCGTTGCCCAGGTCGGTGTCGGCCGACCAGGGATCGGTCGTCACCCGCTCCACCCGATCCTCAAGGCCGCGTTCGATCAGCACCATCATCACCTTGCGCACATAGGGCGAGGTGGGGCTCCAGCGCAGCTTCAACATGGATGCTCCTTCCGATCCTGATTGGCCGCTTCGGTTTGGTTGACGACAGGCTAGCGGCAGGCCGGATCGCCGGTCCACCGCCGGGCCGGCAACCCTCATCCCCGGAAATGATCCTTGCGCCGGCGCAATTCGGCGAACACCTCCACCGACGGAGCGCCGGACATGCCGATGGCGGACTGGACGCCGGGATCGTCGGCGCGCAGGAAGGGATTGGTGCGGCGTTCCATCCCGATGGTGGTGGGAATCGTCGGCTGGTTCCGCTCGCGCAGAGCCGCGACCTCCTCCATTCGCTGGTGCAGGGCGGCGTTGTCCGGATCGACCGTCAGGGCGAAGCGGCCGTTCGACTGGGTGTATTCGTGGCCGCAATAGACGCGGGTCTGGTCGGTCAGCGCACGCAGGCTCTGCAGCGAGTCCCACATCTGGGCCGGCGTGCCTTCGAACAGACGGCCGCAGCCGAGCGAGAACAGCGTGTCGCCGCTGAACAGGGTCTCCGCCGCCTCGAACCAGAAGGCGATGTGGCCGCTGGTGTGGCCGGGCACCGTGAAGACGCGGGCGGTCTGCTCGCCGAACACCGTGCGGTCACCGTCGCTGAGCATCACGTCGAGGCCGGGAATGCGGTGGGCGTCGGCGCGGGCGCCGACCACGCTGGCGCGATAGCGGGCCTTCAGCGCCTGGGCGCCGCCGATATGGTCGTCATGGTGGTGGGTCAGGAAGATGTGGGTGAGGGACCAGCCCCGCCGCTCCAACTCGGCCTGCACCGGCGCGGCATCGCCGGGATCGACCACGCCGACCTTGCCGGATGCCGCGTCGCGCAGCACATAGATATAGTTGTCGGCGAAAGCCGGAACGAGAATGACCTCCACGGCAGCGGACTCCCTGCTGTTGCGATACGAAACCCGTGTTACGCTTGGGATACCATGTACACAGATATCGTCGATCTGAGGGAGTTCTACGAGTCCGGATTGGGGCGCACCGCCCAGCGGATGATCCGCCGGCGTATCCGCACCATCTGGCCGGATGTCCGCAACCAGATCGTGCTCGGCGTCGGCTACACCACGCCCTACCTGCGTCCCTTCATGGGCGAGGCCGACCGCGTGGTTGCGGTGATGCCGGCCAGCCAGGGTGTCAGCTTCTGGCCGGCGGAAGGACCGGGCATGGTGGCGCTGGGCGACGAGGCCGACCTGCCCTTCGGCGACAACACCATCGACCGCGTGCTTCTGGTCCACGGCCTGGAAGGCACCGAACAGCTGCGGCCGATGATGCGCGAGATCTGGCGGGTGCTGGCCGGCGGCGGCCGGGTGCTGGCGGTGGTGCCGAACCGCCGCGGCCTCTGGGCGCGCGCCGACTGGACCCCCTTCGGCCACGGCTTTCCCTATTCCGCCTCGCAGCTGAAGCAGGTGCTGCGCGACACCATGTTCGTGCCGGAACGCACCCGCCACGCCCTGTTCATGCCGCCCTTGCGCTCGCACTTCCTGCAGAAGACCGCTCCGGCCTGGGAAGAGGTCGGCGGGCGCTGGTTCAAGGCCTTCGCCGGGGTGACGATGATCGAGGCGTCGAAGCAGATCTTCGCCGGCGTGTCACGCCGCGCGGCGCAGCAGCCGGTGAAGCGCCGGCTGATCGTGCCGCTGCCCGGTGGTGCGGCGCCTGCCGCCCGCAGCGGCAGCGCCCGCACCACCATCGCCGGAGCCACCATCCCCGGCGGCGACTCCGTCGACTGCCAGCAGCCCTACCCGCGCACCTGACGCAGCACATCGGCGATCCGGCCGCTGATGCCGCTGCCAAGGCCGCCGGCCCGTTCCGCGATGGTGCGGCTCAGCGCCGTCAGTTCCTCCAGCGTGCGCGTCACCCCGCCAAGCGTCTGTTCGGCATCGCCGATCCGCTGTTCCGCCGCCATGGCGTCCTGTCGCGACTGGTCGAGCGAGCGTGCGACATCCGAAGTCAGGGCCGCCTGCTCGTCGATGGCCGCAGCCACCGTGCCGTTGATCATCTGGATCGAGCCGATGGTGGAGTGGATGCGGCCCAGCGCCTCGTCCACCGCGGCGGTTTCCTTCTGCAGATTGGCGACCTGATCGGCGATCTGCTTGGTGGCGTCGGCGGTCTGGCGCGACAGCGCCTTCACCTCGTTGGCGACGACGGCGAATCCGCGCCCGGCCTCGCCCGCCCGGGCCGCCTCGATGGTCGCGTTCAGCGCCAGCAGGTTGGTCTGGCTGGCGATGGCGTTGATCAGCTTCACCACACTGGCGATCTGTTCGGCGGCGGACCGCAGCGAGTTCATCACCGTGGTGGCGCGATCGCTGTCCGACGCCGCGGCCAGGCTGATCTCCCGCGCCTTGCTGGTGTCGCCGGAGATCTGGTCGGAGGTGGAAGCCAGCCGGTCGAGCATGCCGGCGATGGCACTGACCGATCCGTCGACGGCGCGCGCCGCACCGGCGGCATCGGCGGCCTGCCGCAGCCCCTCCGTCCCGGCGGAGCGAACGGCGGCCACCGCCGATTCCAGCTTGCGTCCGGCCTCTGCCAGCTCTGCAGCGTATCCGCCGATTTCGCGCTCCACCCGCTCGGACAGGTCACGCGTCAGGGCGAGGCGGCGCGTCTCCGCCGTTTCGGCCCGCAGGGTCGCCACCACCCAGTGACGGGCGAGGCGGGCGAAGCGGCGCGCCTGATCCGCCGGGCCGGCGACGGCGAGTGCGCCGACCCGGTCGCCATCAAGATCGATGGCGATTGCATAGCCTTCCCGCATGGTACCGCCGGACTTGGCCGCCTCATCCCGGCTGACGGCGCGCTCGTCCAGGCGGCGGGCCATGATGTCGGCGCCGAGCGGATGGGTGGTGCCGATCCGCTCCCGCGCGGTGGAGGCGATGACGCTGCCGCCCGTACCGACGAAGGACACGACGGAATCCAGTTCCCGCCCGATGGACTCGCAGAGGTCCTGTGCGATGGTGGCGCTGATGTCCAAGACGTTTCTCCCCTTCTTCCCGTTTATGGTTTTCCGTCATCATCCCATGACGACGCCCAATGCTCTCCCCACGGTCCCGCTTAAGGAGCCCCCGCTCACGCTGCCCTGGAATGCCGATCCACTGAATGGAGAAAAGCCTCCGGTTCGCAGGTAACCTTCCGACACTACACGCAACATTTACGAACGGAGAGTTGAAAGAATGACGCAGCCGACTATTCTGGTGCTTCCCGGCCTCGGCAACTCCGGTCCCGACCATTGGCAGACCTGGCTGGAAGGCCGGCTGCCGGCCCTGACCCGCGTCGATCTCGGTGATTGGGACGCTCCAGAGCCCGACCGGTGGGTGGAACGGCTCGACCATGCGGTCCGCTCGGCCCCCGGTCCGGTGGTGCTGGTCGCACACAGCCTGTCCTGCATTCTGGTGGCCCGCTGGGCGATGGCCGGCGAAGCGACGGACAAGATCGTCGCCGCCCTGCTGGTCGCCCCGCCCGACGTCGAGTCGCCGGGAACGGTGCCGGCAGAGGCCTGCCGCTTCGCCCCGGTGCCGGCCGATCCCCTGCCCTTCCCGGCGGTGGTGGTCGGCAGCCGCAACGATCCCTACTGCAGCGCCGCCCGCGCCTGCGGGTTCGCCGCGCTGTGGGGCGCCGACTTCATCGATGCCGGCGAGGCAGGCCACATCAACACTGAAAGCGGCCACGGCCCCTGGCCGATGGGCGAGACGCTGCTGAAGGACCTGCTCGCCCAGATCTGAACCAAGCCTCTGAACCGCACCCTTGCCGCTGCGGGCGAAAGGGTGCGACACAGGGGGCGTCATCGCGCCCGCCACCGGATTTGGAGCTTATGACCGGCACTTCCATCGTCGAGGCCGCCCCGGCCAAGCTGAACCTCTACCTGCATGTCACCGGCCGCCGCGCCGACGGCTATCACGAGCTGGACAGCCTCGTCGCCTTCGCCGAGTTCGGCGACAGCATCGCCCTGACGCCGGCCACCGCGCACGTGGCGCTGCGCGGAGCCGACCTGCCGCCGGCCGGCCCGCGTCTGGCCATTTCCGGCCCCTTCGGTCCGGCTTTGATGGGCGAGAATCCGGCCAGCAATCTGGTGATGCGCGCGGCCCATGCTCTGGCTAGCCGGCTGGGCCGCGAGGCCGACGTTATGATCGCGCTGACCAAGGCGCTGCCGGTCGCATCGGGGATTGGTGGCGGATCGGCCGACGCCGCCGCCTGCCTGCGGGCGCTCGCCCGGCTGTGGGGAGTGCCGCCCGACGACTCGGCGCTGTTCGCGGTGGCGGCCGGGCTGGGTGCCGATGTGCCGGTCTGCGTCGCCGGGCGCAGCTGCTATTTCGGCGGCATCGGCGATGTGCTGGCCGAGGCGCCGGAGCTGCCGGAAACCCATGCGGTGCTGGTCAACCCGAACGTGCCGGTGCCGACGCCTGCGGTGTTCAAGGCGATGGCCGCCGCCCACGCCAAAAGCGGTGCCGCCTTCTCCGCCCCCGCCCGCTTCACCCGTAAGCCGGCCGACGCGGCCGACCTCGCAGCACTGCTGCTGGAACGGAGCAACGACCTGACCGCCCCGGCCCTGACGGTGGCGCCGGTGATCGCCGATATGCTGGCGGCGCTGGAGCGCAGCGCTGGTTGTCTGCTTCCCCGCCTGTCCGGCAGCGGCGCCACCTGCTTCGGCCTCTACGCCACGGCGGCGGCGGCGGAGTCCGCGGCCAAGGTCATCGCGGCCGCCGCGCCCGGTTGGTGGGTGAAGCCGACCCGCCTGCTCCCCACCCCACCCGGCGCCCCCGCCCTGCCGCGCGGCATCGTCGCCGATCCGGTCGCCTCCGTCCCGCCGCCCGCCGCGCCCTTCCCCGACACGGGCGGCTGGGGCGTCGGCTGAAGCAGGCTCACGCCCGCATATAGCCCCAGCCGTCCGCCTGCGCCTCGGCGATGTCGAGGACGCCGGCGGCGACCACCGTCAGCCCCTCGGCGGTCCGGCCGGTCTTCGCCAGCGTGTTGCCGCAGACGCGCAGGTGCCGGTCGGTTTCCGCATCCGGGCTGTCGAGCGCCGCGGCGACGGCGCCCGCATTGACGACGATGCGCACCTCCGCGTCGGGCCGCGCCTTCAGCAGGTTGCGGGCATTGTTCCGCGCCCGCTCCAGCGCGGCTGGCGTCGGGGCATGGATGACCAGCCGCAGGTTAGGGGTCATGGCGGTCACTTCCCCGTCGCCGCGTCATGGAAGGAGAAGTCGAACAGCGTGTCGACATCCACCGGCTCGGTGATCTGGTTCAGCGACTGCTGGAAAGCCTGCATCTTCTTGGTGGAGTCGAGGATCACCCGCGGGTCGTCGACGAAGGTCGTCGCATCGGAGGTCAGCGCCGCCCGCATCACGTCGCGCTCGACCAGACCCTTGCCGATGATGTCCGTCACCAGTTCCGCCGTGCGGTCAGGGTTGGACTTGGCGAAGGCGGTCGCGCGGATGTGCAGCTTGACCAGTTCGGCCACCGCCTCGCGGTCCTTGGCGATGGCGTCCTCGGTCACCGCCAGCACGGCGCCCGGCTGCTTGGGGAACATGCTGCCAGCCTTGGCGATGATGGCAGCCTCCGGCAGGCGCGACTTCACCAGAGTCAGAATCGGTTCCAGGATCGAGGCGCCGTCGATGGCGCCGGTCAGCAGCGCCTGCTGCAGGGGCTGCTCGCCCATGCCGACGATCTCGACATCGTCGGGGGCGATGTGGGCGACCTCCGCCATCCAGTAGCGCAGGACGGTGTCCGGCACCGATCCGGCCGGCAGCGAGCCGATCTTCGGCCGCCGGCCGTTGGCGTCGCGGAAGGCCTTGACCCCCTCGGCCGGATTGGCGGCGCCGGCCATCGCCTTGACCAGCGGACCGCGGCCGATCAGCGCCACCTGATCGATGACGTTGGCGGCGACGACCTTCAGCTTCACCCCCTTCGACCGGGCGATCAGCGCCGGGCCGATGCCGACATAGGCGACATCCAGGGTGCCGGAGGCGAGCGCCTGGATCATCGCCGGCCCCGACTGGAAGCTGGTGGTCTGCAGGGTCAACCCGGCATCCTTGGTCCATCCCTCGCCCGTGATCACGTAAAGCTGGGTCATCGGAATGATCGGGATGTAGCCGACACGCAGGGTCGTCGCGGCGAAGGCCGGCAGCGGCAGCGACGCAGTGGCGGCGGCGATGCCGAATGCTGCGGCACCCACCAGCAGATCGCGGCGTGCCACGGGGCGGGCCATGGGGCGGACGGAGTTGAAAAGCGGCTTCGGCGGCGGGGTCTGCGGCATGTCGGGTCTCCTTTTGCCGCGAGAGCCTAGTCTGCCCGACCGCGAAATTCAATTCACGGCGAGCACTGACAAGAGCGACCCGTAAATTACAGGATATCTCTGTTCTTACACATTCGTCGGCAACCGGCGGCGGAACGGGCGGATCAGCCACAGATTCAGCGCCAGGCTGACCAGCGCCGCACCGCCGATCACCGCAGCCATCGGCATGGCGGTGCCGTCGGCCATCAGCCCGACCGCCCAGCCCGAAACCGCGCCGCTGCTGAACTGCAGCATGCCGGCGAGCGCCGATGCGGTGCCGGCCATCTGCGGGAAGGACTGCAGCGCGCCGGCCATGGAGTTGGCGAAGCAGAATCCGGTCAGCGACATGAACAGGAACAGGCAGCCGACCAGCCCCCACAATCCGCCCCAGCCGCCAAGGACGCAGGCGACCAGCAGGATGCCGCTGGCGGCCGACAGCCAGACGCCGATCCGCAGCATCATGTCAGAGCCGAAGCGCATCACCGCCCGGCTGTTCAGCGTGTTGACGATGATCATCCCGACGATGTTCAGCCCGAACAGGAAACCGTAATTCTCGGGCCGGACGCCGAACAGCTCGATGTAGACGAAGGGCGAGCCGGAGATGAAGGCGAACATCCCCGCATAGATGAAGGACGAACCGATCGCATAGCCGAGATACCGGCGGTCGGTCAGCAGCTTGCGGTAGGACTCGACCAGCACCATCGGGCGCAGGCTGGTGCGCCGCGATTCCGGGTGGGTTTCCGGCAGGCTGGCGAGCGCCAGCATCGCAATGACGCCGAAGGCCGCCTGGGCTCCGAAGATCCAGCGCCAATTGGCCCAGACCAGGATCTGGCCGCCGATCAGCGGCGCGATGATCGGGGCGGCGCCCATCACCAGCATCATCATCGACAAAACGCTGGCCGCTCGGTCGCGCTCGAACACGTCGCGGATCATGGCACGGACCAGCACCGGCCCGGCACAGGCCCCCACCGCCTGCACGAAGCGCCAGGCCGCCAGATGGCCGACATCGACGGTCAGCGAACAGCCGACGCAACCGACGGCATAGAGCAGGATGCCGGTCGCCACCGGGATTCGGCGGCCGAACCGGTCGCTCAACGCCCCCCACAGCAACTGCCCGACGCCGAAGCCCAGGAAGAAGGCCGACAGGGTCCATTGCACCTGATCCTGCGCCGCATGCAGCTCGCGGCCGATCGCCGGCATGCCGGGCAGATACATGTCGGTGCCCATCGGCCCGAACGACATCAGCACGCCCAGCGCCGCAATGAAGAACGGGCTTTCGGCAGGCGAACGGGAACGAACGGCGGCAAGGCGCGCGAACATCAGCGAATCCAAATGTGACACGGGGGAGGGGAAAGCGGCCGGACGGAGTCCGCAGCCTTTAAGCTGCGCCGTCCCCTGCCCGACGCAAAGTCCCGTCTCGGCATGGCTGCCTTGAGTAACCTGCGATGGAATGTCACCGCGACAATCCGCGCGTTGACTGGTTGTCGCCGGCTTTGTCAATCGGCTTTTTGCCACGATTGGCTGCAGCGCAACAAAATTCTGGTTCCGGCCGCAAATCCATGCCTAAAATTGAATCCGGATGAAGGGCTTCCACCCTGCCAGAGGCCGCGCCATGCCGCACCCCACCCGCCGATCGATCCTCTCCTTCGGTGCCGCCGGAACCGCTCTGGCGCTGCTTCCACAACCCGCCCATGCTGCGGCGATTCAGCCCGGACTGGTCTATGCGGCGGGGCAGAAGTTCGACAAGAGCTTCAACGAGGGGGCCTTCGCCGGGGCGGAGCGGTTCAGGTCGGTCACAGGCATTCCCGTCCTCGAATACCTGCCCTCCACCCCCGCCCAATTTGATCAGGCTGCGGCATCGCTGCTGCGGCGCGGGGTGACCGATCTGGTCGCCATCGGCTTCTATTACGCCACGCCGCTGGCCCGGCTGGCGCCGGCGCACCCGGCGGTGCGCTTTACGCTGATCGATGCGGTGGCGGAGGGGCCGAACATCCGCAGCGTCATCTTCAAGGAGCAGGAGGGATCCTTCCTGGTTGGCGTGCTGGCGGCGCTGGCGTCGAAAAGCGGAACCGTCGGCTTTATCGGCGCGCTCGATATCCCGTTGATCCGCAAATTCATCGCCGGCTTCGAACAGGGCGCCCGCCATGCCCGCGGCGACGTCAAGGTGCTGGTGAATTTCGTCGGCACCACGCCGGCCGCCTTCAATGATCCCGCCAGCGGGGCGGAGGTGGCGCGCAGTCAGTTCCAGCGCGGGGCCGATGTGGTGTTCGCCGGGGCCGGGGTTTCGAACTTCGGCATCTTCGCCGCGGCGAGCGAAGGCAAGCGGCTCGCCATCGGCGTCGACAGCAATCAGAACTACCTCTATCCCGGCACCATCCTGACCTCGATGCTGAAGCGGGTCGATCTTGCGGTGTCCTCAAGCCTCGAGGCAGCACGCCAGGGCACCTGGAGCGCCGGCACGGTGGCGCTGGGGCTCGCCGAAGGGGCGGTCGATTACGCGGTGGACGAAAACAACCGCGACCTCATCACCCCGGCCATGGTGGAGGCGGTGGAAACCGCCCGCCGCAGCATCGTCGCCGGCCGCATCCCCGTCGCCGATGGAAGTTGAGCCGCCCTTACGCCGGTGCCCCTACGCCAGTGCCTCGGCCGGCTGCCACCCGCGGGCGGCGGACAGGTCGGCACCCTTCAGCGTGGCGAAGCTGGTCTTGATCGCCGTCAGGTCGGTGCCGCGCAGCACCACGCCGGCAAGGCTGGCGTCGCGCAGGTCGGCGCCGTTCAGCCGGGCCTTGGCGAAGCTGGTCGGCCACAGCCGGCTGCCGTCGCCACTGAGATCGACCTTGCGGAACTTGGCCCGCCACAGCTTAGCCCCGGCCAGATTGGCGCCTTCCAGGTTGCAGCCGGACAGGTCGGCGCTGGTGAAGTCGGCGTCGCGCAGATCGCTGTAGGACAAATCCGCCATCATCAGCTTGGCGCCGGAGAAATCCGCCCCGCGCAGACCGCAGAAGCGCATCACCGCCCCGCACAGCAGCTGGTTGGCGAAGTTGTAGCCGCGCAGGTCGATCCGCTGCAGTTGGATGCGGTCGCCCCCCTTGCCCAGCTTGTCGACCCAGATCTGGTGCTCGGCGATCAGCTCGCTCATCCGGGCCGCTGTGGTGGTCAGGCCGGTGCCGTCCACGTCGACGCCGTGCCGCTCCAGCGCCGTACGCAGCTCGTCGTTCAGCCGGGCGCCGCACATCAGCACGCCGTCCAGCGTCGTCTTGCGCATGGTGGCGCCGGTCAGGTCCGCCCCGATCAGGATGGCGCCGCTGAGATCGCTGCCGCTGAAATCGACGCCGGACAGGTCGCTGCCACTGAAATCGCACTGGGCCATCCGGCAATCGGTCAAAATCGCCTTGGACAGGCTACAGCCGACGAAGGTGGTGGTGCCGTCGCTGTTCCCCGCCGCCCGGAATTCGCCGGCGTCCAGCACCATGCCGCGGCGCAGGTCCGCCCCCTGCAGATTGGCGTTCTGCAGCTTGGCCCCGTCGACCCTGGCCCCGCGCAGGTCGGCGCCCTGCAGCTGCGCACCGGTCAGGTCGGCCTTCGACAGGTCGGCACCGTAGAGATCCGCCTTGGACAGCAGCGTGCCGACCAGACGCGCCCGCGCAAGGTTCGCCCCGGTCAGCTTGGCACCCGACAGGTTGACGCGGTTCAGGCCCAGTCCGCCCAGTTCGTAGAAGCTGAGATTGGCGCGACGCCCCTTCCCTGCCGGGTCGCGCAGCAGCCATTGCTGGTGCCGAACCAGCGCATCGCGAACCGCCCGGAGGTAGCGTTCATCCATCATGCGGCGCGTCGTTGCCCCGGCATTGCCGTCCCGGACACGCTGTCCCGGACTGTTGGCGTCCAGGATGTTACCGAAACCGATTCAATTTCGGAAGGTCTCAGCCCTCGAACCTTCGCCTGATCGGCAAGATTCTTTTGTCGCAGACACAATTCCGGTCCGATATAGGCCGACCCTCCGGTCACGACCGCGTGATGATCGCCTTGCCCGGCTTGGGTAGGCGGGATTGCGGACCAATATTAGGTGGCTCAGGACATCGACCATCAGCATGGGAGACCGGCGGCATGCCCGAATCGGACAAGACGCAATCGGCAAAAAGCGAACAGGAGTGGAAACGGGAGCTGTCGCCCAACCAATACAAGGTGCTGCGTGAACACGCGACCGAATATCCGGGTACCAGCCCGCTGAACAACGAGAAGCGCCACGGCGTCTACCGATGCGCCGGCTGTGGCCAGCCGCTCTACGCCAGCGACACAAAGTACGAGAGCGGATCGGGCTGGCCCAGCTTTTGGGAGCCGCTGCCCGGCGCCGTCGAGACCTCCACCGACTTTAAGCTGGCCTATCCGCGTACCGAGGTGCATTGCGCCGCCTGCAAAGGCCATCTCGGCCATGTCTTCGATGACGGGCCGCAGCCGACCGGCAAGCGTTATTGCATGAATGGCGTCGCCATGAGCTTCGAGCCGGCAGAAAAACCCGACTGACCGACAGGACTATGACCGGGTGCCGGGCTTACCACGCCTGTTCGGCATCCGGTCATAAACCCTCCCAAAAAAGGTGGGTTTACCCTTATTTCGGCTAAAAATGACAACCTCGACATGGAGCGCGATGGTATGATCCGCCCCGTGCGACGGGTTGTCGCGAGGGCATCGCGGCCCTTCGCCCGCCGTGGCACGATGCGTCGGTACACCGGCGCAGGCATTCGGTGCGGCTGGCGGAGGGCGAATGGTCATTTCGGCCGAATTCCTGGGGATGCTGCTTCTGATCGCCAGCGCCGCCGCGCTCGGACTGTCCATCGTCGTCGATGTCGGCCGCGTCAGCGCCGAGAAAACGCGCGAGGCGATGAACCAGCGCCAGTACGACAAGAAGCGCGCCGCGCTCGCCGAATGGCGCCAGAAGACGGAGCGCAAGCGCGTCGACCTGACCACGCTGCAGGCCCGTCTGACCGAATTCAACGGCCGGCGCCAGAAGGCCCTGACCGAATTGCGGGCGCTGGAATATTCAAAGATCGAGCTGGTCCATGAACTGGGCGACCAGGACGGCGACGGCGACGTCTATTGGGCGCAGCTGGCCACCGGGCCCAATTTCAACGAGCTGGACCGCAAGGACATCGTCTTCTCCCGCCAGATCTGGGAATACCGCAACGTCGCCCACATCACCGCCCCATCCGCCGAACAGGCCCACGGGACGGTCCGGACCAGCTTTTCCCAGCGCAACGGCGTGATCTGCTCGCCGGTGGTTCCGCTGGCGCTCGCCCCCGACCCCGAGGCGGAGGCGTCCGCCGCATGAGGAGGGCAGCATGAAGAGGACAGCCGTATGACCGGCATGATGCTGTATTTCGCGCTGGGCCTGATGGTGCTGACCGTCCTGTCCAACCGCTACTGGCGCCGCCAGCTGGTGGTGACACGGATCGCCATGTCCAAGCTGAAGGAGAAGGTGGACGATGTGACCAAGGAGGTCGCCGACGTCGCGTCCGAATACGCTCAATTGGCGCACCACCATGCGGAGATGGAAAAGCGTGTGCAGAAGGCGGAGATCGACATGCAGGCCGCCATCCTGGAGCTTGACCAAAAGAAATCGTCGGCGATGCAGCGGTATTTCGTGTTCGACCGCAACGAACCGCGGCCCGGCCGCTTCTGGGAGGTCGCTGTCCGCTGCCACCCCACCGGCGTCAGCCTGTCCGACCAGCGCGGCTATCGCGGCTGGACGGGGGTCCGCCGTTACCTGCTGATCGCCGATGGCGACCGCGAGGCGCGCGAGCGGGTCGCCGCCCGCTATCCCCGCAAGGCCGGCTTCGAGATCGTCGAGGTCGCCGGCTGCCGCCTGAACGGCCTGACCGTCAACCGCATCTCCGAACTCAGCACCTTCCGCAAGCCCGGAAAGCCGGAGGAAGAGGGCACGACCGCCCGCCCGCAGCGCCGGGCCACCTCGGCGCAATCCTGACCGCGCAATCCTGATCGACATCCCAATCGTGGACGGAAACCACGTCCGCACCCCCTTTCTTGGCGGCCGCCGCGCCCTATCTGCTGTCGGGCCATGCCAAGACGCGCCCTGAAACGCTGGGTCCTCGCCCCTCTCCTGATTGCGCCGCTGCTGTCCGCCTGTTCCGGTCCGCAGATTGTCGACGCCCTCACCCCCCATTCGGGCTACGCGGTCACGACCGGGATTCCCTTTGCCGACGACCCGCGCCTGCGGCTCGACCTCTACCGGCCCGACCGGCCGGTGCAGGGAGCGCCGACGGTGGTGTTCTTCTATGGCGGCAATTGGGAAACCGGCGACAGGGGCATGTACCGGTTCGTCGCCCAAGCGCTGACCAGCCGCGGCTACAGCGTCGCCATCCCCGATTACCGGCTTTATCCGCGGGTGCGCTATCCGGAGTTCCTGCGCGATTCCGCCGCCGCGGTCGCCTGGGTCCGCCGCCATGGTGCGGAGCATGGCGCCCAGCCGGGGCCGGTGGCGGTGATGGGCCACTCGGCCGGCGCCTACAATGCGCTGATGCTGGCGGTTGACCGGCGCTGGCTCGCCGAACAGGGGTTGGACCCCGCCCGCGACCTGCGCGCCGCGGTGGGGCTGTCCGGCCCCTACGACTTCCTGCCCCTGCAAAGCGACATGCTGAAGGACCTGTTCGGCCCGGTGGAGCGAAGGCCGGACACCCAGCCGATCAACCATGTCGCCGCCCCGCTGCCGCCCCTGTTGCTCGCCACCGGCACCGCCGACGAAACCGTCCTGCCGCGCAACAGCCGCAATCTGGCGGCACGGGTGCGCGAGGCCGGAGGAACCGTGCGCACCGCGGACTATGAGGGCATGGGCCACATCCGCACCGTCGCCGCCCTGGCGGCACCGCTGCGCTGGTTGGGGCCGGTGCTGGACGATGTCGACGCGTTCCTGAAATCGCTGTCGGATGCCGGAAGCTGATCTATCTGTTTGATCAGGCTGTCCGATCAGTCCACCGCAGCCTGGAACATGTATCCCATGCCGTGCACGGTGACGATGCGGCTGGGATCGGCCGGATCGGGCTCCACCACCCGGCGCAGGCGACGGACCAGCCGGTCGATGGAACGGTCGTAGGGCACCGAATCGCCGCGCAAGGTGAGGTCGAGCAGATCGTCCCGGCTCAGCACCCGCCCCGGATTCTCGACGAAGGCGGCGAGCAGTTCGAACTCGGCGGAGGTCAGGCGCGCATCCTCGCCATGGGGATCGCGCAGGCGGCGCTTGTCCAGATGCAGTTCCCACCCGTCGAACCGCTTCACCCGCCCACCGGCCGGCCGGGTCGGCTTGGCGATGCGGCGCAGCAGGCTGCGGGTGCGCGCCAGGATTTCGCGCGGCTCGAACGGCTTGGTGATGTAGTCGTCGGCTCCCAGCTCCAGCCCGATCAGCCGGTCCATCCGGTCGGACCGTCCGGTGATCAGGATGATGCCGATGTTGGAGGTCGCCCGCAGTTCCCGCGTCACCGCCAGACCGTCCTTTCCCGGTAGCCGGATGTCCAGCAGCAGCAGATCGATCCTTCCGCGCGCCAGCAATGCCGACAGCTGATCGCCGTCCCGTGCCAGCATCACCCGATAGCCCTCCCCTTCCAGGTAGGCCTTCAGGGTCTCGCGGGTGATAGGATCGTCGTCGACCACCGCGATGGTGTGCATTGTCCCCCGTGCCGGACTGCGATGGGTGGCGGATTGTCTGCCACGCCCCATACCGAAGCTATCGGTTCCTCAGACGTGTTACAAGATGGTGCGTAACGGACTTGCACAAGGCGTTTCCGGATTGTTCGGCTGCTTCCTGCCCTGCCGACAGGGACAATTGCGCGGACCTTGCCATCAGGTCGGGACAATGCCACATTTGTACTCATGACAAATTGGACCCCGAACCTGGAGGGCCGTCCCGGCCCACTCTATCGTGTCATCGCCGACGCGCTGGCCGACGACATCTCCGACGGCGTGCTGCCGGTCGGCACCCGGCTGCCGACCCACCGCGACCTCGCCTTCCGCCTGGGCGTGACGGTCGGCACGGTGACGCGCGCCTACACCGAAGCGGAGAAGCGCGGGCTGATCGGTGGCGAGGTCGGGCGCGGCACCTTCGTCCAGGGCCAACGGACGCCGGCCACACCGCTGCCACTCGGCTGGCCGCCGGCCGGTGAGACGTCCGCCGGCCCGGCCATCGTCAACATGACGACGGTCCACCCCGAACATGCGGTCGCGGTACAGACATTCGGCCAGACGCTGACGGCCATCGCCGCCTCCGGTCATGCCGCGACGCTGATCGGCTACGGCCCCCATGCCGGCCTGCCCGACCACCGCGCCGCCGCCGCGTCCTGGCTGGAACGCCAGCACCGGGTGAAGGCCACCGCCGACTCGGTGCTGCTGACCACCGGTGCGCAGAACGCACTGGCCGTGGCGCTGGCGGCCGTCGCCCGCCCCGGTGACGTCATCCTGGCGGAACGGCTGACCAACATCGGCACCAAGGCGCTGGCCGCCACCCAGGGCTATCACCTGGAAGGCGTGGCCATCGACGAACACGGGCTGGTGCCCGACGCCTTCGACAGCGCCTGCCGCCGGCTGGGGCCGAAGGCAGTCTATCTGGTGCCGACCCTGCAGAATCCGACGGCGGTCGTCATGCCCACCGCCCGCCGCCGCGAGATCGTCGAGATCGCCCGCCGCTATGGCGTGATCCTGATCGAGGATGACGTGTTCGGCTTCATGGTGCCGGACGCCGTGCCGATGCAGACCATGGCACCGGACATCACCCTCTATGTGTCCAGTGTGTCGAAGAGCCTCGCCGCCGGGCTGCGGCTGGGCTTCGTCGTCGCGCCGCCTGAACTGCGCACCCGCGTCGAGACCGCCATCCGCGCCCTGCAATATTCCGCCCCCGCCTTGCCGGCGGAGGTCGCGGCGCGCTGGATCCAGGACGGCACCGCCGACCGCATCGTCGCCACCCAGCGGGAGGAGGATCTGGCCCGCCAGCGGCTCGCCCGCTCGATCCTGCCGGCCGAGACGGTCTATGGCCATCCGGCGGCGCAGCATCTGTGGCTGGTTCTGCCCGAACCCTGGCGGCGCGAGGACTTCATCGGCGAGGCCCGCCGCCGCGGGGTGATTGTCACCGGTGCCGACGCCTTCGCCGTCGGCCGCGCCAGTGCCCCTCATGCGGTGCGCGTCGGCCTGTGCATGCCGCGCAGCCGCGACGAGGCCGCCCGCGGCCTGCGGGCGCTGGCCGATGCGATCGACGCGCCGGCGGCGGCGATGCTGTCGATCGTATAAGCGCGCCGGGGCGGCCGACCCTGCCGCCCCGCTGGGAAAATCCTGCCGCCCAACGGTACCTGAATTGCCGCCCGTCATAAAGATCGCTGACCGACTTCCTTTTTTATCAACAGCTTGCCTCTGGCCCGCATCCTGCAAACCCCTTGCCCATCATTCCTTTCCGGGAATGCGGGAAGAGGGGAGCGCACCATGGTCAGCCTGTCCAGTTACGCCGATGTCGGCAGCATGGCCCAGAGCCTGCAGCAGTCGATCGACGCCGCGGTGAAGCGCGTGCAGCAGCAGGCGGCGGGCAATGGCGGCGCGACCGGCAAGGTCCAGGAATACGAGCAGACCGTCAACAAATCGGCGATGAACGCCGCTCCCTTCGCGACGAACATCGGAACGCTGGTCAAGGACAGCAGCCGCCTGAACGTCTTCAGCTCGCTGGCCTCCAACGATCCCGCCGATTTCTACAAGTTCAACGTCACCACCTCCGGCACCGCCACGCTCGGCACGGTGGGCGATGCCGGCGTCCGGCTGCAGCTGATGGACCGTGGCGGCAAGATCATCGCCGACAGCAATAAGGATGCGGGCGCCAGCTATGACGCCTTCCAGAAGCTGAAATCGGGACAGTTCACCCTCGACAAGGGCGACTACACGCTGCGCATCGCCCGCGACAAGGACGTGCCGGTCAAGGATGCCAAGAGCTACGGCGTCCAGCTGCGCATGGGCAACTACAGCAAGGATTACGACACCATCGCCAAGCAGCCGGCCAAAGGCGACAATCCCTTCGGCGGCAACACCAAGCTGCAGGGGCTGGCCTCGATCCTCGGCGCCGGCAGCGCCTCGCCCAACCCCGCCTCGATGCTGCTCGGCGGCTCCAGCGCCGGTTATGGCGGGCGCGGCTCGCTGCTGAACGCCATCCTGTAACGGGTCAGACCAGCCGGTCGCGCCCCGATTCCTTGACCAGCAGCACCGCCTGGGTGCGGCTGCCGACGCCCAGCGCCTTCAGGACGCCGGTAACGTGGGTCTTCACGGTGGACAGGTTCAACCCCAACCGTTCGCCGATCTCCTGGTTGGACAGGCCCTGGGCCAGCAGATCAAGCACCTCCAGCTGCCGGCGGGTCAGCCCGTCGAAGATGCTGGGTGCCGCACCGCGCACGCTCGCCGCGGCGGCCGGAGCCGGCGCCCCCGGCATCCCCAGCACCGGCGGCACATAGGACCCGCCGGCCATCACCAGCCGCAGGATGTTCACCACCAGCACGTCGTCGGTCGATTTCGGAATGAAGGCGCGGACACCGCGCGACAGCACGGCGCGCATCTCATCCGGCGATTCGATCATCGAGAAGATGGCGACCGGTACCGGCGCCACACGCTTGACCAGCGCCTCGACATCGTCCAGCCCGCCGAGCCCCGGCATGCGCAAATCCA
The DNA here is from genome assembly GCF_946480385.1 of uncultured Azospirillum sp. The sequence goes on from NZ_CAMLJP010000060.1 coordinate 32,051, forward strand.
TGACGATCAGGTCGAATGCGCTCCCCCCGTCCTGCATCGACGTGTCGAGGATGGCGTTCAGCTGGCTGAAGCTGGTGGCGGCCACCACGGTGGCCTGCTCGTCCAGTTCACCCACCAGATGGGTCAAGCCGCTGCGGACGATGGAATGATCGTCGGCGATCAGAACCTGCATGTAACGTCTCGGACCGAAGATGCCTGGAGTACCGCACCGTCATACGCTGACACAACGGTCCGCGCTACCTCCTTCGCACGTCGGGCGGCGGCAATCCCGAATGGATCACGGCCACCCGCCGGGGGAGAGGCCCTCGCCCCTCCCCCAACTCCCGGTCAGGAGATCTTGATCATGATCTGGGCACGGCGGTTCGACGGCTCGCGCACGTTCGGACCGGTCGGGACCATCAGCTGGTTTTCACCCACGCCTTCGATCGAGATGATGTTGGCCGGCGTGCCATGCCTGATCAGCGACTGACGCACCGCTTCGGCCCGGCGCATCGAGAGCTTCTGGTTGTAGGACGGCGAGCCCGAGGTGTCGGTGTGGCCGATCACCTGGATGCGGACGGCGCGGGCACGGCTGGCACCCTCGGCCGCATCGGCGATGATCTTGTCGGAATTCGGCGTGATCGCCGACTTGTCCCAATCGAAGAACACCTGATACTCGCTCTGCGGCTGGGCCGCCATCGGCGGCGCGGCCGGGGCCGGTGCGGCGACCGGCGTCGCCCGCGTCGGGCCGCCGAAGGTGTAGCGCAGGCCGGCCAGGATGGTGTGGTTGTGGTACTCGCCCTTGGAGGTCACCGGACCCAGTTCGAACTCCGGATCGACGGTGGCGAAATACCGATAGTCCAGCGTCAGCGCCACATTGTCGTTGATCGCATAGGACGCACCGACGATGCCCTGATAGGCGAAGACCCAGTCGCGGTCGCTGGCGCCGTTCAGCGACTGCTTTACGCCGGCGATACCGGCACCGGCGCCGATGTAGGGGGTGATCGGCAGGCCGATGTCGATGTCGTACAGCAGGTTGCCCATGAAGGCGACCGAGCTCATCTTGCCGCCCAGGCCGTTCAGGCCGGGGGTGGCGCTGCTGGTGCTGTCGACGCTGTTGCGCCACCGCCAGGCGGCCTCCAGTTCGGCGCGCAGGCCCATCGCGGTGGCGTAGCCGACCGACAGGTCGCCGATGCCGCCGATCTTGAATTCCTCCTTCAGGCCCAGCCCCGGAGCCGGATAGCTGCCGAGGTCGGCATCCTCGGTCCAGTTCACGCCGGCCCCCGCGCCGACATAAAAGCCTTCCGTACCGGCAAAGGCGGCGGTCGGGACGGCCAGTGAAGGAATGGCGACGGCCAGTGCCGTGCCCAGCAAAATCCCACGCATCGTCATGTTCTTGTTCCCATCGTTGACGGCGTTGGCGGATCGGGACGTCCCGGCCTGCGGCGAAGTGCGTGACAGAACGTGCTCCGGCCCCGACAATGGAATCGGCCGGCCCGGCTTCCAATCCCGGCCCTGCAAGGCCATCTTTTCTGTTGCAGATTTGCCTCAGCAACGCTGGGGGCATTTTCTCCGTCGATAACAATGACTTGGACAGACAGCACAATGGCTTCTACCCCGGACGGATCGGTCGACTACCCCCTCTGCACCACCCCCGATCCCGGCGGATGGCAGGAGGTGGTGCCCGGCGTGCTGTGGATCCGGCTGTCCCTTCCCTTCCAGCTCGACCACATCAATGTCTGGGCGCTGGACGGCGGGGAGGCCGGCTGGACGCTGGTCGACTGCGGTCTGGGCGATCCGCGCAGCCGCGCCGTGTGGGAGGGCCTGCTGCGCGATGCGCTGGGCGGACGTCCGGTGGAGCGGGTGGTGGCGACCCATTTCCATCCCGACCACATCGGCGCCGCCGCCTGGCTGGTGGAGCGGACCGGCGCCGGCTTCGCCACTTCGCTGACCGAGTGGCTGTTCGCCCGCACCCTGTCCGCCGGTAACGATGCGGCGGCCGACGCGGTGGTCGAGGGTTTCTACCGCCGCTGCGGGCTCGATGAGGAGGCACTGCAATCGCTGCTCGCCCGCAAGGGCGCCTACAGCCGTGGTGTGCCGGCGGTGCCTGCGACGCTGACCCGCCTGCGGGCCGGCGACCGGCTGCGGGTGGGCGACCGCGATTGGACGGTGATCGGCGGCAGCGGCCACACGGCGGAACCGGTCAGCCTGCACCGCCCGGCCGACGCAACCGGCCCGGACCTGTTGATTTCCGGCGACCAGATCCTGCCGCGGATCAGCCCGAACATCAGCGTCTGGCCGTCGGAGCCGGACGCCGATCCGCTCGCCGACTATCTCGCCAGCCTGGACGGGTGGAGCGGCCTGCCGGCGGACACGCTGGTCCTGCCCTCGCACGGGCGCCCTTTCCATGGCCTGCACCGGCGCGCCGCCGATCTGGCCCAGCACCATGCGGAGCGTCTGGCCGAGATCGAAACGCTGTGTGCGGAACCGCAGACCGCGGCCGCGGTGACGCGGGCGCTGTTCCCGCGTCCACTCGACCCGCAGCAGATGCTCTTCGCCGTGGGCGAGGCGGTGGCGCACCTCAACCACCTGATCGGCAAGGGGCGGCTGGAGCGGGTGGCCGGACGGCATGACGCAACGCCGGCCGCCGACCTGTACCGCCGGCCGGATGCCACGGGTCCGGCGTGACGGCGCTCACTCGGTGACGATCTCGAACTCGTGGGGATCGAGCAGGGTCGCCACCGACAGGGTCTTCAGCGTCTTCGGGTCGTCGGTGCGTTTCATCTGGGCATGCTGGGTGCCCATGCCGTCCTTGCGGATGGCGATCACTTCCCAATAGCCGCCGCTGGGGGACAGCTTGCGATAAATCTGTCCCTCGACCACCTCGCGCTTCCTGCGCATTTTCGTTCTCCAAAACCCGTCCCATACCGGCGGCCGTCGCGGCCGCCGCGAAGGGCGCCATTGAAGCACAAAACCCCCCTGCCGTGGCGAGTGTCCGTTCGGTGACCCTTTGCCGATGCTGCATATGCACTGTCGCAACGCCGCACGACGGTGGCACCCCCGATGACCCTTTGCCGCAGTGCGGTTTCAGGGTGGAACAAACGCTGCGGCTGTGGGTTCATAGGGATCATGAACACCGATCTCGACGTGCTTGTCTTCGCGACCCGCCTGGTTGATGAACTGGGCGAGACCGCGATTCGAATGAGCCGCGTTCGTCTTGTCGAACTCACGGCCGCCAATCACACCCGTGCCGCCGCTTTTTGGCGGGAGGTGATGCGCACCTCCGAACGGCTGCTCAACGAGCAGTCGGGCCGGCGTGTGGCGACCGGGCTCTCCTCCCCGGCCATTGCCGCAGCGCAACCGGCCGGGGCCCAGCACCACGTCGCGCATGTTCCCCGACCTATTCCCTGACCCGTTCTTGGACAATGCCGCGGTGCCGCCGCGGCATTGTCGGGCGGGCAGCAAGTTCTTCCACCGATTTTCATAGAAAAAGGGCCGGCACGGAGTGCCGACCCTCTTCCACGGAACGCTGATGCGTTTCGCTTACTTCACTTCGGCATACTGGCCGTTGTGCCACTTGTACCAGACATAGGCCGGGCTGGTGACGTCGCCCTTGGCATCGAAGCCGATCTTGCCGATGACGGTGTCGTAGTTGCCCTTGCGCATGACCTCGGCAACCTTGGCAGCGTCGGTCGACTTCGCCTGCTTCACCGCGTCCGCCCAGATCTGGAGAGCGGCATAGGTGTACAGGGTGTAGCCTTCCGGCTCGTAACCGGCCTTGCGGAACGTCTCCACGACGGCCTTGGCGGTCGGCTTCTCGCGCGGATCCGGACCGAAGGTCATCATGGTGTCCTCGCCGGCGTCGCCGGTGATGGCCCAGTACTCGTTGGTCACCAGCGCGTCACCCGACACGATGGTGGCCTTCAGGCCCTGGTCCTTCATCTGGCGGGCGATCAGGCCGGCCTCGGTGTGGTAACCACCGATGTAGACGGCGTCGACGTTCGCCTGCTTCAGCTTCGACACCAGAGCGGAATAGTCCTTCTCACCGGCCGTATAGGCTTCGTAGATGGCTTCCTTCTGGCCGCCGGCGTTCAGCGCCTTCTGCGTCTCGTCGGCCAGACCCTTACCGTAGGCCGACTTGTCGTGCAGGATGGCGATGTTCTTGCCCTTGAACTTGTCCAGCAGATACTTGCCGGCAATCATGCCCTGCTGATCGTCACGGCCGCAGACGCGGAAGACGTTCTTCAGGCCCTGCTCGGTCAGCTTCGGGTTGGTCGAAGCCGGGGAGATCTGCAGCATGCCTTCCTCGGCATAGACCTGGCTGGCCGGGATCGACGAGCCCGAGCAGAAGTGGCCGGCCACGAACTTCACACCGGCCTTGGCCAGCTGGTTGGCGACGGCGACAGCCTGCTTCGGATCGCAGGCGTCGTCACCGACTTCCAGCTTCAGCTTCTGGCCCAGGACACCGCCGGCGGCATTGATGTCCGCGACGGCCTGCTCCATGCCCTTCTTCATCTGCTCGCCGAAGGTGGCGTACTGGCCGGTGATCGGGCCGGCGGTGGCCACCGCGATGTCGGCCTTGGCGGCCGTGGCGGAGAGCGCGGTCGCCGCGATCGCGGCGAGAAGGGACAGCTTGAATTTCATGGGTGTGCTTGCTCCCTGTTCTGTGTGTGGTCCCTGTTGCAACATACCCCCGGCCCTTGCGGGCCTTGCCGCCGGGTCCCCTCCGGCGGTTCTCAGAATACCATACCCCAAGTGGCGCACGGTGCGACAGTTTCGCGGGCACCAATCAGCCGTACGGTCTATTTCCGTTGTCCTATTCTCCGGCTCCCATGCCCGTCCGGTCGCGCCAGCCGAAGGGTCCGGCGCGCTCATAGAGCCACGGGTACTGGTTGACCATGCGCCGTGCGATGGCGATGCGGTGGGCGGTCAGCGTGATGAGGCCGAGCACGACCGTATGCACGATGAACCCCCACAGCGACAGCAGCTCCTCCCCGAACAGCCCCCAGGCCAGGAAACGGTCGCCCACCCCCAGCAGAAGCGAGTAGGCCAGCACGCTCGACACCGGCTTCCAGCCCTCCGCCAGGGTCTGGCCGGTCAGCACGGCGCAGCCGCCGAACACCAGAAGCG
>NZ_CAMLJP010000061.1 GCF_946480385.1 uncultured Azospirillum sp.
GCTCCTGCGCCGAGCCGCCGCAGCCGCCGCGTCCGGTGCCGGTGAAGCCGCCGGTCGAGGTCAACGGCCTGTGGTACCTGGACCAGGGCTGGTCGGAGGAGGCCCGCCAGTGGTACTACAACACCACCCAGGGCTCGCAGATCATGCGCTATGACTGGTTCATGGCGCTGGAGGATCCGCAGACCAAGCAGCCCTTCGTCAAGAGCATCACCCGCTACGGCTATGCCGCCGGCACCGCCAGCAGCTGGAACCCCGATCTGCTGCCGGTCGGCTTCGTCAAGGACACCGATCCCGACAAGACCGCCTGGTTCGGCATGACCTGTGCCGCCTGCCACACCGGCGACGTGACGGTGAACGGCAAGACCATGCGCATCGACGGCGCGGTCACCACCGGCGACCTCTACGGCTTCATCAGCGGGCTGAGCGGCGCGGTCCACACCACCGTGACCAGCGACGCGGCCTTCCAGCCCTTCGCCACCCGCGTGCTGGGCGCTGGCGCCACCGATCAGCAGAAGCTGGCGCTCTACAACGACCTGAAGGCCTTCGACCAGTCCTTCGCCGCCTTCGTCGCGGCCAGCACCCCGGACACGCCCTGGGGGTCGATGCGCACCGACGCCTTCGGCATGATCTTCAACCGGGTTTCGGCCATTGACCTGAACCTGCCCAAGAACAACCGCGCGCCGAACGCCCCGGTCAGCTATCCCTTCCTGTGGGATGCGCCGCACCAGCCGCGGGTGCAGTGGAACGGCCTGCTGCCGAACGCCACCGCCTTCGACGCGCTGGGCCGCAATGCCGGCGAGGTGCTGGGCGTGTTCGGCAAGGTGGCGCTGAAGCCACCCGCCGACGCCGCGCACTACTATTACAAGTCGACGGTCCGCGGCCAGAATCTGGTCGATATGGAAAACCAGCTGCGCAAGCTGCGCTCGCCGGTGTGGCCGGACAGCCTTGCCGGCAATGTCGACATCGTCAAGGCGGCGGCCGGCGAGACGATCTACAAGGAAAGCTGCGAGAGCTGCCACGCCATCCTGCCGCGCGGCCAGACCTACACCACCGCGCCGATCCAGATGGTGCCGCTGTTCAACTGGGCGAAGCCTGACGACGCCAAGGCGGTGATCGCGGCCTTCGGCACGATCTGCACCAAGGGCGTCGATGCCGCCGTCTCCGCCGGGATGGTGACGGTCAACTACGCCGCCGATCCGAAGATGGCGGTCGACGCGCTGTGCCGTCAGGTCGACACCGGCGTCCTCGCCAACGTCGCCATGCCGCCGCAGTTGCTGGGCGGCAAGCCGCTGAAGAACCCGGATCTGGCGGCGAACCTGCTGTCCAATGCGGTGATCGGCGCGATCTTCGGCGATCTGGTGCGCGAACCGGGCCTGCTGGCCGACCTGCTGAAGGGCGACAACGCCCCGGCGCCGTGGCTGACTGCCGCCGCTCCGGCCGGCTGGTCGCCCGAATCGCAGACGAAGGGCGGCACGCTGGACACCACGCCCTTCGTGAAGCCGGGCGCCAAGATGACCGCCGACCACCAGAAGGTGATCGCCGCCCTGACCGGCCGTGGCGAGAGCAAGCCGACCGTCGGCGCGGTTCCCGCCGGTGGCCGTGCGGCGAAGGCGGCTGCCGCTCCCGCCAAGTCCACCTCCGGCGGGGCGACCGCCGACGAGGAGGCGCTGGCCGCCACCATCAAGCAGCTGCTGGCCTACAAGGCGCGTCCGCTGGACGGCGTGTGGGCGACGGCGCCCTTCATGCACAACGGGTCGGTTCCCAACCTGTATGAGATGCTGCTGCCGGCATCGCAGCGGTCGGTGGCCTTCCGCATGGGCAGCACCTCCATCGACCCGGTCAAGGTCGGCGTGGATTCCTCCGCCAAGGATGCCACCTTCGTCTATGACACGACGAAGCCCGGCAACCACAACAGCGGCCACGAATTCGGCGCCGGCCTGACCGACACCCAGCGCTGGCAGCTGGTGGAATACCTGAAGACGCTCTGACCGTTTTCGGAATCTTCGTAACATCCGGCAAGCCGGAGCATCGCCATTCGCGGCGCTCCGGCTTTTTTCATTCGCAATGGTCGCCAACGGCCCATGCGGCAGCGAACGGATATGGGCGGAATCTTTCCTCTTTCGGATGGATCGGCCGGCCGCCAGCCTTGCATCGCCGGGCCTGGACGTTCAGACTGTTGCTTCCTTCATAGGCAATACGCACCAGTCCGACCTTGTCCCAATCCGATCAGCCTTTCCGCGCGCCGGCATCCGTGATCCCGTCGGGGATGCCGCCGGTCCCCTTCACGCAGGGATCGCTGTTCGGCGAGGCCGACGCCATCGGCTATGGCTCGGGCCAAGTCTACGACGAGATGGTGAACGGCCAGGGCCGGCTTCGGCCGCACTGGCAGACCTTCATGAGCACGCTTGGCCCCCTCGACGCTGAACAGATGGCGCAGCGGTGGGAGGAGGCGCGGCGGCTGCTGCACCAGAACGGCGTCACCTACAACATCTACGGCGATCCCAACGGGATGGAGCGGCCGTGGCCGCTCGACATGATGCCGCTTCTGCTGCCGGCCCATGAATGGAAGGCCATCGAATCGGGGCTGATCCAGCGCGCTTCGTTGCTGAACGCCATCCTGACCGACCTGTACGGGCCGCAGACTCTGACCCGCTACGGCCGGCTGCCGCCGTCGGTGATCCATGCCGACCCCGGCTTCCGCCGCGCGGTCCACGGCATCCGGGTGCCGAACGACGTGCATCTGCATTTCTACGCCGTCGACCTCGCCCGCGCGCCCGACGGGCGCTGGTGGGTGCTGTCCGACCGCACCCAGGCACCGAGCGGCAGCGGCTATGCGCTGGAAAACCGCGCGGTGATCGCCAAGGTGCTGCCCGACAGCTTCCGCCATTGCCAGGTGGAGCGGCTGACCGGCTTCTTCGACACCTTCAAGGAAACGCTGCTGTCGATCGCGCCCCGGAATGGCGGCACCAACGGCGGCACCGGCAGCGGACGGGCGCCGCGCGTGGTCCTGCTGACCCCCGGTCCCTACAACGAGACCTATTTCGAGCATGTCTATCTCGCCCGCTACCTCGGCCTGACCCTGGTGGAGGGGGCGGACCTGACGGTGCGCGACCGGACGGTCTATCTGAAGACCCTGTCGGGGCTGGAGCAGGTGGACGTCATCCTGCGCCGGCTCGACGCCGATTTCGCCGACCCGCTGGAGATGCGCGCCGACAGCTCGCTGGGCGTCGCCGGGCTGATCGAGGCGGTGCGGGCCGGCAATGTCGTGATGGCCAACGCGCTGGGTTCCGGCCTGATGGAATCGATGGCGATGAAGTCGTCGCTGCCGACGCTCTGCCGCCATCTGCTGGGGGAAGAGCTGCGGTTGCCCGGCGTCGCCAGCTGGTGGTGCGGCAACGACGCCGAACGCGCCTACGTCATCGATCATCTCGACGGGCTGGTGGTCAAGCCTGCCTTCCCGTCGCTGTCCTTCGAGCCGATCTTTGGCGCCCAGTTGTCGGCCGCCGAACGCTCCGTCCTGGTCGAGCGGATCAAGCGCCGTCCCTGGTATTTCGTGGCGCAGGAGCAGATGGCGCTTTCCACCGCGCCGGTCTGGCAGGACGGCCGGCTCCAGCCGCGGCCCCTGGTCCTGCGCGTCTTCCTCTGCGCCACCCCCAGCGGCGGCTATGCGGTGATGCCCGGCGGCCTGACCCGCGTGTCGAGCGAATCCGGCCGGCTGGTGGTGTCGATGCAGAGCGGCGGCGGCAGCAAGGACACCTGGATCCTGGCGCCGCGCCGGGCCGATGTCGCCTCCACCCAGCCGCGCCCGGCGCTGGCGACGGAGCCGACGGCAAGCGGCGCCCGCCCGTCGGCCAACGACCTGCCCAGCCGCGTCGCCGACGGCCTCTATTGGCTCGGCCGCTATGCGGAGCGGGCGGAGGGGGCTTTGCGCCTGCTGCGCGCCACCCAGAGCCGGCTGATCGACAGCAACATGCCGGGGGCCACCCTGCAGCTTCGCCCGCTGCTCGACCTGCTCAGCTCGCTTGGCATGATCCCGGCGGAGATGGCACGGGTGACGGAGAGCGGAGCCAATCGCGGTCTGCGCGAGGCGTTGCACGCGGCGGTGACCGACCCCGACCATCCCAACAGCCTGCGCTCCCAGGTGCTGCGCCTGCACCGCACCGCCTATTCGGTGCGCGACCGCCTGTCGATGGACATGTGGCGGGTGGTATCGGCGATAGACCGCCAGACCCAGCCGCCGAAAAGCCGGATGGACGCCGCATCGCTGCTGCTGCGGCTGGACGACGTGATGATCACGCTGGCCGCCTTCTCCGGCCTCGAGCAGGAAAGCATGACGCGGGGCGCCGGCTGGCGCTTCCTCGACATCGGGCGGCGGATGGAACGCTCGCTGCACATGATCGCCCTGATGCGCGGGGTCCATGTCGCAGACCTGGACCGCGAGGACGAGCCGATGCAGGCCGCCACCCTGTCGGTGCTGCTGGAACTGGGCGAGAGCGTGATGACCTATCGCGCGCGCCACCTGACCAGCGTGCTGCGCACCCCCGTGCTCGACCTGCTGCTGGGGGAGGAGGCGAACCCCCGCGCGCTGGCTTTCCAGCTTGCCGCGCTGGATCGCCACATGCGGGCGCTGCCCAGCCAGGGCGTCGGCACCGGGACGGACCCGACCGGTGGCGCGCTGGCCATCGTCGCCGCCGCGCGCAACAGCGTGGAACGCGCCGATGCCATGGCGTCCGGAGAGGGGTTGCGCACGCTGCTCGACACGCTGGCCATGTCGTTGCCGGATGTGTCCAACTTCCTGGCGCACGCCTATTTCAGCCATGCCTTCGCACGATCGGCCTGACGCGATGACGCCCTCCTCCTCCGCCGCCGGCGCGGCTCCCGATCAGTCGACACGTTATCGCGTGCGCCATGCGACCGCTTACGACTATGGCGAGGATGTGCCGATCTCCCATCATCTGCTGCATCTGAGCGCCCGGCCGCACCCGCGCCAGCGCATACGGCGCAGCCTTCTGACCATCGATCCGGTCCCGGCGGTGCGGACCGAGCGGGTGGATTATTTCGGCAACACCGTGACCTATGTCGCGGTTCAGGAACCACACCGGACCTTCTCCGTGATCGCCGAAAGCGAGGTGGAGGTGTTCGAGCCGCCGGTGCTGGTTCCAAACGAATCGCTGCCGTGGGAACAGGTGCGCGACAGCCTGCGCGGTTTGTCCGGGCCAGACGACGGGGCGGAGATCACGCAATACTGTTTCGACAGCGCGCTCGTCGCTTCCAGCCCGGAGTTGCTGGACTATGCCCGGGGAAGCTTCACGCCCGGCCGTCCGGCGGTGGCGGCCGCCATCGACCTGATGAACCGTATCAACCGCGATTTCGCCTTCGATCCCACGGCCACCACGGTCGCGACGCCGCTGGGCGCGGTGATGCGCAACCGTCGCGGCGTCTGCCAGGACTTCGCCCACATCGCCGTCGGCTGCGCCCGCGCCGTCGGCCTGCCGGCACGCTATGTCTCCGGTTATCTGCGCACCCTGCCCCCGCCGGGACAGCCCCGGCTGGTCGGCGCTGACGTCAGCCATGCCTGGGCATCGGTCTGGTGCGGAATCGCAGCCGGTTGGCTGGACATCTGCCCGACCAACGCCTGCGTCGCCAATCGCGATTTCATCACCGTGGCCTGGGGCCGCGATTACGACGATGTCAGCCCCGCCCGCGGCGTCCTGGTCGGCGGGGCCGGCCATGGCCTGACCGTCAGCGTGGACGTCGAACCGCTGGAGAACTGAGCAACCCGCTCACGCTTCCAGCGGCAGTCCCAGCATGCGGTGCAGCGTGTTGCAGATGGTGCGCGGGTTGACCGGCTTGCTGAAGATCTCCAGCGGTTTCCAGCGCTCGTGCGTCAGGTCGCTGTCGTGTGTCAGGTAACCGGTCATCACCACCACCGGCAGGGTGGCATCCCGTTCGCGGATCTCTCGGATCAGCGTCTGGCCATCCATGCGCGGCATGCGCAGGTCCGTCACCAGCGCGTGCACCCGTTCGCGGGCATAACGCTCCAGCGCCTCCACGCCGTTGGCGGCGACGGTCACGCGGAAGCCCTTGAAGGTCAGGAAATCCTCCAGCGCCATCGCCGCCAGCACCTCGTCCTCCGCGATCAGGATGTGCAACGGATCAGGCATGCGAGAACTCCCTGTCGGATGAGGAGACGGGCTGGCTCGGCAGGGTGATGCTGAAGCGGACGCCGCGGCTTCCGTCCTCCAGCTCGACGTTGCGGGCTTCGATCCGTCCGCCCATGCCGTCGATGATGCCGTATCCGATCGAGAGGCCGAGGCCGGATCCCTTCCCGACCTCCTTTGTGGTGAAGAACGGATCGAAGATCTGCGGCAGCACCGAGGGGTCGATGCCACCGCCGTCGTCGGTCACCTGGATGACCACGCTCTGTCTGTCCGGGTCGTCGCCGACTGACACCATGATGCGTCCCGCCTTCCCACCGGATGCACGAAGTGCAACGATAGCATCGCGCGCGTTCGAAAACAGGTTGAGTATCACCTGCTCCAATTCAAGGGGGCGGCCGGTTACCGGCAGTTGCGTCGAGCCGGGGCTCTCGACGATCTCGATGTCTTCCTGCGCATATTGATGGCGGACCAGTTCCACCGCGCTCTGCACGCAATTGGCGGGATGGAAGATCCGCATGCCGCCGCCGTCCCGACGGCCGAAGGTGCGGACATGGTCGATCAGCTTGCCCATGCGTTCGGTCTGCTCGATCACCAGATTCAAGGCCTTTTCGGCACGGGCCGGTTCGAGCAGATTCTCCTGCAGGCGGTTCAAGGTGTTTTCGGTCCAGAGCCGGATGACGTTCAGCGGCTGGCTCATCTCGTGGGCCATGCCGGCGGCCAGCGTGCCCAGCGTCGCCAGCTTGGAGGTCTGAACCACCTCCTCCTGCAGCCGCTTGCGCTCGGTCACGTCACGGCCGCTGCCGAGGATCTGGATGACTCGCCCGGTGGCGTCCTTCACCGGCATCAGCATGGTGTGGAAGACGCGCTGCCCGGCCGGCATATCCAGCGCTTCCTCGTAATCAATGGTTTCACCGCTATCGCGGCAGGCGGTGTACCGGGGGATGACAAGGTCTGCCAGCTCGGGCGCCACAGCATCCCGGACGCGGCGGTCACGCAACTGTTCAGGGTCCAGGCCGCCAATCCGCGCCAGCGCCGGGTTGATTGCCTCATAAGCGAAATCACCGTCCGGAAGGACTTGGACGATGAACAATGCTTCGCCGAGGTTGTTGAAGAAGCTGGAATAGCGGGTTTCCATCTCCCGCCGCGTTGCCACCTCCTGTGCCAATGCCCGGTTGCTGGCCTCCAGTTCTCGCGGGCTGGGAAGCGCAAGCAGGCGCGGCATCAGCCACCAGAGTGTGGCCGCGGTCGCCAGCGACGCCAAGGCGGTGATGACCTTCACCAGCCCTTCAAGCACATAGTCGGGAGTCCACAGCGTCCAGACCGACATGAAATGGGTGGTGCCGCAGGCGATGATGAACAGAGCGAACAGCAGCGCCACCCAACCGAAGGCCATATCGCGGCGGCGCATGACGAAATAGGTCAGCGCCACCGGAATCGAGAAATAGGACAGGCCGATCAGAATGTCGGACGCGACATGCAGCATCAGGAGATCGGGGCGCCAGAGCAGACAGACTCCATGGGGAATGAAGCCGCCGCTATCCAGAAGCTCGTCCAATCCCGTTGCCATGTCCGCCTCTTTTCCGACCATACCCGTCCGACGGAGGCCATCGCTTAAGTGTCGAAACCAACACACACTCACCCGCACAAGGTCCGCCACCGGATGGACGCCGTCAAGCCGTCAGTCCAGTTAGGAAGCCTTTACAGTTTTTTCTCGTGAAAGGACGCCCGCCCGCGCCCGTAGGCATGTGGGCGGGCGGCTGAGCGGGCGTCAATCTCACGCGGCCGTGTGAACCTTGCGGTTCTGCTCGCGGGTCTTCAGGAAACGCAGCGCAGGGAAATCCTCCTGCGCGCGGTTCAGGTGCCAGGCATTGCGGGCCAGGAACACCAGGGCGCCGTCATGGTCCTCCGCCAGCGCCGAACGGTTCAGCTCGATGAACTTTTCCAACTGGACCTTGTCGTCGGTCTCGACCCAGCGGGCGGCGTCCAGCCCTGCCCCTTCGAAGCGGGCGGCGATGCCGTATTCCGCCTCGATGCGCGAGGCCAAAACCTCGAACTGCAGCTGGCCGACGACACCCACGACCCAATCGGCACCGGTCAGAGGTTTGAACACCTGGGAGGCGCCCTCTTCGGCGAAATGCTCCAGCGCCTTGCGCAGGTGCTTCACCCGCATCGGGTCGTCCGGGCGGACGCGCTGCAGCAGTTCCGGCGCGAAGCTGGGCACGCCGGTGAAGCGCAGATCCTCGCCCTCCGTCAGCGTGTCGCCGATGCGAAGGCTGCCGTGGTTGGGAATGCCCATGATGTCGCCGGGCCACGCTTCTTCCGCCACCTCGCGGTCGCGGGCCAGGAACAGCACGGCGTTGTTCACCGCCATCAGCTTGCCGGAGCGGATGTGCTTCAGCTTGGCGCCGCGCTTGTAACGGCCGGAGCAGAGCCGGACGAAGGCGATACGGTCGCGGTGGTTCGGGTCCATGTTGGCCTGGACCTTGAACACGAAGCCGGTGACCTTGTCCTCGTCCGGCTGGACGGTGCGCGGATCGGCCGGCTGCGGACGCGGCGGCGGGGCGTTCTCCGCCAGACCGGACAGCAGTTCGCGCACGCCGAAATTGTTGATGGCGGAGCCGAAATAGATCGGCGTCAGGTGGCCGGCGCGATAGGCCTCCAGATCGAAGGCCGGCATCAGGCCGCGCGCCATCTCCACCTCTTCGCGCAGCTTGGCGACGGCATGGGCGGGCAGCAGCTCGTCCAGACGGGGATCGTCCAGGCCGTTGCACTCGATGCCCTCGTCGATCTCGTCGCCCTTGCTGCGGTCCATCAGGATCAGCCGGTCGCGGATCAGGTCGTAGCAGCCGAGGAAGTCGCGGCCCATGCCGATCGGCCAGCTGGCCGGCGTGACCTCCAGCGCCAGCGCGCTCTCGATCTCCGAGATCAGGTCGAAGGGATCGCGCGCCTCACGGTCCATCTTGTTGCAGAAGGTCATGATCGGCACGTCGCGCAGACGGCAGACCTCGAACAGCTTCAGCGTCTGCGCCTCGATGCCCTTGGCGCCGTCGATCACCATCACCGCGCTGTCGACCGCGGTCAGCGTGCGGTAGGTGTCCTCCGAGAAGTCCTCGTGGCCCGGCGTGTCGAGCAGGTTGAAGGTGCGCCCGTCGAAATCGAAGGTCATGACGGAGGCGGTCACCGAGATGCCGCGCTCGCGCTCCACCTTCATCCAGTCCGACTTGGCGCGCCGCTGCTCGCCGCGCGCCTTGACGGCGCCGGCCATCTGGATGGCGCCGCCGAACAGCAGCAGCTTTTCCGTGAGCGTGGTCTTACCGGCGTCGGGGTGCGCGATGATGGCGAAGGTCCGACGGCGGGAGACGGCGTCCTGAAGTTCGGACATGCGCTAAGTCCCGTGACAAGAGAAGGTGATCTTACGAACGGCCGGATGGCCGACAGGCGAACGGCGAAAGGGCCGACAGGCGAAAAACGCCCGTCGGCCCCCGTCGCATTACATAGCAGTGCCGGCCCTGGGATTCCAGAGCATTGCCGCCTGTCTTACAGCGCCAGCTCGGCGATCTGCACGGCGTTCAGGGCGGCGCCCTTCAGCAGCTGGTCGCCGCAGACGAACAGGTCGAGGCCATGGTCGCCGAACACCAGGTTGGTGCGGATGCGGCCGACCTCGACGTCGTACTGGCCGGTGGCGTTCAGCGGCATCGGGTAGGCGCCGTTGGCCGGATCGTCCACCACCTTCACGCCGGCGGCATCGGCCAGAACGGCACGGGCGGCGTCGGGCGTGACCGGCTGGATCGTCTCCAGCGTGATGGCTTCTGAGTGGGCGCGATAGGTCGGGATGCGGACGGCGGTGCAGCTGACCAGCAGGTCCGGGACCTCCATGATCTTCCGCGTCTCCCACGTCACCTTCATCTCCTCCTTCGTGTAGCCGTTCTCCTGGAAGGCGTCGATCTGGGGGATCAGGTTGAAGGGGATCGGGTGGCGGAACACGCTGTTGGTGACCGGCTTGCCGTCCAGTTGGTTGCGCGTCTGCTCCTCCAGCTCGGCCATGCCCTCGGCACCGGCGCCGCTGGTGGCCTGATAGGTGGAGACGATGGCGCGCTTGATGCCGAAGGCCTTGTGCAGCGGGCCGAGCGCCACGACGGCGATGGCGGTGGTGCAGTTCGGGTTGGCGATCAGGCGCGAGCCGGCAGCGTACGCCTCGCGGAAGACGTGGGCGTTGATTTCCGGCACGATCAGCGGGATGTCGGCGTCGTAGCGGAAGGCAGAGCTGTTGTCGATCACCAGCGCGCCGGCCGAGGCCAGATCCTTGGCGTGCGCCTTGGCGAAGTCGCCCGACACCGCCAGCAGGACAACGTCATAGCCCTTCACCACCGCGGCGTCGAAGGCCTGCAGGGTCAGGGCGCCGTAGGGGGTCTCCTGCACCTTGCCGGCGGAACGCTCGGAAGCGAACAGGCCGAGTTCGGCGACCGGGAAGCTGCGGTCGTGCAGGACCTTGACCATTTCGCGGCCGACGGCGCCGGTGGCGCCGACCACGGCGACGCGGAGGGACTTGGAAGAAGCGGAGGCGTTGTTGCTGCTCATTGCGGGGTTCCGTCCTGTCTATCGCACTGTTGATCGGACCGGCCTATCGGTCGTTCGGACAGCGGACCCCGGATACGACGAGGCCCCGTCCGTTGTCCGGCGGGGCCTGCCTCGTGGAAGAAACGCTGGTCGATCCGATCAGCACGCACCACGACGCTGCCCGCCGAAGCGAGTCGCTTTTTTGGTCGTAGTGGTGGTGATGGCCGTGCGGTTCATGGGGCCTTCTTATCCGAATGCGCAGGCATTGTAAAGCGCCTGCGCATTCGCCCATTCTGAAATTACCGGAACCCCTCGCCGTCGTGGCTCGGCTTCACCGGGTGTACGTCCCAGATTTCCTGGGCGTACTCGTTGACCGTACGATCGGACGAGAACCAGCCCATGTTGGCGGTGTTCAGGATGGCCTTGCGGGTCCATTCCTCCGGATCGCGGTACAGCTGCATCGCGGCGTCCTGCGCCCGGCAATAGTCGGCGAAGTCCGCCGTCACCAGGAAATGGTCGCCGCCGTCGGTCAGCGCCTGGACGATCGGGTGGTAGCGGTTGCGGTCGTCCGGCGAGAAGGCGCCGGTGGAGATCATGTCGAGCGCCCGCTTCAGGCTGGGGTTCGACGCGATCACCTCGCGCGGGTTGAAGCCGCCGCTGACGCGCAGGTCGTTCACCTCCTCCGCGGTCATGCCGAAGATGAAGATGTTGTCCGGCCCGACATGCTCGCGGATCTCGACGTTGGCGCCATCCAGCGTGCCGATGGTGAGCGCGCCGTTCAGCGCCAGCTTCATGTTGCCGGTGCCCGACGCCTCCATGCCGGCGGTGGAGATCTGCTCCGACAGGTCGGCGGCCGGGATGATGATCTCCGCCGCGGTGACGTTGTAGTTCGGCAGCAGCACGACCTTCAGGTTGTCGTGCACCGACGGGTCGTGGTTCACCACCTTGGCCACGTCGTTGATCAATTTGATGATCAGCTTGGCCATGTGGTAGGACGGCGCCGCCTTGCCGGCGAACACCTTGGTCACCGGGACCCAGCTGACCGTCGGGTTGTCGCGCATCTCGTTGTAAAGCGCGATGGTGTGCAGCACGTTCAGCAGCTGGCGCTTGTACTCGTGCATGCGCTTGACCTGCACGTCGAAGATGCTGTCGACCAGCACCTCCTCGCCGGTCTGGCGGGCGATGTAGGCGGCCAGACGCTTCTTGTTCTTGCGCTTGGCCCGGCGGAACTCCTCGCGGAACACCACGTCGTCGGCCTTCTCGCGCAACGCCGCGATCTGCGACAGGTCGGAGATCCAGCCCTCGCCGATGCGGGTGGTGATCAGCTCCGACAGGGCTGGATTGGCCTGCTTCAGCCAGCGGCGCGGGGTGATGCCGTTGGTCTTGTTGTTGATGCGGTCCGGGAATTCCTGATGGAAGTCGGCGAACACCGTCTGCTTCATCAGCTCGGTGTGCAGGGCCGAAACGCCGTTGACCTTGTGCGAGCCGAGGAAGGCGAGATTGCCCATGCGAACCCGGCGCTCGCCGCGCTCGTCGATCAGCGACAAGCGCGACAGCTTGGCGTTGTCGCCCTCGGCCTTGGCCTTGGTCCGGTTCAGGAACTTGGCGTTGATCTCATAGATGATCTGCATGTGGCGCGGCAGCACCCGTTCGATCATCCGCACCGGCCAGGCTTCCAGCGCCTCGGGCAGCAGGGTGTGGTTGGTGTAGGCGAAGGTGGCGCGGGTGATCTCCCACGCATCGTCCCAGCGGAGCGCATGCTGATCGACCAGCAGACGCATCAGCTCGGCGATGCCGATGGCCGGGTGGGTGTCGTTCAGCTGGATCGCCGCCTTGTTGGGCAGGTTGTCGAAGGTGGAGTGATGCTGCAGATAGCGGCGCAGGATGTCCTGCAGGGAGGCAGACGTGAAGAAATACTCCTGCTTCAGCCGCAGTTCCTTGCCGGTCTCCGTCGCGTCGTTGGGATAGAGGACGCGGCTGAGATTCTCCGACAGGATCTTCTGCTCGACCGCCTTCATATAGGCGCCGTCGTTGAAGTGGCCGAAGTTGAAGTCGCGGGTGGCGCGGGCCGACCACAGGCGGAGCGTGTTGATCGTCTCGCCGCCGAAGCCGACCACCGGTGTGTCATAGGCCATCGCCAGCACGCGGTCGGCATCAACCCAGCGATAGGCGCGCTCGCCGACGCTGTCGCGGAACTCCTCGACACGGCCATAGAACTGGACCGGGTACAGCACCTCCGGACGGGCGAACTCCCACGGGTTGCCGAACTGCAGCCACTGCTCAGGGTATTCGACCTGCCAGCCGTTCTCGAAGCGCTGCTCGAACAGGCCGAACTCGTATCGGATGCCGTAGCCATAGCCGGGCAGCCCCTGCGAGGCCATGCTGTCGAGGAAGCAGGCGGCGAGACGACCTAGGCCGCCGTTGCCCAGCGCCGCGTCCGGCTCGGCATCGACCACGTCGTCCATCGACAGGCCGAGACGATCGAGCGCCTGACGGCATTCGTCCATGATGCCCAGGTTCGACAGGCTGTTGGTCAGCAGGCGCCCGATCAGGAATTCCAGGGACAGGTAGTAAACGCGCTTGGCGTCTTCCTGGTAATAGCTGCGGGTCGTGTCCATCCAGCGGTCGACGACACGGTCGCGAACGGCCAGCGCCACGGTGTGGAACCAGTCGCGGCGCGTGGCGGCGCGTGCATCCTTGCCGACCGAATAGACCAGCCATTCCAGGAACGACCGTTTGAGGCCATCGACATCAAGGCTGCGGCGTTCGATGTCGCGAGATTTAAACCGAGCGTCCATGTCCTGACTTTCTGCGTGAAAGGCCAATGGGAGCGGGCGGCTGGAAGGACGGCGCTCCAATCATGGGGGGAGTGTCTGCCCTGTTGGTTAAGCAAAGCTTTCCCCAGATGGAACGCACCATCGTTTCGCTGTGGTAAAAGGGAGTAGGCTGTCATCCCCTCCCCTTTTTCCCGTCAACGATGCTTCACGAATCCGATCCTGTCCACTGCAATGCAACATGCATCACCATCCGCCGCGCCGAAACGGCCGACATAGCCGCGCTGCTGGCGATCGAGGAGCGGAGCTTCCCAACCGACCGGATGACGCAGCGCAACTTCCGTTATGCGATCCGGAAGGCAAAAGGTGTGGTGCTGGTGGCATACCGCCAAGTGCCGGATGTGCAGGGGCCGCCACTTGCCTATGGAGTCGTCGGTTTTCATGCCGGCACGCGCTTCGCCCGCCTGACCTCCTTCGCGGTGGCGCCGGGCAGCCGCGGACTGGGGATCGGCCGCCGGCTGCTGGCGGCGCTGGAGGAGGAGGCCGCCGCCCATGGCTGCCATGGAATGAGGCTGGAGGTCCGGGCGGACAATGCCGCTGCCATCGCGCTTTATAGCGCGACCGGCTATCGCCGCTTCGCGGAATATCCTGATTACTACGAGGATGGAATGGCGGCGCTTCGCCTGGAAAAGCCGCTGTTTTCAGACGACTGAGTGTTGCGGCGGCGCACCGGTGGACGCGTTCGATGGTGGTAAGCCCGGCAAGCGGAGACGGGACCGGAATCTCCGCGATCTGCCACCGATGTCACTCTTTCCGGATCCTGCGGTGGAACATCCGCGGCGGGCGGCGCGTTTAGCTCCCGACACGATCAACGACGGGCAACAACGGGACCGCCTCAATGACGCCACCGCCGACCGGATCGTTCCGCAACACCCCCCAGGGGCCGCCGACCCGCACCAGATGACGGGCCGGCTCACGAACGCCTTGGGGACCATCGCCAGGGCCTGCTGAGCGCTCAAGACCGCAAAGACACTGTCAGCCCTTCGAACCGGTGGCGCCGCCATTGCGCGCCGGAAAGCCCAATGCCGTCCCCGCCCCGCGCCCCGCCCGTACCGCGATGGGCGCCGCCGCTCAACCGGCCGGCGGGAGACGTACACAGACCGTGGAGGAAGGAAAGACCATGGCGTACTCGTTCGAAAACGAACTGATCCGCTGCATGCCGAACCTGCAGCGCTATGCCTGCAAGCTGACCCGTGATGCCAACGCCGCAGAGGACCTGCTGCAGGACTGCCTGGCCCGCGCCCTATCGCGCCAGCATCGTTTCGAACCCGGCACGAACATGCAGGCTTGGCTGACCACCATGCTGAAGAACCTGCATTTCAACAACCTGCAGCGTGACCGCCATGTGACGAAGGTGGAGCTGTGGGACGGCGCGATGTCGGTAGACGCGGCACAGATGTCGCGTCTGGTCTTCCGCGACGTCGACCGCGCCTTTTCCTCCCTCACCCCCAGCCAGCGTAAGGTCGTGAAGCTGGTCGCCATCGAAGGGCGTCCCTATCAGGAAGCGGCCGAGACGCTGAACGTGTCGATCGGCACCATCCGTTCCCGTCTGTGCCGTGCGCGGGAGCGGCTGAACAACCTGATGACGGCCTGATATCCTCCATCCCTCCACGTCGGCATGTGTCGACCGAATGCGCCCTCCGGATCATGTTGCGGGGGGCGCATGCGCTCGGTTGCCGCCATCCGCCTCCGGCCTGCAAACGAAAAGTGCATTTCCGTAGAAATTGACGCAGATCATGGGCGATAAACTCCGAATGAGTGCATGCTCCCGCGTTTTTTCCGGAAGTTTTCGGCATATCTTCACGTCCGCGATATCGATCACAACCATAGCTGCGCTTTAACGCATTGTTCAGATTATCATGACTTGTATATATCAAGACCGTAATCCATGAGCCATCGCGCACGGTCACGGTCTACTCTCAATGATTGTCAGCGTGCGGGTGATTGCCATGAATGTATTGGCGCGGGTCGGCATCGGGCCGAAGATCTACTTTGTCGTCGTGCTGCTCAGCGCGGTTGCCGCCGGGCTGTCGGTTTACATGACCGATACGTTGAACCGCGTCGACGACGATTATTCCGCCCTGATCTCCAACGACATCACCTTCTCCCAGAAGCTGGAGCGGATGCGCGGCGATATCGCCAATCTTGGGCGACAGATGAACAACGTCCTGCTTCTGCAGGATCCCGCCGGCCTCCCCCCTCTGAAGAAGTCGCTGACGGATATCCAGACGGCCATCGCCGATACCAATGCCGTCGTCACCCGCCTTGCACGCCCTGAAGACAAGGCGACCGTGACGCGGATGACGGACATGCTCGCCTCCATCATGCGCGCCCTGCCCGAAGTCCTCGCGGCCAAGGAGAAGGGCGACCATTCCGGAGCCGCCGTGCTCTACGGCAAGGAATGCCGTCCGCTTGTGGTGGAGACCTTCGATACTGCCGCCAAGCTCGCGGATGACATCAATGTCCGCGTTCTGCGCGCTTCCGGCGCGTTGAGCGAACAGACCGACGCGGTCACCGTCCGGGCGACAAGCGGGATGCTGATCGCCATCCTGCTGGGCGCGGTGGCTTCGGTCGTCATCGCCGTCATCGGCATCCGGCGGCCGATCTCCGCGCTCAACAGCGCCATGGAACGGCTTGCCGACGGCGATGCGACGGTCGCGGTGCCCGGCATCGACCGCCGGGACGAGGTCGGATCGATGGCCCACACGGTCGAGATCTTCAAGGACAACCTCATCCGCAATCGCCGGATGGAGCAGGAAGCAAAGGACGCCGAGATCCGCGCCGCGGCGGAAAAGACCCGGGCGATGAACGCGCTGGCCGACAGCTTCGAGGCGAGCGTGCAGGGCGTCGTGGGCGCCGTGTCGTCCGCGGCAAGCCAGCTGCAAAGCAATGCGCAGAGCATGTCCTCGACCGCCGAGGAGACCACCCGTCAGGCGTCGTCCGTCGCCGCGGCGAGCGACCAGACGCTCAGCAATGTCCAGACCGTGGCTTCCGCCGCGGAGGAGCTGGCCAGTTCCATCAGCGAGATCGCCCGCCAACTGGAATCGGCAACGCGGATGAGCCGGTCGGCGGTGGACGAGGCGCAGCGCACCAACGCGACCGTGGAAAGTCTGGCCCAGGCGGCGGAACGGATCGGCAGCGTCGTGCAGCTGATCCAGGAAATCGCCAGCCAGACCAACCTGCTGGCGCTGAACGCGACCATCGAAGCGGCGCGGGCGGGCGAGGCCGGCAAGGGATTCGCCGTCGTGGCCAGCGAGGTGAAGAGCCTTGCCAACCAGACGGCGCGGGCGACCGAGGAAATTTCCGGCCAGATCCAGGCGATCCAGAAGGAAACCCAGGGGGCCGTCGGTGCCATCCGCGGCATCGCCGACACGGTGCAGCAGGTCAACCAGATCGCCACGTCCATCGCGTCGGCGGTGGAGGAGCAGACCGCCGCCACCGGCGAGATTTCCCGCAACGTCCAGCAGGCCGCCCAAGGCACCGCCGAGGTGTCGCGCAGCATCATGGGTGTGAACGATGCCTCGCAGGAGGCCGGGCGGTCGGCGACCCAGGTCCTTCAGGCCGCCAGCAGCCTCGGGACGCAATCGCAGAACCTGCGGGAGTCGGTGAACGCGTTCGTGTCCCGTATCCGCACCTCCTGACGGGCATCCCCGTCCGACGGCCCCAATCCGATGGTCTGAAAGGGCCCCGTTGCCGCCGGCACCGGGGCCCTTTCACATCTCCTGCCAGCCTATGCCGCTCAGCCGTTCACCACCGTGCCGCCGTTCGGGTGCAGCACCTGCCCCGACATATATGAAGAGTCGTCGGATGCCAGGAACACATAGGCCGGCGCCACCTCGTCCGGCTGGCCGGCGCGTTTCATCGGCACATTGCCGCCGAAGCTCTCGACCTTCTTCTCGTCGAAGGTGGAGGGAATCAGCGGGGTCCAGATTGGACCAGGAGCCACCGCGTTGACGCGGATGCCGCGGTCGCTCAGGGCCATCGACAGCGACCGGGTGAAGGCAACGATGGCGCCCTTGGTCGCCGAATAGTCCAGAAGTTCTGGACTGCCCTTGTACGCGGTGACGGAGGTGGTGTTGATGATGCAGGCACCCTCGTGCATGTGCGACAGGGCGGCCTTCACCATATAGAATTGTCCAAAGATGTTGGTGCGGAAGGTCCGCTCCAACTGCTCGGCGGTGATGTCCTCGATCGACTTCTGCGGATGCTGTTCGGCCGCGTTGTTGATCAGGATATCGAGGCGGCCATGCTCGCCGACGATACGCTCCACCGCCTTTTTGCAGGTTTCCTCACTGCCGACGTCGCCGCTCAGGATGGTGCAGGGCTGCCCCTCGACTTCGACCAGTCGGCGGGTCTCGCGGGCATCGTCGTCCTCGTTCAGGTACAGGATGCCGACCTTGGCGCCTTCGCGTGCGTACAGTACGGCGATGGCCCGGCCGATGCCGCTGTCGCCGCCGGTGATCAATGCCACCTTGTCGCGCAGCTTGCCGCTGCCGCGGTAAGTGGGGCGCGTTTCCGACGGCTGCGGAGTCATGGGCGCCTGATGGCCGGGTTGCGTGTTCTGGTGCTGGGGCGGTTGCCTGCTCTCCTGTTGCGCCATAGGCATTCTCCTTGTTCGGCAACCCTGTCGGGGCGCGGATGGGGTGAGTTGCACAATCACAACAGTCCCCATTGCGCGGCGTTCCGCACCAACGGAAGCCGGAACAATCGGCTGCACCGCCCTGTTACTTGGCCGGGCGACGCGAAAGAGGATGGCTGTGGCGGTTTGCTCGCCTCGAAAGTGAGCAGTGATCGCGCCGTTTGTCGGACTGGTAGGGCCGAGGATCATGCCCATAAGATGGGGTAGGCGTCCTTTCGGCCGAGCTTTCCGGGAACGGCGGGGCCACCGGACGTGTCACGGTTGATCGTGTCCCAGGGGAGAACCCCGGCGACCCATCCGGGAACGACAGAGATGAAGCGTGTGACGATGACCGATATCAACGCCTATCTGGACGGCGCCCTGGACGAGCGGGAGCGCGCCGAATTCGAAAGCGTGGTCGAAAGCGATCCCGACGCAAAGGCGCTGCTCGCCCAGCATCGCCAGCATGTGGAGGAGCTTCATCGCCTGTACGACCCGGTCCTGAACGAAGAGGTGCCACCCCGAATGCTCGAACTGTTGCGCAAGCGGAACGGTTGACCGTCTGTATCGGAACGCGATATTTTTTCGCCGTCCGGCGGCGCCTTGCGCTATTGCATGCGGCAGGCCCATCTTTGGGGGAAGGGCCGCTTCGGACGGATGAAGCATGGCGTCGAGACGAGCGGAACCGAGCATCCTGCTCGGTCCCATCCTGTACTTCCGTGGTGAGCAGCGCGACCGCTGGTGGCTCTCGGCGCTGTTCGTTCTGGACGGGGAGGTCGAACCCGACGATCTGCGGGTCGACGGCGTCACCCTGCCCGTCCCTCCGCGCCACCTGACGCATTGGCGCCACCGCCAGGTCTGGCGATTCGATTTCGCCGTACCGCGCGGCATGCGCGACACCGATGTCACCTACGGCTTTCCCGACGGCCCGCGCTGGACCGTAGTCGTTCCGGGTCGTCATTCACTCCCACGTATGGCCATTCTTTACGGAAGCGGAATGAATGGCGATGGTGGTCCGGAGGCCGAAGGCCCAGCGGGCGCCGCACCGGCCCTCTGGTCCGATCTCCTGGCCCGGCATTCCGCCGACCGCTACCACCTGATGGTCCATGCCGGCGGGCAGATCGGCGGCGACGCCGTAATGGCCGCCGCTCCCCAGGCGAATGCCCTGCTTTCCGATGCCTCCCGCCGGCTAGGTCCCGCATTGCCGGGCGTGGCGGAAGAGCTGATGGCCGCCGGCTTCGACCGCATGCTGCGAACCTGGAGCGGTGCCGCCGCGGCGTCGGCGCTGGCGTCGATCCCCTCCGTGATGGTGTGGGACGGCAGCGATCTCGGCCGGCTGCTCGCCAGCGCCTGGGGCGGAAGGGAAGAAGGCGACGCCGCCTCGCGCAGCCTGCGCCCGCTTTTCGCGGCGACCCGCCGGCAGGTCCAGCTCTTCCAGACCGGTTCCGTCGCCGACAGCCCGCCCGACTGTCTGTGGGGAACGGCGTGCGGAACGCTGGCCCAAGGTTTCATCATGGGCGAAGCCGGACTGCTGACGCTCGACACATGGAGCGACCGCAGCGGCCGGCGCATGCTGTCGGAGCGGGCTTGGGGCATGCTGCCGGATTGGCTGGACCGCTTCGCGGCCTGTCGCCACCTGATCCTGGTCAGCGGCGGACCACTGCTGACCCCCGCCGCCGCCTTGCTCGACCGGCTGGGCGGCGTGCTCCCCTCTCGGCTGCGAAAGCGGCTCGGCGATCACTGGGCGGCACCGGGACGCCATGCCGAATGGGAGCGGATGGTCCGAACATTGGCTGACTTCTCCCGACGCAGCGGCTGCCGCATCACGGTCGCCTCACGGGGAATCGCCGGAGGAGCCGGAGCGCGGGGCGTGCTGCGTGGCGGCGGACTGGAGATGTGGCAACTCTACGCGCCGCGCTTCACCGCGGCCACCACCCCGGCGGCGGGATGGCGGTCGCGGCTGGCAGAGCCGCTGGCGACCCGCCCTGACCATCCCCTGCCCGCACACCGGTTCGAGATGCCGCCCTTTGCCGAGGGCGGACGGCGCCTGCTGTACGGTTCCGGCTGGATCGCCTGCAGCTTCGACACCAAGGGGCAACTGCATGCACGCTGGTGCCTGCCCGGCGACACCGGCCGCTATACGCAGGCGATCTGACCCGCAACCGGATTGCTACCGCGCCGCCCGTTCCACCACGAACAGGAGACCGGGGACGGGAATGCCCTTTTCCCGTCGCGGGCTGCAGGGTTCCATCAGGCGGATGAGGAAGCCCGCCGCTTCCGCCGTCACCCGCACAAAATGTTCGGAGTGGGCGTAACGGCGTGTCGCACCGAGCAGGAAGGACTCGCCCGCAGGCACACCAGGTTCGTCTGGCAGGCGCTCCACGGTGGCGGTGAAATGGCCCCCTGGCGGAAGGGCACGGGCAGCAGCCGCGAAGACGGGGACGAGGTCGCCGATGTAGACCAGCACGTCGGCGGCGACCAGCAGGTCCCATCCACTGGGCGTCCGCTCCATTGCCTCAACGACGTCGCCGACGGTCAGTTCATCATAAAGCCGGCGCTGCCGCGCTTTCTCGACCATCCGCAGCGACAGATCGACACCCGCGAGCCGGGACGCCAGCGGCTTGAAGGCCACCCCGGCCAGCCCGGTGCCGCAACCGAGATCGAGGATGCGCAGCCCCGCAGCGCCGGGCGTGACGCGATCGATGGCCGACCTCAGCAGCTCGGGGGCCGCGTAGCCGAGCTTGCCCACCAGATCCTGGTCGAAGCGTTCGGCATAGCGGTCGAACAGGGCACGGACATAAGAGGCGGACAGGTCGGTGCCTTCCCCAGATTCCAGTGCCGCGATCAGCCGTTCGATCGCCGTCGCCTCGCCCCCTTCGGCGACCTTTGCGGCGTGGCGCAGAGCGGACAGCGCCTTGGTCGGCTCGCGCAGGGCAAGCCAGCTGCGGCCCAGCGCATGATGGATGGACGCATCATCCTCAAGCTGCCGGGCCAGCGGCTGAAGCAGTTCGACCGCAGCCAGCGCATCTCCCGACAGAGCCAGCGCCTCCGCCAGCGCAAGGACAGCATCACGGTCGTTGGGGCGCAGCGCCACTGCCTCTCGGTACTCCTCCAGCGCCTCCTCATGGCGGCCAACAGCGGCGAGGCAGCGGGCGAGTCCGAGTCGTGCCTGTGCCGAATCGCTCCGTTCCGCCGCAAGGGACTGGAACAACGCATGTGCAGCATCGGTTTCGCCGCACTGCCGCAGGGCATCGGCGAGCATCATCCGCCATCCCCAATTGCCGGGTTCAAGGGAGACGGCGCGCCGGAAGCAGGCCGCCGCCTGCCCTGCCGCATCCGTCCCGCCGTTGGCTTCCGCCAGGGCGGACCATGCCTCCGCATGGGCGGGGTCGACAGCGACACCGGCGCGAAATGCGCGCGCGGCTCCGGCATAATCCCCTGCATAGAGCCGGTCGTAACCGAACCGGAACATTTGATCGAGAGTGTAGGTTTGCGGCTCGTCGCCGATGGAGGGATCCGCGGACACGGATGAAGTTCCTCTGATCGCGGGCTTCGACCAGGGGAATGCCGCCGGCCCGGATAACCCGCCTCCGCTCGCCATCGGGCCGTCCCGGGCGTCGCTGCGGCACCGACTTGGCCCAGGGAACCGAGTCCAGGGAAACAGGGCGGCGGAGTTTACTGCCCCAACATGCTGCGCCGCGCAAGGGGGATACGAAAATCCTTCCAAAGTGTGATTCGGGCGACACGCGGTCGCAGTAGCCCCTTTTTTGTCCCCCGTCCGAAGGGTCAAGAGAGGCAGCGGCGGCACCCCAATCGATTTTGCCGGCAAATGTGGCGATTCAATGGCTTACAGCCTCGACCGAAGCGCCTAAGCCGTCCGTTCAGCGACCGCGCGTGACATCTGACGGACGAAAGCTGTGGTATTACCAGGGAGCAAGCGGGTTGACGATGGATCAAATTTTTGGAAGTGTGGCCGCGGCGCCCGATTGGGAGGCGCTGAACATCTGGGTAGGAGGCGGTCGCCGTAAGCGACTCGGTGACCGGAACAACGGCCCCGCGCGGGGGGGCAAACAGCCGCCGTACAAGACGGGGCGACAGCAGAAGGAGGTTTGGGATGCGGGGACGAAATCAGCGCGTAGGCGCCACAGCGTGTGGACGCTTCGCACTGGCTGCGGGACTGCTGACGGCTCCCCTGGTGGCGCTCACCCTGTCCGGAACCGCCCAGGCCCAGACCGTTTCGAAGGAAAGCTGCGTCACCCACGCGGTGGAAGCCGAACAGAAGCTCGGTATTCCCTCCGGCATGCTGGTGGCCATCGCCCTTGTCGAAAGCGGCCAGGACGGCACTCCCCACCCCTTCGCCATGAGCGTGCAGGGCCGTCCCTACTACGCCCGCAACGTCAGTGACGCCGCCCGTCACCTTCGCGACCACCGCGGACAGCTTCGCTCCAACACTTATGTCGGCTGCATGCAGCTGTCGGTCGCCAGCCACCGGGGCGAGTTCCAGCCGCTGGAGAAGATCGTCGAACCGCGCGACAACGTGTTCTATGCCGGCCAGCTTCTCGTCCGCTTCCATGGCGAGGAAGGCAACTGGAAGACCGCGCTGGCTCGCTACAACGGCAGCTCGGGCCGCCGCGCCCAGGCCTATGTCTGCAAGATCTGGCAGAGCCTGGGTGAACTGGACACGCAGAGCGCCAAGCTGCTGGCCTCCTCCCGCTGTGACGACACCGATCCCGTCAGCGTCGCCCCGCGCACCCGCCGCAGCTTCCACAACGCACAGCAGGTCGCGGCGATCAACTGATCCGCACGCTGACTGGGCGCGCCGGCAAGAGCGCTGGCGCCGCGTTGCGTGATCGGGTAAACCCCGACGCATGAACTACCGCCACATCTTCCACGCCGGCAACCCGGCCGACGTGATGAAGCACGCCGTTCTGGCGCTGATCCTGGATCATTTGCGCGCCAAGCCGACGCCTTTCTGCGTGCTGGACACCCATGCCGGCATCGGCCGCTACGACCTGACCTCCGAGGCGGCCCGCAGGACCGGTGAAAGCGACGAAGGTATAGGCCGGCTGTTCGGCCATCCCCTGCCCCATCCGGCGCTGGCCCCCTATCTGAATGCCGTCCAGGCGCTGAACCCTGACGGGACATTGCGCTGGTATCCCGGCTCCCCACGCATCGCCCGTGCCGCGCTGCGCCCGCAGGACCGCATGGTGCTGGTCGAACTGCACCCGGACGACGCCGTCAGCCTGAAGGCGGAGTTCGCCGGCGACCGCTCCGTCGCCGTCCACCAGTCCGATGCCTACACTGCGCTGAAGGCCCATCTGCCGCCCAAGGAGAAGCGTGGGCTGGTCCTGATCGATCCGCCCTTCGAGCAGCCAGACGAGTTCGCCCGCATGGCGGAGGGGCTGGCGCAGGCGCACCGCCGCTGGTCCACCGGCATTTTCGCCCTGTGGTATCCGATCAAGGAGCGCGCGGCGGTCTGGCGGTTCCAGGATGCGGTGGAGAAGACCGGCATCCCGAAGGTGCTGATCGCCGAACTGACCTGGCATCCGGAAGACACCCATCTGCGGCTGAACGGTTCCGGCCTGCTGATCGTCAATCCGCCCTGGAGGCTCGACGAGACGCTGAAGGAGATGCTGCCGGCCCTGCACGCCGCCCTGCCCTCCACCGGTGGCGGGGCGGCGGTGAGCTGGCTGACGCCTGAAGCGTCATAACCCCAGACTCGGCGGCACAGAAAAAACCCCGGTCCTTGCGGGCCGGGGTTCAGTCAGGATGGAGACAGTTCGTTATCGATGGCGTGCCGGTGCAGTCGACTCGGCAATCAGAAGCGACGTTCCGTCTGCTGCGCCGCACCTTCCAGGCGGGCGTTCAGCTTGCCGATCGCCGTGTTGGCGGTGCTTGCCGACAACTCCGAAACCTTGACGCTGCGGCTGAGGACCATCTGCATGTTGTCCTTCAGCATGCGGCTCTGCGCCGCGTAGAAATCGGGGACGGACCGGCTGCGCATCAGCGCGTTCATCCCCTCGGCATTGCGCGAGGCGACGTCCTGCGCCAGCCCCATCCATTCGCGCCACGCGTTCTGCCAGCCGTCGGCCAGAACGCTGCCGCACTGGACCATGACGTCCATGGTTTCACGGGTCTGGCTGGCGACCGCGCCCTGCGCTTCCTTCGACAGGCCCAGCGCGCGCTGGAGCTGCTCGGTCGTGCGGCCGGCAACGTCGGAGGCCTTGTTCATAACGGTGCCGGCGGTCTCGGCACCGCGGCGGGTCATCTCGGCGCCCGCCCCCATTGCCTTCTGACCGGCGTTCAGGCTGGCATCGGCGGCCTCCCGGCCGGTCTCTGCCGCGTTCTCACCCATCGAGCGGGCGGCATCGGCGGCGCGGCGGGTGGTGGCCTCACCGGCGCGGGTCATGTCCTCCACCGTGCCTTTTGCCCGGTCAGCGGTTTCACGCGCGCTGGTCGTGGTGTCCTTGTCCATAGCCATGCGGGATGCTCCTCGAATACGTTCGTCCGGGTGGACGCTTCTTCCCAAAGCTCGCGTCGGTCATTTTGCTGCACCGCCGCACGCGTTGAGACCTATAACACCCAGAAAGCAGAACGTTCCAGAACGCAAAATAATAACCGCACACCCCTTCTTTCGGGGTATGCGGTATTTTGAAACCTTAGTGTCTTATGGACGAAACCGTTCTTAATATATTTGTCGTTTTTAGATCGGCATCTTAGTTGGCCCGACTCTGCTTTCCAAAACGCGCTGCGATTTCCCCGGCGATCCCGCGACGGAACACCAGAACGCAGGCGACGAAGATGCAGCCGATCACCACCGGCACCGGCAGGCTGGTCGCCGCCAGATAATTCTCCAGCGTCACCACCAGGGCGGCACCGATGACCGGGCCGGTCAGCGTGCCCATTCCGCCCAGCAGCGTCATCAGCACCACTTCGCCCGACATCTGCCACGTCACGTCGGTCAGCGTCGCCAGTTGGAAGACGATGGCTTTGGTGCCGCCCGCCAGCCCAGCCAGCGAGGCCGACAGCACGAAGGCCAGCAGCTTGTAACGGTCGGTGCGGTAGCCCAGCGAAATGGCGCGCGCCTCGTTTTCGCGGATCGCTTTCAACACCTGACCGAACGGCGAATGCACCGTCCGCCAGATGATGGCGAATCCGATCAGGAAGACGCCCAGCACCGTGTAGTACATCGCCAGCGGGTTGTGCAGGTCGAAGAGGCCGAACAGGAGGCCGCGCGGCACCGCCTGGATGCCGTCCTCGCCATGGGTGAAGGGCAGCTGAAGGGCCAGGAAATAGACCATCTGGCTCAGCGCCAGTGTGATCATCGCGAAATAGATGCCCTGTCGGCGAATGGCGATGATGCCGAACACCAGCCCAAGGAACGCCGCGGCCAGGGTGCCCAGCAGGATTCCCAGCTCCGGCGACCACCCCCACTCCTTCACCGCATGGGCGGTGACATAGGCGGCGCTGCCGAAGAACGCCGCATGCCCGAAGCTGAGCAGCCCGCCGAAACCGATCAGCAGGTTGAAGGCGCAGGCGAACAGCGCGAAGCACAGCACCTTCATCAGAAAAACGGGATAGAGCAGGAACGGCACCGCCAGCAGAGCGGC
The DNA here is from genome assembly GCF_946480385.1 of uncultured Azospirillum sp. The sequence goes on from NZ_CAMLJP010000061.1 coordinate 25,781, forward strand.
CAGCACCACCAGCGCGCCAACTCGCGCCAGGGTCAGCCCCGCCGTTGCCGGTGCGCCGGCAGCCTGTGCGGACGCCCGGCCGCTGCTCTGCGAATGAAGGCTCATGCGCTTACCTCTCCCGTCCGAACAGACCAGCGGGCTTTACCATCAGCACCACCGCCATGATGACGAAGACCACGATGTTCGAGGCCTCCGGGTAGAAGACCTTGGTCAATCCTTCCAACAGGCCCAACCCGTAGCCGGTCAGCACGGCGCCCAGGATCGAGCCCATGCCGCCGATCACCACCACCGCGAACACCACGATGATGAGGTGCGAGCCCATCAGCGGCGATACCTGATAGATAGGTGCCGCCAGCACGCCGGCGAGCCCGGCCAGTGCCACGCCGAAGGCGTAGGTCAGCGTGACCATCCGCGGCACATTGATGCCGAAGGCCTGGACCAGCACCGGATTCTCGGTCGCCGCGCGCAGATAGGCGCCCAGCTTCGTCTTCTCGATGGCGATCCAGGTGCTGATGCAGACGATCAGCGACGCCACCACCACCCAGCCCCGGTAATTGGGCAGGAACATGAAGCCCAGGTTCCGGCCGCCACTGAGTTCGGCCGGAATCGGATAGGGCTGGCCGGAGACGCCATACTGGTGGCGGAACGCCCCCTCGACGATCAAAGCCAGTCCGAAGGTCAGCAGCAGCCCGTAGAGATGGTCGAGCTTGTAGAGCCGCGACAGCAGCGTCTTTTCCAGCACCACCCCGAACGCGCCGACGATCAGCGGCGCCAGCAGCAGCGCCCACCAGTAGCCGATGCCGAGTTGGTTCAGCAGAAGCCACGCCACGAAGGCGCCCATCATGTAGAGCGCACCATGGGCGAAGTTGATGACGTTCAACATGCCGAAGATCACCGCCAGCCCAAGGCTGAGCAGCGCGTAAAACGATCCGTTGATCAGCCCCAGCAGAAGCTGGCCGAACAGCGCCTGGGGCGGAATGCCGAAAATCGTTCCCATCATGAGCGTCGCTCTCCTCAGCGACATCCCCGCCGCGGCACCGGTCCGAAGACCGTGGCCCTGGCGGGGATGCCGCTCCCTCACGTCACGGCTATTGCCCTGTCGTCCTGTTTACCGATGCAATCACTTCGGCAGCTTGCAGCCGCTCTCCTCGAAGGTGGCGAAAGCCTCCTTGCCGGGGATGGTGCGCAGGATCTGGTAATAGTCCCAGGCTCCCTTGGACTCCGACGGCTTCTTCACGCGGGCCAGATACATGTCGTGGACCATGCGGCCGTTCGGCAGGATCGTGCCGTTCTTGGCGAACATGTCGTTGACCGGCATCTCCCGCATCTTGGCGGCGACGGTCGGGCCATCGTCGGTCCCGGCGGCCTCGATCGCCTTCAGATAGTGGCGGACGGCGGAATAGCTGCCGGCCTGCACCATCGTCGGCATCTTGCCGTATTTGTCGAAGAACTTCTTGGACCAAGCGCGCGTCTCGTCGTCACGGTCCCAGTAGAATCCGGTGGTCAGCACCAGATCCTGAGCGACCTGCAGCCCGAGCGCGTGGACGTCGGACAGGAAGATCAGCAGGCCCGCCAGCTTCTGCTGACCGCTCTGCGTCAGGCCGAATTCGGAGGCCTGCTTGATCGAGGTGATGGTGTCGCCGCCGGCATTGGCAAGGCCGACGATCTTGGCGCCCGAAGCCTGCGCCTGCAGCAGGAAGGACGAGAAGTCGGCGGTGTTCAGCGGTGCCTTCACCGACCCGACGATCTTGCCGCCGGCCTTCTTGACCTCCGCCGAGGTGTCGGCCTCCAGCTGGTGGCCGAAGGCGTAGTCGGCGGTGATGAAGAACCAGCTGTCGCCGCCCTCCTTCACGATGGCCTGCCCGGTGCCGACCGCCAGGGCGCGGGTGTCGTAGGCCCAGTGGAAGCCGGTGGGGGAACAGGCGTCGCCGGTCAGGCGCGAGGTCGCCGGACCTTCCATCAGGAAGATCTTCTTCTTCTCCTTCGTCACCTCCTGAACCGCGAGCGCGACGCCGGAATTCGGCACGTCGACGATGGCGTCGACGCCGTCGCGGTCGATCCACTGGCGGGCGAGGTTGGACCCGATGTCGGGCTTGTTCTGATGGTCGGCGGTGATGATCTCGATGGGCTTGCCGAGAATCTTGTTGCCGAACTCCTCGGCCGCCATCCGGGCGGCGATGGCCGACCCCTCGCCGCCGAGATCGGCGTAGAGGCCGGAGCGGTCATTCAGCACACCGATCTTGACCATGTCACCGGAAAGCTTGCCCTGCTGGGCCATGGCGGGCCCGGTGGACATGACACCGATCGTCAGGGCAGCAAGGGCGGCACCGGCCAGAAGACGTGCGATCATACGTGAATTCCTCCCCACAGCGTTGCGTTGCGCATGTTGCGGAAGACCGTCCGGATCGGTTCGTCCGGCGGTTCCCGGGCGGTCGCGGCGGCCTGCTCACTTGGTTTCATCCGAAACCGTCAGGTCCTCCACGCCGCCCCTTCCCGACCACTATGCAGGCGCATCACCTTGTGCGGAAAGCGGAAATTCAGCCTCACCAACAATTTTCATCAAGAGTCGGCCGAAACGCGCGCTTTTTCCATTCGGGGGTGTATGGAAGGCGTCGGGGGCGCCGCCGCGGCCTGCCGGCGCCGGTCGATCCGCCGCATGACCGGCGTCACCGTGATGCCGTGGACGAGAATCGAGAGAAGCACGATCAGGCCGGTGACCGCCCACAGGGCGTTGGGCACATCGAATTCCGCAGCGTTCAGCGCATAGGCGACGTAATAGATGCTGCCCATGCCGCGGATGCCGAAGAAGCCGATGGCCAGCTTCTCGCCGACCGGCATCGGCACGCCGGCCAGCCCCGCCACTCCGGCGACCGGACGGACCAGAAGCAGGATGACCGCCGCCGCGCCGACGGCACTCCAGGACAAGGCGTCGATCAGCCCATGGGCCAGGGTTCCGCCGAACAGCACCAGCATCAGCATCATCATCAGCCGCTCGGTCTGTTCGACAAAATCATGCAGGCGTTCGTGGTACTCGCTGTTCCGCTCGGCATCGCGCAATGCGAGTGCTGCGACGAACACCGCGAGAAAGCCGTAACCGCTGACCAGTTCCGTCAGACTGTAGGCAATCAGCGTGATGCCGAGCGACACGAAACCGTCGCCGGTCCGTGACAGGTTCGCTCGATTCGGCACCCGGAAGGTGACATAGCCGAGGAACCGACCGACCAGCCAGCCGACTCCGACGCCGGCTCCCAGCTTCCACACCACATCCAGCAGAACCCAATGTTCCAGCATGTCCCAGGGCGGATTGCCGTTCAGCAGGGCGACTCCGATGGCGAGATGGACGAAGGGAAAGGCCAGACCGTCATTCAACCCGGCCTCGGAGGTCAGGCTGAAGCGAATCTCGTCCTCCTCCCCCGATTTGGGCGGACCAACCTGAATGTCGGAGGCGAGGACCGGATCGGTGGGCGCCAGCGCGGCCCCCAGCAGAATTGACGCCGCCAACGGAAAATCGAGCCAGTACCAGCCGATCAGAGCGATCATCAGGATCGACAACGGCATGGTGATGCCCAGCAGGCGCCATGTGATGATCCAGCGGCGCCATCCGATACGGCGATCCAGCTTCAGCCCCGCCCCCATCAGCGAGACGATGACGATCAGTTCGGTCAGCCGTTCCGTGGCCTGTGGAAAGGCCAGCGGCTCCGGGTTCTCCAGCCGCAGGGCGCTGAACACCGCGAAGCCCAGGCCGACGCAAATGATCGGCAGGGAAAGCGGCAGTTCCTTCAGCACCATCGGCAGCCAGGCCACCAACAGGATCAGGACCCCAAGCCCCACCATCATGACGATATAAGACATAAGCCGCCCGTTGCCGTGACGCCTTCGGCACGGCACGGCGGCCGGGAATCGTCCGGCCGGACCACCTGTGGCCGCGCGAAAGCCAATCCCCGTCAACACGCGAAGGCGCCGATGGGTTCAGGGCGGATGCAGGAACGATGCGGTATGTATGGCGGAGGTGCCGGCTCGCTCGACTTTGCTTCCTTGCCGGCCACGATTAGGGTGGAGGCCGAAGGGAGGCGGGAACCCGATGCCGCCCGCGGGAGCCGGAACCGCGGGGGCCTCGCAAATACCGGCCGGTCAGGCCGCGGAGGTCATCGGAAAGCCGCTGTAGTCGAGCGACGCCGACCAGAAGCGTTCCAGCTTGCGCAGGGTCTCGTTGGCCTTGGTCAGTTCCTCGTCGCTGAAGCCGGCCTTTTCCAGGGCGGTCAGATGACGTTCGAACATGACGCTGATCTTTTCGCGCAGGTCCAGGCCCTTCTCCGACAGGCGGACACGGACCGACCGGCGATCGTGCGGGGAGCGTTCCTGGCCGAGATAGCCGTTCTCGACCATCTTCTTGACGTTGTAGGAGACGTTGGAACCCAGATAGTAACCGCGCGCGGTCAGTTCGCCGACCGTCATCTCATCTTCGCCGATGTTGTACAGGATCAGGCTCTGGACGTTGTTGATGTCCTGGATCCCGAGCCGGTCCAACTCAGTCTTGAGCACTTCAAGAAAGTGGCGGTGAAGCCGCTCGATCAACAGAATGCTCTCGTAATAGGGTTTGCGCACCGCGGTCTCCTTTGGCTCTAACCGGCCGTTCCCCGCGCAAGGACGATACCGGGACCTTAAAGCGAGATTAACCGATCATTCGTCGGCAATCATCCTAATAATTCCAGAAAAAGTCTGGCACAACCCGTCTGTACAGGCGCCTTTCGCCGGGTGTCCCCACACGAAGGTTTTCGGCCGGGCGGCACCACCGGCATAAGCGGAAAGGAATGGTCCCGCGACCGCCTGCGCGACCATTCCCCCGGCATCTTTCCCCGACAGCGGTTCCTCAGTCGCGGAACACGAGATCGCCGCCCGCCGGTTCGGCGAAGTGCCGCTCAACGTCCGACGGGCCGACATCGGCCAGTTCCGCCGGTTTCCATTTCGGGTTCTTGTCCTTGTCGACCAGCACCGCGCGAATGCCTTCGTAGAAATCATCCCCGGCAAGGCAGGCGAGGCTGAGGCGCAGTTCCTGCACCATGCAGCCTTCGAAATCCAGCTTGGCGCCGCGACGGAGTGCGGCCAGCGTCACCTTCAGGCTGGTCGGCGAAACCCGGCGCAGGGTGGCGAGTTGCCCGGCCGCCCAGTCGGTCCCCTCGGCCTCCAGCGCCTTGACGATGGCCTCCACGCTGTCGAAGGCATAGCAGCGGTCGACCGCTGCCCGATTGGCGCTCACCGCCGCTTCGCCGGCTTCGCCGCGATGGGTCGCGATCGCTTCGTCGGCCGGGACGCCGGCGGCGAGATCGTCGATCAGCGTCTCGATCCCGGCGCTCGGCACGAAGGCGTCGGCGGCGCCGATGGCCAGCAGGTCGGCCGCCTTCAGCCGGTCGCCGGTCAGCCCCAGCCAGATGCCGACCTGCCCCGGCAACCGCGGCAGGAAATAGGTGCCGCCGACATCGGGGTAGAGGCCGATGCCGGTTTCCGGCATGGCGAACATCGTGCGCTCGGTGACGATCCGGTGGGTGCCGTGGACCGACAGACCAACGCCGCCCCCCATGGAGATGCCGTCGATCAGCGCGACATAGGGCTTGGACAGGCGCTTGATCCGCCGGTTCAGCACATATTCCTCGCTGAAGAAGGCGCGGATCGGCCCGGTATCGCCACGCCCCTCCCTCACCGCCTTGCCGGCCTCGTACAGGCTGACGACGTCGCCGCCGGCGCAGAAGGCCTTTTCGCCGGCACCGCGAATCACGACGGCCTTGACCTCCGGATCGGCATCCCACGCCCGGAGCTGCGGATCGAACAGCCTGATCATGCCAAGCGTCAGCGCGTTCAGCGCCTTGGGCCGGTTGAGCGTGACGAGGCCGATCGCGCCCCGACGTTCGAACAGAATCTCAGCAGCGTCGCTCATCGTCTTGTATTTTCTCGGTTATCGTTGCGAATCGGGCGGTGGCGAGCAGTCTTTTCCATCCCAGCGATGCCCCAGGGCGTGCAGACCGGCCCAAAGCGATGATACGGGAGCCGGCGGCACTGTCAAACCTACCATACGGATCCGGATGTTCGGCGATACGCAGATTAGGAACAACGCCCCTCTTGGACCGTTGCGGTCACGCTCTCATCTGAGAACGGCTCCACTCAGACGCATTACGGAAGGTCAGATGCCGATGCCGCTCCACATCCTGCCGGGTGACCCATGAAGGTCGGAATCATCCTCAACCGGCAGGCAGGCTCGCTGGTCGACCGGCCCATCGAAGGCGCCGAGGCGGCGATCCGCAACGCCTTTCAACGGCACGGCGCCACGGTGGACCTGCACACCGTCGACGGCCCTCAATGCACCGACACGATCCGGAGGGTGCTGGACTCCGATGCCGAGACGGTGGTGGTCGGCGGCGGCGACGGAACGTTGCACAGCGCGGTGAAGCTGGCTATGCCGACCGGCAAGACGTTGGGTGTTATTCCCTTGGGTACTCTCAATCTGTTGGCGCGCGATCTTCGCATTCCACTTGAACTGGCCGATGCGGCCGAGGCTCTGGCCGCCGGCCGGGTACGGGTCATCGACATCGCGGAGGTGAATGGAGAGCCCTACACCAACAGTTCCATCCTCGGCTTCTATCCGCAGGTGGTCCAGGAACGCGAACGCCAGCGCAAGCAGCACCGGCTGCTGAAATGGCCCGGTGCCGCGGTGGCTATGGCGAAAACGCTCTATCGCTTGCCGCTGCTGGATGTGCGGCTGGACTGGGGAGACGGCCCCCGCCGCATGCGCACGCCGATCCTGGTCGTTTCCAACAATGTCTATGACGACGGATTCGGCCTCGTCCTCAGTCGGCAGGCGCTTGATGCGGGAAAGCTCGGGGTCTATGTGGCCCGTGAACGGAACGCATTCGCGATGCTGCGGTTGATGGGAAGGCTGGTTGCCGGTTCCTGGAAGCAGGACGAGGGGTTGGAAACCTATGCGGTGACCAGCCTGACGGTGCACAGCCGCCGCCACCGCCTGAAGATGGTCAACGATGGCGAGATCCGGAAGCTGCACGCGCCGCTTCACTACCGGATTCTCCCGGGAGCTCTGAAGGTTCTGGCGCCGAGCTGAGAGAAAGGATGAGGATGGCGTGAAACGGCTTGCTCACATCTCCGACCTGCATTTCGGGCGGATCGACCAGCGCGTGGTGGACGGGCTGCTGGCCGACCTGACCGCGCAGGCTCCCGACCTGATCGTCATCTCCGGCGATTTCGTGCAGCGGGCGAAGGCACGCCATTTCCAGGAGGCCCGCGCCTTTCTGGAGAAATTACCCTTTCCTTACATGGCTGTACCAGGGAATCATGACATCCCGGTTTACAACGTGTTCAAGCGCTTCACCGACCCGTTCGGCCATTACCGGCGATACATCACCAGCGATTTCAGTCCGCTGCACATAGACGATGAGATCGCGGTGCTCGGCATCAACACCGCCCGTCCGGTCATCATGGATTTCTCCGAAGGGCGGATGAACCGCCGCCAGATCGCGCGGGTGCGCGAGGTGTTCTGCGGCATGCCGGACACGGTGTTCAAGGTGCTGTTCACCCATCATCCCTTCCTGCCGCCGCCCGACCTGCCCAAGACGCAACTGGTCGGCCGTCACAAGCTGGCGCTGCCGGCGCTGGAAAGCTGCGGTGTCGACCTGTTGCTGGCCGGCCATCTGCACAAGGCCTATTCCGGCGACATCATGAGCTTCCACACTCAGATCGCCCGCTCCATCCTGGTCGCCCAGGCCTCCACCGCCACCTCCACACGGCTGCGGAACGAAACCAACGCCTACAATCTCATCACCGTCGAGCATCCTTCGGTGACGTTCGAGGTGCGGTCGTGGGAGGGGGCGGCCTTCACCGGCGGGCTGACCTCGAACTATCGCAAGCAGGGGAACCGTTGGACGCTGCAGGGGCAGGACACCGGCTTCCGCCCTGTCGCCGGGGCGCCGGCGACCGACAACCCGATTGCGGCCCATTGGGACAAGGTCGCCCGACAGGCGGGCGGGGAAGCCCGCGGCGGGGCATGAGACCTGCGCAAGGCAGCCGGCCCGGTCCCAAAGGACTGGAGCCGCCGCCGCGGCTTGAGTTCACTATGCGGGAAGGCGTAGGATCGCCGCACTCGTTCTAAGTGCATGGTCTCCCCGATGCCGATCACCCTGCCCGCCGCCTTCCCGCGCACCCGTCTGCGCCGCAACCGCGCCGACTCCTGGACGCGTCGTCTGGTCGCCGAGAACACGCTGACCGCCGACGACCTGATCTGGCCGGTCTTCGTGATCGAAGGTGAGAACCGGCGAGAGCCGGTCGCCTCGATGCCCGGCGTGGAGCGGCTGACCATCGACCTTCTGTGCGAGGCGGTGGCGCAGGCCGGCTCGCTGGGCATCCCCTGCATCGCGCTGTTCCCGGTCGTCGGCTCGGATGCCAAGTCGGAGGACGCGGCGGAAGCCTACAATCCGGAAAACCTGATGAACCGCGCCATCCGCGCGGTGAAGGCGGCGGCGCCGGAGGTCGGCATCCTGGGCGACGTGGCGCTCGACCCCTACACCACCCATGGCCATGACGGCCTGCTTCGCGACGGCTATATCCAGAATGACGAGACCGTCGAGGTCCTGATCCGGCAGGCGCTGTCGCAGGCCGAGGCCGGCGTCGACATCGTCGCACCATCCGACATGATGGACGGCCGCATCGGCGCGATCCGCGACAAGCTGGATGCCGAGGGTTACCAACTGACCCGCATCTGCTCCTACGCTGCGAAATACGCCTCCGCCTTCTATGGCCCGTTTCGCGATGCGGTGAATTCCGGCGGCTTCCTGAAGGGCGACAAGACCACCTACCAGATGAACCCCGCCAACACCGACGAGGCCCTGCGCGAGGTCGCCTGCGACCTGCAGGAGGGCGCGGACATGGTGATGGTGAAGCCCGGCCTGCCCTATCTCGACGTCATCCGCCGGGTGAAGGACCAGTTCGCGGTACCGACCTTCGCCTACCATGTGTCGGGCGAATACGCGATGCTGCGCGCCGCCTCGGCCAACGGCTGGCTGAACTACGACAAGGCGCTGCTGGAAACGCTGATGGGCTTCAAGCGCGCCGGCTGCGACGCCATCCTGACCTATGGCGCGGTGGACGCGGCGAAGCTGCTCAAGCAGGGCTGAGCAGTTCGGGATCGTCTTTGAGCCGTTCAGGGCCGCGGAGCGATCCGCGGCCCTTTATCGTCAGGGCATCCCAATCGACGGAGACGCCCCGATGACTGCCGCCTTTCCCTTCCGCCCGGCATTGGTCGCCGCCCTGCTGCTGGCCGCCACCCCCGCTGCCGCGTTCGAACTGCGCAGCCCCGACTTCACCGATAAAGCGCCGATCCCGGAACGGAATGTGTTCGCCGGTTTCGGCTGCACCGGCGCCAACCAGTCGCCGGCCCTGAACTGGACGGAGCCGCCGGCCGGCACCCGCAGCCTCGCCGTCACCATCTACGATCCCGATGCGCCGACCGGTAGCGGATGGTGGCATTGGGTGGTGTTCAACCTGCCGGCCGATACCCGCGGCCTGCCCGCCGGGGCCGGCAATCCGGAAAAGCCCACCCTGCCCGCCGGCGCCGTGCAAAGCCGCACCGATTTCGGCACCCCTGGCTATGGCGGTCCCTGCCCGCCGCAGGACGACAAGCCGCACCGCTATGTCGTCACCGTCCATGCACTGAAGGTGGACAGCCTGCCGCTGCCGGCCGATGCGTCGGGCGCCATGGTCGGCTTCAACCTGAACGCCGCCAGCCTGGGCAAGGCGACGCTGACGGCACGCTACGGCCGTTGATCGCCTGCCACCTCCGGTCCTAGGATGAGGCCCATGGGTCCAGACCTTCTCGCCCGCCTGTCCCGCTTTGCCGCCCGCGACCTGCGCCCCGGTGGCGGCGAACGTCCGCATCGCCCGGAGCTGTGGGCCTTCGTCGCCCACGATCGGGAACGGATGGCCGAGGTGCGGATCGAGCGCACCGCCCTGATCGCGGTTCTGGAGGGCACCAAGGAGCTGACCGATCCATCCGGCACCACCCGCCGCTTCCCGGCCGGCAGCGCCATGCTGCTGCCGCCGGGCTGGTGCGGATCGGTGGTGAATGATCCCAGTGCCGGTGGCCGCTACCGCGCCCTGGTGCTGGAATTCCCGGCGGAGATGGTCCGGCGGCTTCTGCGCGCCCATGGCACCGATGGGCTGGCGCCGCGCGCCCGGCCCGGTGACTGGCATGTTTCGCTGACGCCGGCACTGACCGACGCCATCCACCACGCTGCTACCGGCCTGACCGCCGACCCGCCGCTGCCGGCCAAGCTGGCGGAGCATCGCTGCATGGAGGTGCTGCTGGCGTTGCTGGAAGACGGTGTCTGGTGGCTGGGTCCGGTGGCGCCGACGGGAATCGCCGACGCGGTGCGTCAGCTTCTGCGCACCCAGCCCGATATGCCCTGGACCGCGGAGCGCGTGGCCGGCGCGCTCAACCTCAGCACCGGCACTCTGCGCCGCCGCCTGACCGAAGAGGGCTGCTCGGTCCGCAGCATCCTGACGGAGGAGCGGGTCGCCCACGCCCGCGACCTCCTGCAGGGCGAGGGGCTGAGCGTTCAGGAGGCGGCGGAGGCCTGCGGCTATACCAACCGCTCCCACTTCGCCCGCCGCATCCGGGCGGCGGTGGGCGTCAACCCTTCGGGCCTGCGGGGGCGCTGACCGGCGCGGCGCCATAGGCGCGAAGCAGCGCCGCGACCGAATCGGCGATCACCCGTTCCGGATCAGCAGTGACCGGCAGCCCCAGCATGGTGGGCCAGAACAGCACCTCCTTCATACCGCCGAGCAGTTGGGTCGCCACCACATGCGGGTCCGGCGCGTTCAGGCGACCGCGCGCATGCTGGGCGGCGATGTAGTCGTCCAGCAGCGCGTAAGCCTGGCTCTTCCCGCCCTCCAGATAGTCCTGGGACAGTTCGGGAAAGCGCTGATGCTCGGCGATCACCAGACGCAGCAGGCCGCGCACTTCCGGCCGCCCGGTATGGACCAGCAGGGAGCGCAGGAAGACCGGCAAAGCCTTTTCAGGCGGCTGGTCGTGGGAGAGCAGGCTCTGGCCGTCGGCACTGCGGAACCCCTCGTACAGGCCGGACACCACCGCCTGGAACAGTTCGCGCTTGCCGGGGAAGTGGTTGTAGACGGTGCGTTTGGACACATTGGCGTCGGCGGCGATGGCGTCCATCGACGAGGCTTCGTAGCCCTGGGTCAGGAAGGCGCGTGTCGCCGCCTCCACCACCGCGTCCCGCTTGACCGAACCGCGCGCGCCACCTCCCGCCTG
>NZ_CAMLJP010000062.1 GCF_946480385.1 uncultured Azospirillum sp.
GCGGCCGGCCGATGGTGCCGGGCGCCAGCCTGAACGAGCATCACCTGATCCCCCGCACCTATGGTGGCCGGGAAACGGTGACGATGCACCGCATCTGCCATGCGAAGATCCATGCGGTGCTGACCGAACAGCAGCTGCGCGACCATTATCACGAGATCGAGGCGTTGCGCGGCCATCCCGACATCGCCGCCTTCATCCGCTGGGTCCGCCGCAAGCCGCCGGAGTTCATTGACGGCCATGCCACCGATCGGCGGCGGCGCAAGCGCTGATCGCTCTTATCCCTGCCGCATTGCCCGCCGCGCGGCCGGCTTCGGCAGATACTCTCGGGCCTCGCCGTTACACACGCGGCTGACCCGCTCATACTCCTCCACCGTGTCGACCTTGGCCTGACGGCGGTCGCGCTCGCGGCCGAACTCCTGCATGATCCGCCGCATCGCCGACTCGAGCGGCCGGCGGATCGCGGCCATCGCCTGGGTCTGGCTGCGCGAGCGCACCGGCTTCATCCCGTCGATCACCTGCTCCAGGCGGCTGCGGATTTGCGGCATCATCTCGTTCAGCAACGCCTCGTCCACCGCGACATGCCGCATCTCGTGGGCCAGAACCTCGCCATGCAGGCAGGAGTCGGCCGGGATCTCGCTGGCGACATGGACGATGCGCTGCTGGAAGCCGAAGCTGATGGTCAGCGCGCTGGCCGACGCGCAATAGGTGCCGTCGCCCATCGACTTGAACAGCGCCTGCACCTGCGACTGCTCGCCATAACGCGCCTGGGTCAGCCCCAGCACATGGCTGTCGGTGGTGCTCACCGGCCCCGGCGTCCGCCCCGGAAGCCGGGTGAGCTGGGCGATCGACAGGCTGTCGTCACGCTTGATCGGCGCCAGCACGGTGTCGAGTGTCAGTTTGGTCGGCGGAAAGCCGCCGCAGCCACCGGACTGCGCTGCAGCCGGCGCCGCCGCAAGGAGGAGCCCCAAAAGGGAAAGGAACAGGAGGCGAACGGTCATCCCAGCACTGTTACCGGGAAACCGTTCGCCGACAAGAGATATGGAAGGGTAGAAACGTGCGCCCCTCACTTCCCCGCCTTCAACTGCTCCCGGGTCAGCCAGAACACCTCGCCGAAGCTGTTGGCGGTCTGCAGCCACAGGAAATCCAACTGCGGATACTCCGCCTCCAGAATCTCGCGGCCGGTGCCGAACTCGCACAGCAGACCGCCTTCGGGGGTCAAATGCTTGGGCGCTTCCTTCAGGATGCGGCGGACGATGTCCAGCCCGTCGTCGCCGCCGGCCAGCGCCATTTCCGGCTCGGCGCGGAATTCCGGCGGCAGGGCGTCCATCGATTCGGCGTCGACATAGGGCGGGTTGGTGATGATGACATCGTACTTGCGCGTCTTCAGCGGGGCGAACAGGTCGCCCTGGTGCAGGGCGATGCGGTCCTCGAAGCCGCTGTCGGCGACGTTGCGCTTCGCCACCTCCAGCGCGTCGGGCGACAGGTCGACGGCGTCCACCTGGGCCTCGGGGAAGATGCGGGCGGCCAGGATGGCAAGGCAGCCGGAACCGGTGCACAGGTCCAGCACCCGCTCGACCGAGGTCGGGTCCTCCACCAGCGTGAAGTCGTCGCCGCCGAACAGGTCGGAGAACAGCAGCTCGCCGATGTAGGAGCGCGGGACGATCACCCGCTCGTCCACATAGAAGGGAATGCCCTGGATATAGGCCTTGTTCAGCAGGTAGGGCGCCGGCTTGCGGGTGTCGATGCGGGCATGGAGGATGCCGGCCACCGCCTCGCGCTCCACCGCGGTCAGGCGCGAGTCCAGATAGGGATCGAGCTGGTCGACCGGCAGGTGCAGCGTCTCCAGCACCAGGAACACCGCCTCGTCGAAGGCCGTGGTGGTGCCGTGGCCGTAATCGAGGTCGGCCTCGTTGAAGCGGCTGACGCCGTAGCGCAGGAAATCGCGGATGGTCGACAGCTCGGCTGCTGCTGCGGCGGCGGTGTGCTTGCTGGTCGGCTTGCTGGTCATGGGGCGCTGGCTCCGGTCAGGAACGGGAAAGGGGTCAGAGGATGTCCAGCACCGACTCCGGCGGACGGCCGACGCGGGCGCGGTCGCCCTTCACCACGATCGGGCGCTCGATGGCCGACGGATTGGCGGACAGGGCGGCGACCAGCGCCTCTCCGTCGAGGTCCTTGGGCAAGCCGGCCTCGGCCGCTTCCTTGGCGCGGGTGATGTCGCGCGGCCCCTTGCCCAGCTTGGCGAGGATGGCCGACAGCTCCGCCGCGGTGGGCGGGGTCTTCAGATACTCGATCACCGTCGGCTCGACACCGCGGGACCGCAGAAGCTCCAGCGTCTCGCGCGATTTGCTGCAGCGCGGGTTGTGATAGATCGTCACGTCGCTCATGACAGGCCTTCTTGGTTTGAAGAGCGGTCAGACTGATACACCCAACCCGCGTGCCGCGCCAATCCGGCATGCGGAAACGGACGCCGCGGCGCAACATCGCTCAGGTGACAAGGGATGGCTTTGGTATTATTTTGCGCGCTCGCTTTTCCGAAGGCCCGCGCGCGCCGTATCCCGGTGGGCGGACCATGCGGAACAGATCCGATGCCCAGATACGGATGCCGGCCGTGACCAAGCTCTCGCTCTCCAAGGACAAGATCAACATCCTCCTTCTGGAAGGTGTCCACGACAACGCCATCGACGAGCTGGCCCGCGGCGGCTACGCCTCCGTCGAGCGGCTGCCGCGCGCGCTGGACGAGTCCGAACTGCTGGAGCGCATCGGTTCGGTCCACATCCTGGGCATCCGCTCGCGCACCCATCTGACCGCCAAGGTGCTGGAGGCGGCGAGCAAGCTGATCACCGTCGGCTGCTTCTGCATCGGCACCAACCAAGTCGACCTGAAGGCGGCGCGCCGCCAGGGCGTGCCGGTGTTCAACGCGCCCTATTCCAACACCCGGTCGGTGGCGGAGCTGGTGATCGGCGAGATCATCATGCTGATGCGCGGCATCTTCGAGAAGTCGCAGCTGGTCCATGGCGGCGGCTGGATGAAGTCGGCCAAGGACTCCTACGAGATTCGCGGCAAGACGCTGGGCATCGTCGGCTACGGCCACATCGGCACCCAGGTGTCGATCCTGGCGGAAGCCATGGGCATGCAGGTCCGCTTCTACGACACCGTGCGCAAGCTGGCCCTCGGCAATGCGCGCGCCTGCGATTCGCTGGAGGAGTTGCTGTCGGTGTCCGACGTGGTGACCCTGCATGTGCCGGACACCCCGCAGACCCGCAACATGATCGGTGAGCGTGAACTGGCCGCCATGAAGAAGGGCAGCCACCTGATCAACGCCGCCCGCGGGCAGGTGGTGGACATCGAGGCGCTGGCCGCCGCGATGAATTCCGGCCACGTCCTGGGCGCCGCCATCGACGTCTTCCCGGTCGAGCCCGGTTCGGACAAGGACGAGTTCCAGAGCGCGCTGCGCGGCATCAAGACCGCCATCCTGACCCCGCACATCGGCGGTTCGACGATGGAGGCCCAGGCCAACATCGGCACCGAGGTGGCGCAGAAGCTGCTCGAATATTCGGACAACGGCTCCACCGTCGGCGCGGTCAACTTCCCGCAGGTGGCGCTGCCGGTTCAGGCCGGCTGCACCCGCTTCCTGCACGTCCACGAGAACCGTCCGGGCATCCTGCGCAAGGTGAACGAGGTGTTCTCCGGCCGCGACCTGAACATCGCCGCCCAGTATCTCCAGACCGATCCGGAGCTGGGCTATGTGGTGGTCGACGTCAACGGTGACGTCGAGGAGCTGGAGGTCGACAATGACCTGCGCGCCATCGAAGGCACCCTGACGGCGCGCTTCCTGGTCCCGTCGCAGCGCTGATCGGATAGCAGGAGGGGGGCGCCGGCGGTGGCGCTCCCCTCCCCCGGGAACCCTTTCCCCACCGTCCGGTTGTCCCCTCACGATGCTGCGCCGCAGCACCAGCCTGAGAGGACGCCCGCCATGACCGACCGCCACTCCACCATGCTCAAAACGCTGGGCCTCACCGCACTGGCCTTGGGCGGTCTGGCCGCCGCCAACACTGTGGCGGCCCGCGCGGCCGAACGCCGCTATCCGCCGGAAGGCCGTTTCCTGACCGTCGACGGCGTCCGCCTGCATTACATGGAGGCCGGCGAAGGCCCGCCGGTCGTGCTGCTGCACGGCAACGTCTCCGCCCTCGGCGATTCGCTGGCGAGCGGGCTGTTCCAGATGCTGGCGCGGACCCACCGGGTTATCGCCTTCGACCGTCCCGGCATGGGCCACAGC
Organism: uncultured Azospirillum sp.; assembly: GCF_946480385.1. Next base: position 4,277 of record NZ_CAMLJP010000062.1, read on the forward strand.
GACCGTCCCCGAAACAGCACCCATGGCCGGGATTGGACGCCGGAGGATCAGGCCGACCTGCTGGCCCACGCCTTCGACGCGCTGAACATCGAAAACGCCGTGGTGGTCGGCCATTCCTACGCCACGCTCGTCGCCCTGTCCCTGGCGCTGGACCATCGCCGGACGGTGAAGGGTCTGGTGCTGATGGCCGGCTATTACTTCCCGACCAAGCGGGTGGATGCGGCTCTGGTGGCGCCGGTGGCGACGCCGGTGCTGGGCGACCTGCTGCGCTATACGCTGTCGCCGCCGGTCTCCAAGGCGATGATGCCGGCGATGCTGAAGACGCTGTTCTCGCCGCGGCCGGTACCCGACCACCTGACGGAGAGCTTCCCCGCCGCCCTGACGATCCGGCCGAGCCAGTTGCGCGCCAACGCCCAGGACGGCGTCACCATGGTGCCCGCCGCCGGGCGGCTGCAGCACCGCTATGCCGAGGTGACGGTCCCGGTGGCGATTTTCGCCGGCCATAGTGACCGTGTCGTCTCGCAGGAGGAACAGAGCGGCCGGCTTCACCATGTCCTGCCCGACAGCACCATTCATTGGGTGCCGGACAGCGGCCATATGGTGCATTACGCCGACCCGGAGCTGGTTGTGCGCCGGATCGACGAGCTGTCAGCCGAAAAGGCGGTGCCGCGGATCGCCGCTCACAGGTAGCGCCGCATCAGGATGCTGCCGCCCTGGTGCGGCAGGCGGGGGTGCCAGGGGATGTCGGCGCGGCCGATCTCCTCAAACCCCTCGCCGACGTAGAGGTGGCGGGCCGGCTCGTTGTCGGCCCAGACATGCAGGGTGACGCGGTCGAAGCCGCCGGTCCGCGCCCGCTCGTAGAACCAGCCGAGCAGCCGCCCGGCAATGCCCTGCCGCCGCTGCTCCGGGTCGACCGCCAGCGCCGACAGGAAATAGCTGCCCCAATCCAGCGTTTCAGAAAACGCGGCCATATGGGCGACCCGGTCGGGCGGCAGGCCGCTGTAATCCTCCGTCCGGATCCAGTCGGTGGGATAGCCGTGGGCGACGCCGACCACCTGCCCGTCCAGTTCCGCCACCCCGCTCTGCCGGTGCGACAGCGACCCGCTGCGCCCGGCCAATCCTGGCACCAGCATCTCCGCCGCGGTCATTCCCGGCATCAGCCCGTCGAGCAGAAATTCGTAGACCCCGCCCCCGGCGATGTCGATCAGCCGCGCCAGTTCCGGTGAGTCGTCGGCATCGGCCGCGCGGATGCGGAGACGATCGTCAGTCAATGCAGAGCTCACGGCGGGAACCTTCGATCAGGAGAGCGGCCGACTAGAAGAGGCCCTCCCGCCGCCGATTTCCAGCCCCTTTCGTGCGAACCGATTCGCTCAGCCCTGATCGGCGGCGCGGTTGAGGTCGTCGCGCAGCCGCAGCAGCGCATCACGGAGCGACATCAATTCCCCGGCCGAACTGCCGGCGGCGGCGGCGATCCGCGTCGGCAGGCATTCGGCCTTGCTGCGCAGAGCCGCACCCTCGGCGGTCAGGCCGATGCGCACCAGCCGTTCGTCCTGCGGATCGCGGGCGCGGGTGAGAAGCCCCTGCCCTTCCATCCGCTTCAGCAGCGGAGTCAGCGTGCCGCTGTCCAGCCCCAGCCGCTCGCCCAGCAGCTTCATCGACTGCCCGTCCTGCTCCCACAGCAGCAGCATGATGAGATACTGCGGATAGGTCAGGCCAAGCTGCTCCAGCAGCGGGCGATAGACACGGCTCATCGCCAGATTGGCCGAATAGAGCGCGAAGCACGCCTGATTGGAGAGCAGAAGCGGGTCGTCCTTGTCGGCTGCCATGATGTGTGAACCCTGAGAACACGGGGCGGAAAATACGGCACGCCGCCGGGATGCCGCGCGTCGGTCGATCATGCGTCCTGCACAATCGCGCGCAACAGCCCGGCGGCGCAATGCTGAAGGCCTTTCGCCTCAGGCGATGCCCTCAGGTCCGGCCCTCAATCCACCGTCAGGCAACGGTCGTGGTGACCGGAATGTTGCCCTTGGTGGCGTGGCTGTAGGGGCAGACCTTGTGGGCGCGGGCCAGCAGATCCTCGGCCGCGGCCTTGTCCATGCCCGGCAGCGAGACCACGAAATCGACCGTCAGGCCAAAGCCCTCGCCGTCGTCGCGGGCGCCGATGCCGACCGTGGCGTTCACCGTCAGATCGGCCGGAACGGCGATCTTGTCACGGTTGCCGACGAACTTGATGGCGCCGATGAAGCAGGCTGAATAGCCGGCGGCGAACAGCTGTTCCGGATTGGTGGCGCCGCCCTGACCGCCCAGTTCCTTCGGCGCGGCCAGCGCTACCGACAGCAGTCCATCTTCGCTGACGGCCTTGCCGTCACGGCCACCGGTGGCGGACACCTTGGTCGAATACAGGGTCTTCATGGCGTGTGCTCCTTCACAGCTTGGTTTGGCTGGGCTTCCGGGGCGGCGGCTTGAACCGGCACCCGTTGATCTCGTGAGACGGACTGTGGCGCACAATTGAATTGCGCGCAATCAGATTTGTCGCGCGCTATCTGATTGTGCGCAATGCGTTCGGCGCATGCCGCTCCGCTGGGGCCGCACGCCTGTCGTGTCGGCTCTCCGCCGGTCCCTGGGAAAATGAACACAATAAAAAAACCCCGAAGTCCGATGGACTTCGAGGCTTCTTTTTCCTTCCGGAACTGGTCGGAGCGACAGGATTTGAACCTGCGACCCCCAGACCCCCAGTCTGATGCGCTACCAGGCTGCGCTACGCTCCGTCAACTTCACCGCAGTGCTTGCGGCTTGGCTCCGGAAGGGAACGGGACTATAGCCGCGGGCTTTTGCCGATGCAACATCTCCCGTGATGATTTTCAGCTTTTTTTGCTCCCCATTTCGGACAGGCGGGACAGCACCGATCGCAGCGATTTCAGCTCGTCCAGCACCATGGTGATCTCATGACGCACGGCATCGGGCAGGGGCGGATGATCGGCACCGCCCTCACCGCCGTCATTGGACTCGTCGTCGGCGAAGGCCTCGACATCCGCCGCGTCGCCGACCTCATCCGTGTCTTCCGGCAGCGGCGGCGTCGGGTCGGACATCCGCCCTTCCTTCAGCAGACGTTGAACGCCCTTGATGGTGTAGCGGTCCTCATACAGCAGCGCCTGGATGCGCCGCAGAAGCTCGACATCCTCCGGCCGATAATAGCGTCGACCGCCGCCGCGCTTCAGAGGGCGGATCTGGGGAAACTTCGTCTCCCAGAACCGCAGCACATGCTGTGGCACGTTGAGGTCGGTCGACACCTCGCTGATGGTGCGATAGGCCGTAGCGGATTTCATGAGCGGATCAGGCCGCCATCCGACGATGAGCGGGGGCGGCAGTCCGCGGGACGGCACGGCACGGCGAAGGGCGGGTCATCCGGATCATCGGACACGGCCAGCGTCAGGACAGAGCCCGCGCGGGCGTCGGCGCCCCACCCTCCTGTACCTCGTTGATGCGGTTCTTCAGCACATGGCTGGCACGGAAGACCAGGACCCGGCGCGGCAGGATCGGCACCTCTTCCCCGGTCTTGGGGTTGCGGCCGATTCGCTCGCCCTTCTGGCGGACCTGAAAGCTGCCGAAGGACGAGATCTTCACCATCTCCCCCCGGGCGAGCGCATCGGAAATCTCGTCCAGTACGGTTTCGACCAGATCGGCCGATTCATTGCGCGAAAGACCGACTTCCTGATAGACGGCTTCGCTCAATTGCGCGCGCGTGACGGTGTTTTGCGACATTGTTCGACCTCCCCCCGCAACCATTGCGAAGACGGTAATCCGGGGGAAGAAGGTCCGTCAATTCAAAAGCTTGGCAGCCGTAAACGGCCCGGCCGAAGTCCGGCCGGGGTTGCAGCGCAGCATGCTGACGGGAAACGGGGAACGAACGCCGGCGGCTTACCAGCGGATCAGCGCCGAACCCCAGGTCAGCCCGCCTCCGATGGCTTCCATCAGGATCAGGTCGCCGCGCTTGATGCGACCGTCGGCCACCGCCTCGCCCAGCGCCAGCGGGATCGACGCGGCCGAGGTATTGCCGTGGCGGTCCACCGTCAGGACGACCTTCTCCGGCGACAGCTTCATCTTGCGGGCCAGCCCGTCGATGATGCGGCGGTTGGCCTGGTGCGGCACCATCCAGTCGATATCGGTCGACTCGAGGCCGTTGGCGACCAGAGCCTCCTCCACCACCGCCGACAGCTTGGACACGGCATGGCGGAAGATTTCCTGCCCGTGCATGCGGACATGGCCGATGGTGCCCGTCGACGACGCGCCGCCATCGACATAGAGCAGGTCGTACTGGGTGCCGTCGGAATGCAGGTGGGTGGACAGCACGCCACGGTCGGACGAATCGCCCTTGCCCTCATAGGCGTCCAGGACGATGGCGCCGGCGCCGTCGCCGAACAGAACGCAGGTGGTGCGGTCGTTCCAGTCGAGAAGGCGGGAGAAGGTCTCCGCCCCGATCACCAGGGCGCGGCGCGCCTGACCGTTGCGCAGGAAATTGTCGGCCACCGACATGGCATAGACGAATCCGGCGCAAACCGCCTGGATGTCCATGGCGAAGCCCTTGGTCCCCAGCGCCGCCTGCACCTTGGTGGCGGTCGCCGGGAAGGTGTTGTCGGGCGTGGTGGTGGCCAGGATGATGCAGTCGATGCTGCTGGCCGGCACGCCGGCATGCTCCAGCGCGCGGGTCGCCGCAGCGATGGCGAGGTCGGAGGTCTTCTCCCCCTCCGCGGCGATGTGGCGGGACTTGATGCCGGTGCGCTGGACGATCCATTCGTCCGACGTGTCGACCCGCTGTTCCAGATCTTGGTTGGTGACGACGTTGGACGGCAGGAAGATACCGCAACCCAGAACTCGGGAACGCATGACCATTGTTCAGCCCGCCGCCGCCTTCGTGTCGGGAAGAGGGTTCGCGTCGGCTATGCGCCCCATCTCTTCCTTGATGCGTTCGTTGAAGCCATGTGTCGCCAGATTGACGGCGACCGCAACGGCATTGGCGAAGCCGACCGCGTCGGTGCCGCCATGGCTCTTCACGCAGACGCCGCGCAGACCCAGGAACATCGCGCCGTTGTAGCGGCGTGGGTCGATCCGCTCGCGGAAACGCTTGAAGGCGCCGCGTGCCAGCAGATAGCCGATCCGTGCCAGGAATGACGTCGCGAAGGTCCGGCGCAGGAATTCGGAGAACAGTTTGGCCGTGCCCTCCGCCGTCTTCAGCGCGACATTGCCGGTGAAGCCGTCGGTGACGATGACGTCGACCGTTCCCAACCCGATGTCCGTGCCCTCGACGAAGCCATGGAAACGGCCGGGCAGCGGCATGTCGCGCAGGCTGGCCGCCGCGGCACGCACCACCTCGTTGCCCTTCATGTCCTCCGACCCGATGTTCAGCACACCGATCGACGGCTCCGGAAGGCCTAGGATGGCACGCGCGAAGACGGCCCCCATCACGGCGAACTGGACGAGATTTTCCGGCTGGCATTCGGCGTTGGCGCCGAGGTCCAGCATCACGCTCTCGCCCCGTTGCGTCGGGAAGAAGGAGGCCATCGCCGGCCGGTCGATGCCAGGCAGCGTCTTCAGCACGAATTTCGCCATCGCCATCAGGGCGCCGGTGTTGCCGGCCGACACCACGCAGGCAGCCTCGCCCGCCGCGACGGCGTCGATGGCAAGCCGCATGCTGGACTGGCGTCCCGCGCGCAGTGCCACTGCCGGCTTGGCGTCACCGGCCACGAAGTCGGCGGTGTGGCGGATTTCCGCCACCGCCTTCAACGCAGGCCGCTGGTTCAGCAGCGGTTCGAGCCGCTGCTGGTCGCCGTACAGCAGAAAGCGCACGTCGGGATGGCGCTCCCGCGCGATGTCCGCCCCGGCAACGACCATGTCGGGACCGTGATCGCCACCCATGGCATCCAGGGCGATGGTCAGGCGCTGGCTCACCGCGAACAGGCTCCCCGGCTTGGACCCCGGCAGGGGCGACCAGCGCCCCCGGTCATCGGGACCTTAGACAACGCGATCCGGATCAAGCGGCCGCGGTGCCGCTCTGAACCACTTCACGCTGGTCGTAATGGCCGCAAGACCCGCAGACGTGGTGCGGACGCTTCAGCTCGCCGCAGTTCGGGCACTCGTTGTAGGCCGAGGTCGGCAGAGCGTGGTGCGAACGACGCATGTTGCGCCGCGACTTGGAGGTCTTCTTCTTCGGAACAGCCATGACCGTAAACTCTCTTCATTGGAAAGGGCGGCCCGAACAGGGGCCGCCCAGCGCGAGCGGCATTCAATAAGGCAAATGCCCCCAAAGGGCAAGCCCGAACAACCCCCATTTCGCAACCCCGCGCCGCTCATTGGTGGGGGTGGAAATGCCGGCCCTTATACAAGCCGCGGCGGGGAAAGCAACAGTGCGATCACTTCCGCGACTTCAACTGCTGCAGAACGGCGAAGGGATTGGGCTTCTCGGGCTCTTCCGCCACCTCTTCCTCCGCCGGGTCCTCATCGTAGCCTTCGAATTCCACCCCTTCTGCATGCGGATAGGGGTCGAGTCCCAGCGACAGGTGCTGCGCCGTCAGCTCGCCGATGTCGATTCGGTTGTTCTCCATCGGCTCGGGAATGTCCTCGTCCGACAGGGAGGGGTCGAAATCGACCTCCAGCCCCTGGTCCTCGATCATCGACGGCGGGGCGAACAGCGCATCGAAGCTCTCGCTGACATGGGCGGGCACCGGTTCCAGCGTGACGACGCAGGTCTGCACCACGTCGGCCTCCAACTGGCCGGAAACGCGGATCATCTGGCCGCCGCGCACCGCGCGCAGCTTCACCGTGGCGGTCAGGTTGCCGATCGCCTCCAGTTCCAGCCGTTCGGCCAGCGCCTTGCGCTCCGTCTCCGTCGCTTCGATGGTTTCGGTCACGTCGGCGCGGCGCACCGCGTCGGCAGGGACGATGCGCGAGAATTCCGGGGCCGGCAGGGCACCGTTGGCAGGACTCATGGCGAAAGACTCTCTGATCGAAAACCGAAACGGCCGGGGCGCTCGCGCAACCGGCATCTGCTCGAGTCACATGCAGCCGACGGGCCGGAAAGGCAAGCCCTCCGGCATCGGACGGCCCTCAGCACCCCTCATATATAGTGTGGGCCTCACGCCGGCACCGGCGCGAAGAGGACCTCCCCCCGCATCAGCGACTCCAGCGGCTGGGCGTCGAGCGCCGCGGCGCAGGCGCGGACATAGGCGGTCATGGCCGCCAGCACGCCGTCCGGCACCGGATCGACCGTGCCGTAGAGGTTGTTGTCCAGCGCCACCTCCAGCCTGCCGTCGCCGGAGTCGGCCAGCGCCTCGTCATAGGCGCGGATTCGCCCGGCCATGCCACGCGCCATCGTCTTGACCTTCCTGGCGATGCCGCTGTCGCCGGCCCCCATCTCCAGCAGCGACTTCTCGAAATCGTCGACCATCGTCTCATAGAGGCGCTGCGACAATTTGGCGGCCTCGGCGCCCTGCCCCTTCAGCCGGCGCATCACCAGCAGCAGATGCAGCGCCACCATCTCGAACCGCCCGTCGAGCGTGTCGGGCACGGCGAGCGCACTGTAGAAGGCCGGCTCGCGGGCCCGGCCGACGATGGCGGTGAACAGCCCGCCCACCGCAGTGGCCTTGCGGGCACGGGTGCCGCCGCCGATACCGGACATCAAAGGGGCCAGCAGACGGCCGATAAAGCTTCCTGACACGAACGGCAGCCCCTCCCCGACTCGGAGTCTCGTTGACAGGGCGAAGCAGCCGGTGCGATTGTCCCGCCCGGAGACTGTCCACAGCCGTGGACGGCCTCCCTGCCCCGCCGGCTCCATCATAGCCCGAGCACCATGACCAGATCGAACTTTTCCGCCCCCCGCACCGTCATTCGCACCGCCCTGCTGGGCAGCGTCCTGCTCGCCGGCCTCGCCGCGACCGGCTGCTCGCCCATCGTCGCCACCCGCGGCAACCTGACGGACCCGCAGCTGGTGGCGGAGCTGCAGCCGGGCCAGAGCCGGCGCGACGACGTCGCCGCGGTGCTGGGCACGCCGACCTCGGTCGGAACCTTCGATCCGAACGTCTGGTACTACATTGGCCAGAAGACCGAGAAGACCGCCTTCTTCGAACCGGAAGTGACCGAGCGCCGCGTCGTCGTCGCCCATTTCGACGACAACGGCGTCCTGCGCGAGATCAAGACGCTCGACAAGTCGGCCGGCCAGGACGTCGATCTGGTGGAGCGCACCACCCCGACCGCCGGTCGCGAGATGGGCTTCCTGGAACAGATGATGGGCAACGTCGGCCGCTTCTCCGCCAAGGACACCAAGGGCAAGGGTCCCGGCAGCTGATAAAGCCGCCCACTGTGCCCATCGACGCCGATACCGACCTGCGCCACATGCGCGCCGCCCTGTCGCTCGCCGCGCGCGGGCTGGGGCGGACCTGGCCCAATCCGGCGGTCGGCTGCGTTCTGGTCCGCGACGGCGCCGTCATCGGCCGCGGCTGGACCCAGCCCGGCGGCCGTCCGCATGCCGAGACGGAGGCTCTGGCCCGCGCCCGCAGCCTCTCCGGCGGAGCGGAAGGCGCCACCGCCTACGTCACGCTCGAACCCTGCAACCACTATGGCAAGACGCTGCCCTGCGCCCTGGCGCTGGTGGAGGCGAAGGTGGCGCGCGTCGTCGTCGCCTGCCAGGACCCCGACCCGCGGGTTGCCGGCGGCGGTCTGGCCCGGCTGCGCGATGCCGGCATAGCGGTCACCACCGGCGTCTGCGAGGCCGAGGCGCTGGCCCTCAACGAAGGTTTCTTCAACCGCATCACGCTGGGCCGCCCGCTGGTCACACTGAAAATCGCCAGCACGCTGGATGGCCGCATCGCCACCGCCACCGGCGAGTCGCAATGGATCACCGGCCCGACCGCCCGCGCCTGGGGTCACCGGCTGCGCGCCGGCCACGACGCCATCCTGGTCGGCATCGGCACCGCGCTGGCCGACGATCCCGAACTGACCTGCCGCCTGCCCGGCCTGGAAGACCGCAGCCCGGTGCGCGTGATGCTGGACAGCAACCTGCGCCTGCCCCCGACGGCGAAGCTCGCGACCGGTGCCGGCCGCATCCCGACCTGGGTCGTCACCGGCCCCTCTCCCGACCCCGCCCGGACCGAGGCGCTGGTCGCTCTCGGAGTCGAGGTGATCCCGGTCGCCACCGCTGCTGACGGCCGCATCGACCCGGCCGCCGCGATGGCCGCCCTCGCTGCCCGCGGCATCACCCGCGTTCTGGTGGAAGGCGGTGCGTCCATCGCCGGCGCCCTGCTCGGTGCCGGGTTGGTCGATCGGCTGGAGTGGTTCCGTGCCGCGTCGCTGATCGGCGGCGACGGGCTGCCGGCAGTCGCCGGCTTCGGAGTCGAGGCGCTGGCCGCCATGGCGCGTTTCGAGCGCACCGCCGTCCGCAACGCCGGCGCCGACCTGGCCGAAAGCTACCGCCGGATCCCCGCCAAGGCATCGGTCTGACCGACGCAACAGACCGTTGCGCCGCTTGCTGTGTCGCGCGCGCTTCCCCTGGCCGCGAAACCTGCTAAATTCCCCGCATGTTCACCGGAATCATCACCGATGTCGGGCGCGTCCAGGCCGTGGAACGGCAGGGCGACACCCGGTTCACCATCGAGACCGCCTTCGACACGGAGACGATCGCGATCGGGGCGTCCATCGCCCACAACGGCGTCTGTCTGACGGTCATCGAAAAGGGACCGGGGACCTACGTCATCCAGGCGTCGGGGGAAACCCTGTCGAAGACGACGCTCGGCGGCTGGGAAGCCGGCACGCGCGTCAACCTGGAACGCGCGCTGAAGGTCGGCGACGAGTTGGGCGGGCACATCGTGTCCGGCCATGTCGACGGCGTCGGCCGGCTGGTCTCGATCCGCCCCGAAGGCGAATCGCTGCGCCTGACCTTCGAGACGCCGGCCAATCTCGCCAAATACATCGCGCCCAAGGGCTCGGTCGCCATCGACGGCGTGTCGCTGACCGTCAACGAGGTCGAGGGCAGCCGTTTCGGCGTCAACATCATCCCCCACACCCAGACCGCCACCACCTTCGGCGGGCTGAAGGAGGGCGATCCGGTCAATCTCGAAATCGATATGCTGGCGCGCTATGTCGCCCGGCTCGCGGGGCAGGAATGACGTCCGAGTTTCACAAGTACCTGTCGACGGCCGAAGAGATCATCGAAGAGGCGCGTCAGGGCAGAATGTTCATCCTGGTCGATGACGAGGACCGGGAAAACGAGGGCGATCTGGTGATCCCCGCCTCCTGCGCCACGCCGGAAGCGGTGAACTTCATGGCCAAGCATGGGCGCGGCCTGATCTGCCTCACCATGGACCGGCCGAACATCGAACGGCTGCGCCTGCCGCTGATGGCGCAGCAGAACGCCTCGCGCCACCAGACCGCCTTCACCGTCTCGATCGAGGCGCGCGAGGGGGTGACCACCGGCATTTCCGCCGCGGACCGCGCCCGCACCATCGCCGTCGCCATAGACCCGGCGTCGGGCCCGCAGGACCTCGCCACCCCCGGCCACATCTTCCCGCTGCTGGCGCGTGACGGCGGCGTGCTGGTCCGCGCCGGCCATACCGAGGCGTCGGTCGACATCGCCCGGCTGTCCGGCCACTCCAACTCGGCCGTGATCTGCGAGATCATGAACGACGACGGCACGATGGCCCGCCTGCCGGATCTGGTGCAGTTCGCCCAGTTCCACGGGCTGAAGGTCGGCACCATCGCCGACCTGATCGCCTATCGCCGCCGCACCGAGACCATCGTCGAGCAGGTGCTGGCCGGCACGCTGGACAGCCGTTATGGCGGCCGGTTCCAGAGCTATGTCTACGTCAACAAGATCCAGTATGCGGAGCACATCGCGCTGGTGCGTGGCGACATCTCCGGCGACGAGCCGGTGCTGGTGCGCATGCATGCCCAGTCGGTGCTGGACGACGTGCTGGGCGACCGCAACTCCGGCCGCGACAACGACCTCCACGCCTCGATGGAGCTGATCGCCAAGGAAGGCCGCGGCGTCATCGTGCTTCTGCGCGAGCCGAACCCGAACGGCCTGTCGGTCACGCTGAAGGCCCGGCTGGAAGGTCAGGCCAGCAGCGTGCCGGAGCTGCGCGATTACGGCATCGGCGCGCAGATCCTGCTGGATCTGGGCGTGCGCAAGATGGAGCTGATCTCCAACCGCAAGAAGCCGATCATCGGGCTGGAGGGCTACGGCCTGACCGTGGTCGGCCACCGCGCGATCGGCCCCACCACCGATGGAACGGGCGCCGCCGAGCCCGGCGACGATTGAGGAAGGGACTGGTCTCCGCCGGATGACCGACACGCCCCACATCATGGTCGTGGACGCGCGCGTCCACGAGGACATCGCCGACGAGTTGGCGCGTGGCGCCGTCGCGGAACTGGACCGCGCCGGCGCCACGCACATCCGCTATGGCGTGCCCGGCTGTCTGGAGCTTCCGGCGGCGATCATGTACGCCATCCGCTCGATGGATTTCTTCACCGCCCGCAAGCGCTTCGACGGCTATGTCGCGCTGGGCTGCGTGATCCGGGGCGAGACGACGCGGTACGAAACGATCTGTGCCGAAAGCGCCCGCGGCTTGCAGGATCTGGCGCTGCGTTACAGTCTGGCGGTCGGAAACGGCATCCTGACGGTGGAAAACCGCGAGCAGGCCTGGGCGCGGGCCAATGTCGGATCGGTCAATATGGGCGGCCGTGCCGCGCGGGCCTGTCTTGACATGATTGACCTGAAGCGCAAATTCCGCCTCTATCCGCGCTGACCCCGACATCTCCTCTCTTTTAGCGACTGTAGATCATGAGCAACGACGACGCGGGCAGCCCCGTGACACCCGATCACGCCCCCAAGGGCGGCGACTCCAAGGGCAAATCGAAGTCCCGCAAGAACAAGACCGGCGGCGGCTCCGCCAAGGCGCGCCGCAAGGCCGCCCGTCTGGCCGCGGCCCAGGCGCTGTACCAGATCGATCTGGCCCAGGCCCCGGTCGAGAATGTCGTCGGCGAGTTCGTCGCCCACCGGCTGGGCGAGGAAATCGACGGCGACAAGTTCGTCGCCGGCGATCCGCAGCTGTTCGCCGACATCGTCCGCGGTGTCGTCCACCGCCGGGCGGAGGTCGACGGGGTGCTGGGCGCCGCGCTCGACCCGCGCTTCCCGCTCGACCGGCTGGAACTGCTGCTGCGCGCCATCCTGCGCGCCGGCGCCTATGAGATCGCGGTCCATATGGACACCCACCCGCGCATCCTCATCAGCGAGTATGTCGACGTCGCCCGTGCCTTCTTCTCCGGCCGCGAGCCGGCGATGGTGAACGGCGTTCTCGACCACGTCGCCCGCGCGCTGCGCGCCGACGACCTCGCCAAGCCCGACCCCGGCCGCGGCACGGCCGAGGAGTGACGTCTCAAAGCCGCCCCCTCGGCGAGTTCGGCCGCATCGCCCGCTTCTTCAAGCCGCTGGCCGCCGGGTTCCCCGGCGCCCGCGGTCTGCGGGACGATGCCGCCGTGTTCGGGGTGCCGGAGGGGCGGGAGTTGGTGGTCACCACCGACGCCATGGTGGCGGGGGTGCATTTCTTCCCCGATGACGCGCCGGCCGACATCGCCGCCAAGCTGATGCGCAGCAACCTGTCCGACCTCGCCGCCATGGGGGCGGAGCCACTGGCCTACACGCTGGTGACCGCCCTGCCCCGCGGACTCGATGAGTCGTGGCTGGAGGCGTTCGCCGCCGGCCTGGGCGAGGACCAGCGGCAGTTCGGCATCGCGCTGGCCGGCGGCGATTCGGTGTCCACCAGCGGCCCGATCACCCTGTCGGTCACCGCCTTTGGGCTGGTCCCCACCGGACGCGCCCTGCCGCGCTGGGGCGGACAGCCGGGCGATCGCGTCTTCGTCACCGGCAGCATCGGCGACGCCGCCCTGGGGCTGGAGATCGCCTATGGTCGCCTCGATGTCCCGGACGAGGAGACCCGCGCCCACCTGCTGCGCCGGATGCGCCGGCCGGACCCGCGCATGAGCGTCGGGCCGCGGCTGATCGGGCTGGCGAGCGGTGCGATGGACGTGTCGGACGGTCTGGTCGCCGATTTGGGCCATCTCTGTGAGGAATCCGGCTGTGCCGCGCTGCTGCGGGCCGATGCGGTGCCGCTGTCGGATGCGGCACGCGGCGCCATCGACGGTGACCCGGTCCGGCTGGCTCTGGCCATCACCGGGGGCGACGATTACGAGCTTCTGTTCACCGCCCCGCCCGCGGCCCGCGACGCCCTGGCGGCGCTGGCGGCCGAGTGCGGCGTCGCGATCACCGAAATCGGCGAACTCCGCCCCGGCACACCCGGCGAGGTCACGGTGATGGATGTCTTCGGCGCTCCCCTGCCGCTGACCCGGCGCGGTTGGGACCATTTCTGACACGCCCGGTTTCATTCCGCGCATTTAAGACAATCGAAAGCATCCCCGGCGCAGGGTTCGGCGAATTTGCGTCTGCGTAAGGTGTGCTGCCGTGGTCAAGGCCCTGATCGTCCTCGTGCTCGGCATCGTTCTGCTGGGCGGCGCCAGCTTCGGCGGCTGGTTCGTCTATCAGAAATACTTCACCCCGCATCCGGAAGAACCGAAGAAGGTGGAGCCACCGCCCAAGCCGCCCACCGCCTTCGTCCGCTTGCCCCCCCTGGTGGTGCCGATGATCGGCCCGTCCCGAGTCGAGCAGTTCGTTACCGTTGTGGTCGCGGTGGAGGTGATTCTGGAGCAGCAGCCGATGGTCCAGGCCAACCAGCCACGCCTGACCGATGCGTTTCTGACCGCGCTCTACGGCGGCATCGCCGACAAGTCGATCCTGAATGGTGCTTTGGTCAATATCCCTGCCGTAAAGGTTAAATTGAAGGAGGCCGCTGTCAAAGTGGTTGGCAAGGACGCGGTCTATGACGTGCTGGTTCAGGCGGTTACGCAACGCAATCTCTGACCGCACCGCACACCACGCGCAATTTGCACCCATTTTGCGGTGCAGAAGCCCTGCACTACCCATAAAGGTCAGGGTCACCCTCGGCCATTTCGCCGCGTCGCGTCGACCCGTGCGGCGGTTGCAAAGCGGCGGCACCGGGCGCATGCTTTTCGTGAAAATACTTGCGCCCGACTTCTCCCCCACTTATCCGCGTGGTGGGACCAGCCTTTCCGGGGCGCGACCTTAAAATCAATCGGGGGATGCGATGGCTCTAGCGTTCATCGTCATCATCGCCGCCGGCCTGCTCGCGCTGGCCTACGGTTTTCGTACCGGAAAAGAAGTCATGGCCGCGTCGCCGGGATCCGACCGGATGCAGGCCATCGCCGCCGCGGTGCAGGAAGGGGCGCGCGCCTATCTGAACCGCCAGTACACCACCATCGCCATCGCCGGCGTCGTCCTGCTGCTGATCCTGTGGGTGACGCTGGGCTTTCCGGTGGCACTGGGCTTTCTGATCGGTGCCGTCCTGTCGGGCAGCGCCGGCTATATCGGCATGAACGTGTCGGTCCGCGCCAATGTCCGCACGGCGGAGGCGGCGACCAGCGGGCTGGCTCCCGCGCTCGACATTGCCTTCAAATCGGGGGCGATCACCGGCATGCTGGTGGTCGGGCTGGGGCTGCTGGGCGTCGGCGGCTATTTCGGCATCCTGACGCTGGTCTACCACGTCACCGACCCGGTCGAGGTCCGCACCGTGCTGGAGGCGCTGGTGGCGCTCAGCTTCGGCGCGTCGCTGATCTCCATCTTCGCCCGGCTGGGCGGCGGCATCTTCACCAAGGGCGCCGATGTCGGCGCCGATCTGGTTGGCAAGGTGGAGGCCGGCATCCCGGAGGACGATCCGCGCAACCCGGCGGTCATCGCGGACAATGTCGGAGACAATGTCGGCGACTGTGCCGGTATGGCCGCCGACCTGTTCGAAACCTACGCCGTCACGATCGTCGCCACCATGCTGTTGGCGGCGATTTTCTTTACCGGCGGCGTGTTGCGGATGATGCTGGTCTATCCGCTGCTGATCGGCGCGGTCTGCATCCTGGCCTCGGTAGCCGGCACCTTCGCGGTGAAGCTCGGCGCCGACAACGCCATCATGAAGGCGCTCTACAAGGGGTTGGCCGTCGCGGCGGGCCTTTCCCTAGTGCTGATCCTGATCGTCACCGCGATCCTGTTCGGCTTCACCCGCGCCATTCCGATGACCGACGGCACGACGATCACCGGCTTCAACCTGTTCGTCTCCGCCCTGGTCGGGCTGGGCGTCACCGGCCTGCTGGTCTGGATCACCGAGTTCTACACCTCCACCGCCTTCCGCCCGGTGCGCAGCGTCGCCAAGGCGTCGGAGACGGGGCACGGCACCAACGTCATCCAGGGCCTTGCCGTGTCGATGGAATCGACCGCCCTGCCGGTGATCGTCATCTGCGCCGGCATCCTGATCGCCCACGGACAGGCCGGCGTCTTCGGCATCGGCATCGCCGCGACGACGATGCTGGCGCTGGCCGGCATGGTCGTCGCGCTCGACGCCTATGGCCCGGTCACCGACAATGCCGGCGGCATCGCCGAGATGTCGGACATGCCCGCCAACATCCGCGTCACCACCGACGCGCTGGACGCCGTCGGCAACACCACCAAGGCGGTGACCAAGGGTTATGCCATCGGCTCCGCCGGTCTGGCCGCCCTGGTTCTGTTCGCCGCCTATGTCCAGGACCTTGGCCATTACTTCCCGAACATCCCGGTCGAGTTCCGGCTGAACGACCCCTATGTCGTCGTCGGGCTGCTGGTGGGCGGCCTGCTGCCCTACCTGTTCGGCGCCATGGGCATGACCGCCGTCGGCCGCGCCGCCGGATCGGTGGTGGTGGAGGTGCGGCGCCAGTTCCGCGAAATCCCCGGCATCATGGAGGGCACCGCCAAGCCCGACTATGGCCGTGCGGTGGACATGCTGACCAAGGCGGCGATCAAGGAGATGGTGATCCCCTCGCTGTTGCCGGTGCTGGCCCCGGTGGTTCTGTATTTCGTCATCTCCGCCATCGGCGGTCAGGCCGCCGGATTCGCGGCACTGGGCGCCATGCTGCTGGGCACCATCGTCACCGGCGTCTTCGTCGCCATTTCGATGACGTCGGGCGGCGGCGCCTGGGACAACGCCAAGAAATACATCGAGGAGGGCAACCACGGCGGCAAAGGCTCCGACGCCCACAAGGCGGCGGTGACCGGCGATACCGTCGGCGACCCCTACAAGGACACCGCCGGCCCGGCGGTGAACCCGATGATCAAGATCACCAACATCGTGGCGATCCTGCTGTTGGCGATTTTGGCACAGTTCGGCTGAAGGGACGGTGCGGGGCGGGACAACCACCCGCCCCGCACCGGACCACTCACATCCCCGGCGACGCTTCCGGGGCCAGCTGCTCGACGAACTCGTTGAAGTCCGAGGCTTCGCGGAAGTCCTTGTAGACGGAGGCGTAGCGGATATACGCCACCTGATCCATCGTCTGCAGCGCCTCCATGATCTTCTCGCCGATCTGCTTCGACGGGATTTCGCTCTCGCCGGAGGATTCCAGCTGGCGGACCATGCTGTTCACCACCCGGTCGATGCGGTCGGCGTCGATCGGGCGCTTGCGCAGCGCGATCTTCATCGACCGCAACAGCTTCTCGCGGTCGAAGGGTTCGCGCTGGCCGTTGCTCTTCACCACCGTCAGCTCGCGCAGCTGGACGCGTTCGAAGGTGGTGAAGCGGGCGCTGCAACTGGGACAGAAGCGCCGCCGGCGGATTGCCGAGTTGTCTTCGGTCGGGCGCGAGTCCTTGACCTGGGTGTCCTCGTTTCCGCAGAACGGGCAGCGCATCTGTCGATCACCTTATCGGATCAGAGGGTCGGGTAGATCGGGAACTGACGGCACAGGCCGCGCACCCGCTCGCGCATCGCGGCCTCGACCGCCGTGTTGTCGCCGGAGTTGCTGGCGGCCAGCCCGTCCAGCGTCTCGACGATCATCTCGCCGACCTGTTTGAACTCGGCGGTGCCGAAGCCGCGGGTGGTCGCCGCCGGGCTGCCCAGACGGACGCCGGAGGTGATCATCGGCTTCTGCGGGTCGAACGGCACGCCGTTCTTGTTGCAGGTCATGCCGGCATGCTCCAGGCTGGCTTCCGCTGCCTTGCCGGTCAGGTTCTTCGGACGCAGGTCTACCAGCACGATGTGGCTGTCGGTGCCGCCCGACACGATGTCCAGCCCGCCGCCGATCAGCGTCTTGGCCAGCACCTGGGCGTTGTCGACCACCGCCTGGGCGTAGGCCTTGAACTCCGGACGCAGCGCCTCGGCAAAGGCCACCGCCTTGGCGGCGATGACATGCATCAGCGGACCGCCCTGCAGACCGGGGAACACCGCCGAGTTGATCTTCTTGGCGATCTCTTCGCTGTTGGTCAGCACCATGCCGCCGCGCGGGCCGCGCAGGGTCTTGTGGGTGGTGGTGGTGGCCACGTCGGCATAGGGGAACGGGTTCGGATAGACGCCGCCGGCGATCAGGCCGGCATAGTGGGCGATGTCCACCATCAGGTAGGCGCCGACCTCGTCCGCGATGGCGCGGAAGCGCTGGTAGTCCAGAACGCGCGGATAGGCGGAGCCACCGGCGATGATCAGCTTCGGCTTGTGCTCGCGGGCCAGCGCTTCGACCTGATCGAAGTCGATCAGGTGGTCGTCCTTGCGAACGCCGTACTGCACGGCCTTGAACCACTTGCCCGACATGTTGGGGGCGGCGCCGTGGGTCAGGTGGCCGCCGGCGGCCAGCGACATGCCCAGCACGCAGTCGCCCGGCTGCAGCAGGGCCAGCATCACCGCCTGGTTGGCCTGGGAGCCGGAGTTGGGCTGCACGTTGGCGAAATCGCAGCCGAACAGCTTGCAGGCGCGCTCGATCGCCAGGTTCTCGGCGATGTCGACGAACTCGCAGCCGCCATAGTAACGCTTGCCCGGATAGCCTTCGGCATACTTGTTGGTCAGGACCGAACCCTGCGCCTCAAGCACCGCCTGCGAGACGATGTTCTCGGACGCGATCAGTTCGATCTGCTCCTGCTGGCGGACCAGCTCGTCGCGCACCGCGCGGG
This sequence comes from uncultured Azospirillum sp., assembly GCF_946480385.1. Next base: position 22,347 of record NZ_CAMLJP010000062.1, read on the forward strand.
CCAGTTCGGGATCGGTCTCGGCGAGCGAGGCGGCGAAGAAGCGGCCGATCTCGGCGGTGTTGCTGCTGGTCATGGCGGAAGGTTCCTCGATCGAAGGGCGCGAAGCCGGCCGGACGCCCGGTCAGGCGGCTTCCGTTGGGTCTTTCCGGGCTCTGTCGCGTCCCGGTTGCGGGCCTTGGCGGCCAAATCAGGGGCCAGGAAAAGGCGGCGCGACAGGCGCGCTCAGCCCATCTTGGCGATGCGGCGGCTGTGGCGCTCGCCACCCTCGAAACCGGTCTTCAGGAAGACGTCGACGCAGTCCTTGGCGATCTCCGGCCCGATGACGCGGGCGCCGAGCGCGATCACGTTGGCGTCGTTGTGCTCGCGCGACAGGCGCGCGGTGGTCACGTCATGGACCAGGGCGGCGCGGATGCCGGGATGGCGGTTGGCGGCGATGCTGATGCCGATGCCGCTGCCGCAGATCAGCACGCCGCGCTGCGCCCGGCCGTCGGTGACGGCGGCGGCCAGCGCCGCGGCGAAGTCCGGGTAATCGACCGAGGCCGGGCCGTCGGTGCCGAGGTCGAGGACGGTGTAGCCGGCGTCCTCGAGCTGCCGGCCGATCTGGGCCTTCAGCTCATAGCCGGCGTGATCGGAAGCGAGTGCCACGGTGCGGACGGTCATGACGGCAGAAACTCCGGTGCGTGCGGTAACGGATGCACAAACGACGACAGCGCCGGCAATGCGGCGAAAGACGCCCGCACCCTACCAGATGTCGGTGCCGACCGCCACTGCCACACCATGACGTGGATGCATAGCTAGGCTCGGGGCTGAACCCGGGACCGGCCTCGGCCACGGCCGGCGACGCCGCTGCGCAGGCCGTGCTTCGCGACTGCCCGTCCATGATGAACCGCCGCACCCCGTCACCGCGAAGGTTTGGAGACGGTTTTCACCTCTGCGTTGCCGAGAAGCTGAAACAAGGGAGATAGCCGATTCGTTATAGGAGCGGGAAAACGTCCAATTGCCGCGGCAGACTCGGCGGAAAATCACAAGCCCGCGCTTACTAGACCGCCGCTAAAGCTGCGGCACAGCCACAACCGCGCAACGATTTTCAGCGAAAGCTGATTTGCACCGCGTTCCTTTGTTCTGACAGCCAAGAGCAACTAATTTGGAGCTTGCCGAAATTATATTGACACCCAAATCACGGTATGCAACTTGGTTCGTACGGACAAATGAAAAACCAGGACACAGTGCAATGAGCGACCAGCTTCGCGCCGATGTACCGGACAATGCGCTGCTGCGGATGACCGCCGACATCGTATCGGCGTATGTCAGCAAGAACGTGTTGCCTGCTCAGCAAATCCCCGATGTGATCAATACGGTCTACTCGTCGCTGACTGGCCTGAATGGTCAGCCTCGCGAGGTCGCGGCGGAACCGCTGAAGCCTGCCGTTCCGATTCGCAAGTCGGTGACGCCCGAATACATCGTCTGCCTGGAAGACGGGAAGAAGCTGAAGATGCTGAAGCGGCACCTTCGTTCGACCTACAACATGTCGCCGGACGAGTATCGGTCCCGTTGGGGACTTCCTCCCGACTATCCAATGGTTGCGCCGAATTACGCGGCGCAGCGTTCGGAATTCGCCAAGCGCATCGGCCTCGGCCGCAGTTCCGGCCGCCAGACCCGCCGCAAGGCCGGCTGACCGCGTAAAGTCCGTATGCAACGCGGGCCGGTCCCATGGGATGCGGCCCGTGTGCATGTCAGAACGATGACTAGGCGGTCGGAAAGACGGCGAAGCCATCGGATTGGTTGAAGACGCAAGGCGGTCGTCCCCGCCAACGGTGGCAGCCCGCCAACTGTGGCAGACTGACCACCGCCAGCATCGCGAACGCCCCGCCGCACCCTGCCGGCCATAGCCCCAGCCGGCTGATCTCAGTTGGCGCAGCCCTTCCGGCCCGACAGGCGGCAGTTGAACCGGTCGACGTTGCGACCCAGTTCCCGCCCGGTCGCCACATTCTCTTCGTTCAGGCAGGTCAGATAGGCCATCGACTTGTCGACATACTCCTTTACCTCGCCCTGACAGGACGACATCTTGTCGGCGCTGAGGAAGGTCGACTGGTCGTCCATACACAGCGGCACGCCCGGCTTCAGGCAGCCCGCCGCAGGGGTGGTGGGCTGGGGCGCCGTCGATGCCGCTCCGCCGGCCTGAGCGCCCTGTGACGGTGCAGCGGGCGCGGCAGACCGGCCGCCATGATCCTGCGTCCCGTGGCCCGGCTTCTGCGAAGTCGCGGCGGTTGCCGTCCGCGCCATGGTCAGCACCGGCAGGGCCGCCGCCAGGGCGGTTGCCGTCAGCACCGCCGACATCACCGACACGCGCAGGAAAGCCGTCACACGAACCGCCCTCACACCAATCATGGCCTCGATCCTCTGGTGTTTCATTCCTCTGTCCGAAAGCCGGCCGGACAACGGCCGGACCCTTTCTTTGCTTACCCGCCCGGACGGCACGGGAGAAGGGCCATTTCTATGCGCCATTCGTTCAGAGATGCGCGGTTCTACAAGCGTTACACCCCCTGCGCCAGTGCCAATGGGCAGGCATAGGTCTACTGTCTGGGTCGAGCGGTTCGCTCTACGACCGGCGATCCGGACTGGGACCATGTCCATTGCGGCCATGTCCCATGCGGGGTTGTCGGCGGAGGCATGCCGGCGCTCACCATCAGCAAAAGCCAGACTTCGATCCGCGCCGTCCGGCCCCGTCCGGCGGCGCGTTTTCTTTGGCAGGCGCCGGTAGCCGGTCAATCACGACCGGTCAGTAGAGACCGCCACGGCCCTTCGGTGGCGGCTTTCCCGGCCCCTGGGAAGAACCGCTGCCGGCCGCGCCAGCGCCGTCGCCGCTCTTGTTCTGCACGAAGCGCAGCTTGTTGATCGCCGTCCGTTTCAGCAACTCCTGGCTACCGGTCGCCGGGCCGGCCACCGTCACCTCGACGCCCGTCTTCGCGTCGATGGCGGTGACCCTCAGATAGCTGCCGACCCGCTGGAATTCGAACAGCACCTCGCCGTCGCCGCCCGCTGCCGTCATGATCCGTCCCCTCCCCTATCCGAAGGCCGATCCCCGTTCGAGACCGCAACGCCCGGTGGCCGCCGCTGTTGTTCCCGCTGCCATTCGGCGCGCAGGAGCCCCGCTCCGCCAACACCCACAGCGAGGAAGGACCATCATAATGGCCGCCAAGACGATGCAGGATCTGCTGATCGAGGATCTTCGCGACATCTACCACGCCGAGAAGCAGATCGCGAAGGCCCTGCCCAAGATGGCCAGGGCTGCCAGCTCCGACCAGCTGCGCAAAGCCTTCGAGACCCATCTGGAACAGACCAATGGTCAGATCGAACGGCTGCAGCAGGTGTTCGAGGAAATGGACACCCGCCCCCGCGGCAAGCATTGCGATGCGATGGAGGGGCTGATCAGCGAGGCACAGGAAATCCTCGAAATGGGTCTGGCACCCGAGGTTCAGGATGCCGCTCTGATCGCCGCAGCCCAGAAGGTGGAGCATTACGAGATCGCCAGCTACGGCACGCTCCACGCCTATGCCACCGCCTGTGGCCTCGACAAGGTGGCGCAGCTGCTGGACGAGACGCTGCAGGAGGAGAAGGACACCGACACGCTGCTGAACAAGCTGGCCATCGGCGACGTCAACAAGAAGGCCATCGCGGCCAGCGGCAAGAAGGCCGCCTGATCCCGGCCAAAGCGTGACCAATCGCCCCCGGGTCGGCAAACGACCCGGGCCGCGGTTGCAACCGCCGCGTCGGACCGGTAGCATCCAGCCATCCGGTCCTTCGCGGTGTTTTGTCATGCGCGGCTTGCTGTCTGCCCTCTGCCTTGCCCTGGTCCTGACACTGCCGTCGGCGCTGCCGGCCGTGGCGTCCGAAGGGGCGCCGGGCGCCCTGCCCCCGTCGGTGCGGATCAAGCCGTTGATGGTCCCGGTGGTGAATGCCGGCCGGATCGAGAAATACACCCAGGTCGAAGTGAACCTGGAGATCGGCGACGCGCTGAAGCTGGGCGAGGTGCAGTTGAGCATTCCCCGCCTGCACGACGCCATTCTGACCGCCATCTACAAGGGCGTGGACGAGGGATGGATCGTGCGCGGCAACATCGCAAACGTCCCCGCCCTGCGCCGCCGGATCGACGAATCGGTCATCGCCATGTTCGGCAAGGACGTCGTCACCCGGATTCTCATCACGCCCATCGCGCGCCAGTCGTCGCTCCAATAAACTCCGCTCAGCAACCATTCCCCAACAGCCAGTGCCCCGGAGGATCGAGTCGTCATGCCCGTCGTCTATGTCGCGCGCAGTGCCGCTCTGACCAAGTGGGCGTCCGACGTCGGACAGGGGAAGCACATCTACAAGCTGGGCATCGCGGAGGACGAGGCCGCGGTGAAGGCCGCCGTCGCCGCCGGCTGGGGTGGCGAAACCGACTGGAAGCTGGTCCAGTCCAAACAGGTCGAGGATCTGGACGAGGACAGCGCGCTGGCCCGGCTTGGGCGGCGCGAGAAGGTGATCGACCCCACCTATTACCCGCGCCTGAAGGGGGCTGCCGGCGTCTACCGCATCACCTTGACCAATGTGCAGAACAGCCTGCTGGTCGCCAAGGCGATGACCGCGGACGAGCCGCTGACCGAAGTGAAGGTCAAGCCCAAGGACATCGCCGACTACATGATCCGCAACGCAATCGCCTGAGCAACCCGCCGAAATGTCCGCTCTGCCGATCCGCCGCGTCGCCTTCGATGCCCTGTCCCTGACCGACCTGCACGACATGCTGGCCCTGCGCAGCCGGGTGTTCGTGGTCGAGCAGGCCTGTCCCTATCCCGACATCGACGGCTGCGACCCCGGGGCGCTTCACCTGATCGCGAGGGACGACACCGGCGCCATCGTCGGCTGCGCCCGCTGCCTTGGCCCAGATGGTAACAGCCCCGTGTCCGAGGGTCCCGGCACGCCGGTTTCCTTCGGCCGGCTGGCGGTGGACCCGTCGCAACGCTCCACCGGCTTGGGCCGGGCATTGGTTGCGGAATCACTGGCGGTGCTGGCGGAACGCTGGCCCGACCACGACGTGCTGATCGGCGCGCAGCTCTATCTGGAGCGCTTTTACGGCAGCTTCGGTTTCGTTCGGGTCACCGAACCCTACGACGATTTCGGCATTCCCCACATCGACATGCGGCTGCGCCGCTGACCAGCAAAGCGACCCGCCGAATCCCATAGGTTGCTGCGTCACCACGCCGCATGCGCGCGGAGGCAATAGCGACGACGGGCAACATTATCGCTGGTAGAACAATCTCTGACCGTTAACGCTTTGTTTGCAAGGCGGGTATAGGCCTTATGTGACAGACAGAAGATTTCGACATACGTAAAATTTTCGATGATCGAAATTGAGCTTCCTGCCGTATCAGGTGCTGCATTCGAACGGGTTAGACGCTCACCAAATCGGATGCGACTCCGCGAGGCAAGGCGACTGTCCGCGCGAATCACAAGCCCGTCCGGTCACATGAGGCGCAAGAAATGTCCTGGTTCACCAATCTCCGAATCGGCGGAAAGCTGCTGACGGCGTTCGCCGCGCTGATCGTCATCATCGGCGCGATCAGCTTTGCCAACTATGCCACGCTGTCGTCCATCCAATCCTCCATCGGCTGGACGATCCACACCTACCGCGTGATCCAGACCACCGACGCGGTGATGGCGGCCATGGTCGACCAGGAGACCGGGCTACGCGGCTATCTGGTCAGCGGCGACCAGGCCTTTCTGGATCCCTATCGCAAGGGCGAGCAGGCGTTCGACCGCGCCCTGGCGGAGGTGAAGTCGCTGACCTCCAACAATCCGCAGCAGCAGGCCCGGCTGGAGGAGCTGCGCAGGAACGCCGCCACCTGGCGCCAGACCGTGGCGGAAAAGGAAATCGCCCTGATGTCCAAGGCCGAATCGCGCGAGGAAGCCCGCGCGATGGAGGCGAAGGCACTCGGCAAGGCGTCGATGGACAATATCCGCGCGCTGGTCACGCAGATCGAAGACACCGAGCGGGCGCTTCTGACCCTGCGCAAGGACGAACAGAAGGCCGCCTTCTCGACCGGCTATCTCACCGCCATCATCGGCGCGCTGGTTTCCGTGCTGGTCGCGGTGACCGCCGGCATGATCCTGCGCGGGGCCATCGCCTCCCCCATCGTCGCGATGACCGCCGCCATGGGCCGTCTGGCCGGCGGCGACCGCAAGGTCGAGGTGCCCGGCGTCGGCCGTGGGGACGAGGTCGGCGCCATGGCCGAAGCAGTGGATGTCTTCAAGCGCAACGCCGTCGAGGCCGACCGCCTCGCCGCCGCCCAGCGCGCCGAGGAAGAGGCCAAGGCCCGCCGCGCCGCCCGGCTGGAGGAACTGATGCGCAGCTTCGAAGGCAATGTCACCGCGGTGGTGCAGAGCCTGTCGGGGGCGGCGACCCAGATGCAGCAATCGGCCGGCACGCTGACCAGCACCGCCGACGAGACCAACCGGCAGAGCACCACGGTCGCGTCGGCCGCCGAGCAGGCCTCCGCCAACGTCCAGACCGTCGCCGCCGCGGCGGAGGAACTGTCCTCCTCCATCGCCGAGATCGGCCGTCAGGTCTCGCAATCGACCCGCGTCGCCGAACAGGCGGTCAGCGGCGCCAGCCGGGCCAACGGCGTCGTCTCCGGCCTTGCCGACGGCGCGCAGAAGATCGGCGAGGTGGTGGACCTCATCAACAACATCGCGGCGCAGACCAACCTGCTGGCGCTCAACGCCACGATCGAGGCGGCGCGCGCCGGCGAAGCGGGCAAGGGCTTCGCCGTGGTGGCGAGCGAGGTGAAGAGCCTGGCCAACCAGACGGCGAAGGCCACGGAGGACATTACCGGCCAGATTGCCACCATCCAGGGCGCCACCCGCGAGGCGGTGTCGGCAATCGAGGAGATCGGCCGCATCATCACGGAGATCAGCCAGATCTCCGCGACCATCGCCTCGGCGGTGGAACAGCAGAGCGCGGCGACCCAGGAGATCAGTCGCAACGTCCAGGAAGCGGCCCAGGGTACCCAGCAGGTGACCAGCAACATCGCCGGCGTCACCCGCGCCGCCGGCGACACCGGCCGCGCCGCCGGCGAGGTCCGCAGCGTCGCCGACCACCTCAGCACCGAATCGACCCGCCTGCGCCAGGAGGTAGAAAGCTTCCTGAGCGGGGTGAAGGCGGCGTGAGGGGTGTTTGGGGGGAGGCGCTTTGCACCTCCCCCCGCAATGCCTCAGTGCGACAGCAGCAGCGGCACCGGGCAGGTGCGCAGGACATGGCGCGTCCCGCTGCCGCGATGCAGGAACGGGAAGCCGTAATGGCCATGGGCGCCCATCACCAGCAGGTCGGCGCCAGTGTCCATGGCGCGGGCCAGCAGGGCATCCATCGCGCCGATGTCGTTGACGGTGAAGTGGGTCTGCTCCGCCTTCACGCCATGGAAGGCGAGATGGTCGAGCAGCCCGACCCGCGGTGCTTCGGGCGCGGCGTTCGAGGCCTGGGTCAACACGGTGATGACCGTCACCTCGGAAGCCTTCTCCAGCATCGGCATGGCGTCGGACAGGGCGCGGGCGGCCTCGCGCTCGGCATTCCAGGCGACGGCGACGCGCTTGCCGATCACCGGGAAGCGGCCGGCATAGGGCACGACCAGCACCGGGCGGCCGGAGTTCAGCACCACCTGCTCGTTCAGTTCTTCCGGTGCGGCCTGCGATCCGGCCTCGCGGTCATACTGGCCCAGCACCGTCAGGTCGGCGAAGCGCGACCAGATGATGACCTCGCGGATGACGTGGTTGTATTCGCCGTGGGTCAGGCCGTGCCAGTGCCCCTGCAGGCCGGACGCGGCGAGCTTCTCGTTGAACAGCGCCTCGCTGCGCGCCGCCGCGTCGACCAGATGGTCGCTGGACCGGCGGGCGATCACGCTGGTGGCGTTGCGGTCGCCCTGCGCGAACAGGCCGCGCAGGAAGGCGCCATGGCTCTGGGCCAGCGCGATGGCGGCGTCGAGTCGCGCCTCGACATGCGGGCTGCTGTCGAGATGGACGAGGATGTGCTTGTAGGTCATGCGGGTCCTCCCGGTATGAAATGCGAAGTCTTGCGACGTCTGCCGTTGTCCGTGGGGCCGATGCCATGGGGCTGATCGACGGCCCAACGGATTGTTTCATATGCATCATGTTTAACCGGGCGGCGTTCGTCCAGCAGCGTTCGTCCAGCCTGCGGTGAAAGGTCGCAACGGCGCAAACGCATCGCCAGGAGCCGGTCAGGCGTCGCGGAACCGTCCATAGGTGTAGTGCGCCGCGCAGGCGCCTTCGGCCGAGACCATGCAGGACCCCATCGGGTTTTCCGGGGTGCAGACGGTGTCGAACAGCTTGCAGTCGACCGGCCGCTTCACCCCACGCAGGATGGCGCCGCAATCACAGCCCTTGTGGTCGGGCACGCTGGCCCCGGCGATGGGAAAGCGCCGCTCGGCGTCGAAGGCGGCATAGGCGTCGCGCAGCTTCAGCCCGCTGTGCGGGATGCTGCCCAGGCCGCGCCATTCGAAGGACGGCCGGGTCTCGAAGATCTCCAGCACCAGCGCCTGCGCCTTGCGGTTGCCGTCGGCGGTGACGGCGCGGGTGAACTGGTTTTCCACCTCCGCCCGCCCGTCGTTGATCTGGCGGACCAGCATCAGGATGGATTGCAGCACGTCCAGCGGCTCGAATCCGGAGATCACCACCGGCTTGCCATGGTCCGCGGCGGCCGGGGCATAGGCCTCCGACCCGATGACGACGGAAACATGGGCCGGCCCAACGAAACCGTCGAGCGACAGCCCCTCGTCCGCCCCCGCCAGGATGCCCTGGATGGCCGAGGGGGTGAGCACATGGTTGCAGAAGACGGAAAAGTTGGTCAGCCCCTGCGCCGCCGCCGCCCGCACCGCCAGCGCAGTGGGCGGAGTCGTCGTCTCGAAGCCGATGGCGAGGAACACCACCTGCCGGTCCGGATTCTCCGCGGCGATGCGCACCGCGGCGTCGGCCGACACCACCATGCGCACGTCGGCGCCCTGCGCCTTGGCCTTCAGCAGGCTGAGCCGTCCCGACCCCGGCACCCGCATGACGTCGCCATAGGTGCACAGCGTCACCTCCGGCCGGCGGGCCAGCGCGATAGCGTCGTCGATCCGCCCGACCGGCAAGACGCAGACCGGGCAGCCCGGCCCGTGGATCATCCGCACATTGTCGGGCAGCAGGTCGGGAATGCCGTAGCGGGAGATGGCGTGGGTGTGGCCCCCGCAGAACTCCATCAGGTGATAGGAGCGGTCGGACCGCACCTCCCGCGCGATGGCGGCGGCGACGTTGCGGGCAAGCACCGGATCGCGGAACTCATCGACATATTTCATGGTCGCTCCCTCTGCCCCGCCATTTCACCCGCAAGGCTGATCGTATGCGTTGATACGGATCAAGAGGGAAGTTCGACAATCCGTGCGCTTGCCCGTGAGCTTGCCGCTATCTCACACCTTGTAGGCCAGCCGCAGCCCGCCCCAATGGCGGCCGCGGACGGTGACGGGGGCGGAGACGTCCTTCATCAGCGCATATTTCCCGCCGCCCATGTCGCGCCGGTAGGTCTGCAGCAGGAAGGGCTTGGTGTTGCGCCCGGCGGCCAGACCGACGCGGTCGTTGAAGATGCGGCGGTTGCGGCAGTTGGCGGCGTTCCACACCGGGTCACGGCCCTGGGGCTGGCTGAACTGGCGATTGTGGGTGGGCAGATAGCCGTTCTCGTCGATCGCCACGCAGAAAACGATGCGGCTGTTGGCCGCCAGCACCGGCTCTTGGATTCCGGGCAGCACGCGGTCGCACAGCTGAGTGTAGCGGGTCAGCACCTGCTGCGGGTCCGATCCGGCCACCGGCTGGTAATTGCGGTCGAACAGGTCGGACTCGCTGATGTCGCCACGGGCCAGCGCGTCCTCGAAGGCGGCGGACACCTTGGCGGCGGCATCCTTGACCGCGGCGATGAAGGGGGTGTCGACCGTCTCGATGTTCAGTTCGGCGGTGATGCCGATCAGCCGCTCGCTCATGCCGACCAGATTGTTCACCCGATCGCGCGCCTGCGCCAGATTGTCGCTGGACAGCTTCACGCCCGCCGCCAGATCGGTGATCTCGCGCTCCAGCTCGCCGCAGTTGCCGCCGATCTCGGCGGAGGCGGCGTCGATCTTGTCGGTCTCGCCGTTCAGTTCTCGCATGGCGCGGCCGACCGTCTCGATCACCGTGCCGATGGCGGTGGTGCCTTCGCTGACCGCACGGGCCTTGGCGGCGCTGGCGGCGCTCTCCGTCATCAGGCGCTGCGCCTGCTCGTTCAGCACCTTCAGCGTCGCGTCGATTTCCGTCGTCGCCTCGCTGGTCTTGGTGGACAGCGACTTCACCTCGTTCGCCACCACGGCGAAGCCGCGGCCGGCCTCCCCGGCGCGGGCCGCCTCGATGGTGGCGTTCAGCGCCAGCAGGTTCGTCTGCTTGGCGATGGTGAAGATTTCCTTGGCGACCTTGCCGACACGCTCCAGCGCATCGCGCAGTCCGGCGATCTGCCCCTCGATCCCCGTCACCGAGGACACCAGCGCATGAATGTCGGACAGCGACTGCTGCACCCGATCGTGGGAGCTGTCGACCTCCTGCCGCGCCTGTTCGGTGACCGAGCGTGCGACGGCCGACGCCTCCGAAATGCGCTGCGTGCTGCGCGACATCTTGGCGCCGGTATCGCGCAGCTGCGTGAACACCTCCGACTGGTGGGTGACGCGGGCGTTCACATCCTCGATATGGCCGGCGATATCCGCGATCTCGATGCCGAGATTGCCTGCTTCCTGCGCGATGTCCGCGATCAGATGCGGACGAAGCTCAACGCCACCATCCATCCTATCCACCATTCTTGCTGTTTTATAACCGAGCGCTTTCTCCCGAGTACTATTATTGCGCTTTTGATACAGATTCGCAACGAACGGGGTGCCAGAACGGCGCCTGGCACCCCTGTCCTTTGGTAGGATACCGTAAGGGGAGGACACGCCTGAAGATTGTGGGTCAATCCTCGATGGCCGCGAAATACGGGTTATCCCTCACTACGGATCCGTATCCCCGGCTGCGTCGCCCACAACCATCAATCGACAGAACTTGATTGCCGGGCAAGGGCTCTCAGCCGGCAATCCGGTGATCCAGCCGCTCGTCAGCCAACCCGGCCGGCTCCTGGTGAACCATCACCTCGGCATTGACGAAGGCGTCGCGCAACCGCTGCTCGACCCGGTCGGCGATATCGTGGGCGGCGGTCAGGCTGATGCCGCCGTCCAATTCCAGATGCAGTTCGATAAAACAGCCGGTGCCGGCATTGCGGGTGCGCAGGTCGTGCAGGCCGCGCACCCCCGGCTCAGCCCGCGCCAGTTCGGCGATGCGCTCGCGCTCCCCCTCGGCCAGTTCGCGGTCCATCAGCACGTCCAGCGCGTCGCGCGCCACGCCGCGGGCGCCGTTCAGCAGAAACAGGGCGATGCCGATGCCGAACAGCGGATCGACCACGGTCAGCCCCGTCGCCTCGGTCAGCAGGATGGCGACGATGACCGCGGCGTTCATCAGCAGGTCGCCGGAGTAATGCAGCCGGTCCGCCCCGATGGCGACGGAGCCGGTGGCCGCCTGCACCCGGCGCTGGAAGGTGATGAGCCCGGCGGTCAGCAGGATCGACAGCAGCATCACGGCAATGCCCATCATGCCCTCGGTGATCGGCTCCGGCCGGATCAGCCGTCGCACCGCCTCCACGCTCAGCAGCACCGCCGATCCGCCGATGAAGGCGGCCTGGGCGAGCGCAGCCAGCGCCTCTGCCTTGCCGTGCCCGAAACGGTGGTTGGCGTCGGCCGGGCGCAGGGCATGGCGCACCCCCAGCAGAGTCACCACCGACGCCATCAGGTCGGTGCAGGAGTCGATCAGCGACGACAGGATGCTGACCGACTCGGTCAACAGATAGGCGACCAGCTTCGCCGCGATCAGGGTGGAGGCCACCGACACGCTGGCATAGGTGGCATAGCGGCGCAGCTTGTCCGCCGATGCCGCGTTTTGCGCACTGTCGCTCAATGCTCCCCCCATCCGCTTGGCCTCATCCGCTTGGCCCCCGATCCCGGTGCCCGGCCGCCCTGGCCGGCGCGCGACCGTAGCGGCCCATCCTTACGGGTCGCTTACGGCCGACTTGTGCCTGCAGTGCCCCGGTTAAGGATAAAGATGCTCGGTGGTCCAACCGGTCTGCATGCCGTCGGTCCCCTCGGCGCGCTGGAAAACCAGCCGGTCGTGCAGGCGGAACGGGCGGTCGCGCCAGAATTCGATCCGCGAGGGCAGCACGCGGAAACCGGTCCAGTGCGGCGGGCGCGGCACGGTGCCGATGGCGTATTTGGCGGCGAACTGCGCCACGCGCTTCTCCAGCTCCCACCGCCCCTCCAGCGGGCGCGACTGCAGCGAGGCCCAGGCGCCGATGCGGCTTTCGCGCGGGCGGCTTTCGAAATAGGCGTCGGCCTCGGCATCGGTGACGACCTCCACCGGCCCCTCCACCCGCACCTGACGGCGCAGGCTCTTCCAATGGAAGCACAGGGCGGCGTTCCGATTCGCCAGCAGCTGGGTGCCTTTCCGGCTTTCCGTGTTGGTGTAGAAGACGAAACCGCGCGGATCGATCCCCTTCAGCAGAACCATTCGCACCGACGGGATGCCGTTGGCATCGGCGGTGGCGAGCGCCATGGCGTTGGGATCGTTCGGTTCGCTCTGCTCAGCCTCCTTCATCCATTCGGCGAAGAGATCGTAAGGGTCGCGGTCGGTGCTGTCCGTCATGCCTGTGGTCCTGTATCGATGAGTCCCGTGCCGCCGGGCGGGCCGTGCGCGGCCGGGGGCGCGGCAAGGGGCGCAGGTAGCTTCCGTGCAAAAGCGTAAGGGTCACAGCCTCATCACAATTCACAGCAAGCATAGGGTCGCTTATATCACTGTCCACCGCGAAGCCACCGATAAGGTGCCGCGGCAACCAACCTTTTCGAGGCGCAAGGATGTTCGTGAAGAAAGTCGTTCCGGCCATGATCGTCGCCGGCCTGCTGGCCGGCTGCCAGCTGGGTGGCCAGAAGGAAACGATCGGCACGGCGGGCGGCGCGGTCGCCGGCGGCCTGATCGGCTCGCAGATCGGCGGCGGAACCGGCAAGCTGGTGGCGACCGGTGTCGGCACCCTGCTCGGCGCCTTCATCGGCCGCGAGGTCGGCAGCTCGCTCGACAAGGCCGATGCCGGCTACGCCGAGACCGCGGCCCGCCAGGCCTACGCCGCTCCGGTCGGCGACCGCATCAACTGGAACAACCCGCAGTCGGGCAATTCCGGCACGATCGTCACCACCCGCGACGGCTACAGCAGCGCCGGCACCTATTGCCGCGAGTTCCAGCAGACCATCGTCGTGAAGGGCCGGACGGAGCAGGCGTACGGAACCGCTTGCAAACAGGCCGACGGTACGTGGAAGATCATCGGCAATTCGTAACTCTCCGACCAGCACCCCGCACTCGCAACCTTTAAGCCCCGTTGGGGCGGGAACCCTCTGCCCGTGGCTACGCGCGATCCCTACAGCGTTCTCGGCGTCAGCCGGTCCGCCAGTGCCGACGACATCAAGAAGGCATACCGCAAGCTCGCCAAGCAGCATCACCCGGACCTGAAGCCGGGCGACGCCGCCAACGAGGAGCGGTTCAAGGAAATCTCGGCCGCCTACACGCTGCTGTCGGATGCCGAGAAGCGCGCCCGCTACGACCGTGGCGAGATCGATCCGTCGGGGCAGGAACGGCACGCGGGCTTCGGCTCGCGCGGCCGCTCCGGCAGCCGCGGACGGGCCTACAGCAGCACGGCCGACGACACCTTCTTCGGCGGTGGCGACGACTGGTTCTCCGACCTGTTCGGCGGCGGCCGGCGCCGCCCTGGCGGGCCGGGTGCCGGGGCCGGCGCGGGTGCGGGGGCCGGCGGCTCCGCCGGGCCGCGGGTGCGCGGCAGCGACATCTCCTATTCGGTCACCGTCCCCTTCATCGAGGCGGCGAACGGGTCCAAGCGCCGCATCAACCTGTCCAACGGCAAGAGCATCGACGTCGCCATCCCGCCCGGGACAGAGAACGAGACGAAGCTGCGCCTGAAGGGCCAGGGCCTGCCCGGCATGGGCGGCATGCCCAACGGCGACGCCATCGTCGAGGTGCATGTCGAATCGCACCCCTACTTCACCCGGCAGGACAGCGACATCCATGTCGAGGTGCCGATCACCCTGAACGAGGCGGTTCTGGGCGCCACCGTCAATGTGCCGACGATCAGCGGCAAGGTCGCGGTGAAGGTGCCGCCCGGTGCCAACACCGGTTCGGTCCTGCGGCTGCGCGGCAAGGGCGTGGTGAATCAGGCCACCAAGCAGCCGGGCGACCAATATGTGAAGCTGAAGGTCGTCCTGCCCGACCCGCCCGACGCCGAACTGGTCAAGTTCGTCGA